>NZ_JASHIN010000001.1:0-400397 GCF_030733705.1 Roseovarius sp. MMSF_3298
CTAAAAGCAGCATGAAACCTAAACCCGATACACCTTAGAAACGCTGCAAACCTGTCCGAAATGATAGGACCACTTCAGGCTGAATTTCACGATCGTCTTGTGAAAACTCGACGAACGCAGGCTCTTTGCTGTCAGCAATTTTTAGTGCTGTGTCGTTTGGGTGAGGAGCACGCTCCACAAGTAGGAATCTTTGGATTTCAGCGGCAAAGTCGCGAACGTATTTAGGCGCGCTATCTGTGTTATTATTACTTAGGGCGGACGAAACTTCTTCTAATAGCGCGAGATCGTTCTGTGAGATAGTTTCCTGATCTACATCCAATTTCATACTAAGGCGAACTAACGCATTGTGATCCAACTCCTCATCGTCCATCACCTTCACCAGAAAAGAGTTCTTGGCAGCTCTACTCAGTTTAGTCATGAAGCCAGCGCGATGAGACTTACTCCTTGCAACCTTTGGTATTAGTTCGTGACTAAGTTCTCCTTCGTCATTCTTGCGCACAACATATTGTTTTGGAGTATCGCTCCCAATTTCCTCATGATCTTCGCTAGAAAGGTCGTAAACTAACTCGGCTGATATTTTGGCGTCTTCTGGGTACTTGTGTCGATCATGAATTGCCCAGTCTTCGCCTTCCTTCATCTTTGACAGGAGCGCCAAAATTGAACTCTTGCCTGCTTCATTTGGGCCTACCAGCACGGTCAATTTGCTGCCGGTTTTGAGGGTGTTCTTGTGAAGAAAACGACGGTAGCCGCTGAAAGTCATTCTGCTCAGTCTCATTACGGTTTTCCCGTTGGTGCTGTCAGATGAGCTTGCACATTGGCCAAGTCACGTTCAAGCCGGTAAAGGCAATACAATGGCGTGCTGTGGTTTCGATGGAATGACCACTTGCTCGTCACGCAAAGAATTTCTCGCACCTGCAACAAACTTCCGCTTCTCACCCATCGCGACGAATGCTGCGCCTGACGCCAAGGTCTGAGAAGGGCTCAAACTAGACCTTCTCCGCAAAGTGCATCAAGGTCGCGAATGCGGGACGAAGCGGTCGAACGTTCAATTTATTCAAAATGGTGCAAGCGACCAAAGGGGACACCGGAACTCTATGGGTCGGGCGGAATTTGGCCATTCGCCGCTTGCGCAAAAAGCCGACAAGTCAAGGCGAAAGTGGCTAATCGAGATTTCAAAGCAGACCGGGTTCAATGAAAGCACCATATGCAGCATTCCTAGCCTTCTTGATTGGACCAAGGTTGGGTTTGAGGTGCGAGGCTAGTATCAATGCCTTGAATTGCTCACTGAGCAAAAGAACTTAATGCAATTGGGCTTGCTTATGGAATGTGTTGCTCACTATGAAATCATGTCGGACGTTTCTATCATCTCCGATGATCACGTACTGACGATCACCGATCCAGCAGGAGCTTTCAAAGCCAGGGTAAAAAACATCCCACGGACAGAGTTCACCACTCCATTTCTGCTATCGTTACAAATCTACTTTGAAGCGCCAGACTTAGAGGCTGCAAAAGAGAGCGTCGATGAAGTTATGGCACATTGCCTGAACATGCTTGCGTTCACGACAGGTGCTGGATTTCGAAAGCATCGGATTCGAAAGATCATTGACGGAAGCAATCCCTCAGAAATGAGGATGAGGGACGCTCTGATGTGGAGTGAGAAAGTTGAATATGATGATCCACAACCATTTCTCAGAGATGAAAATGCGGCTTCCATAGAGCGCTTGCTGAAGCACGATGTATCGCCCGCAGTTAAGCGGGCACTTCGCTGGTACAGGATCGGCGTTGACGCAGCTTCGCCTGACGACCAATTCACCTACTTCTGGTTCGCGCTTGAGATCGTGGCAGAGTTCAACAAGCCGACAGAGAAAGTGCACGACCAATGCCCGCACTGTCGGGAACCGCTGTATTGCGAGAAGTGTGAAAAGCATCCGATGCATCGGCCATATGCAAAACAGGCAATCAGAGCGTTGGTTCAGGAAGCTGCGCCCGACAGCGATGCTGGAACTTTCGAGCTCCTCGACAAGACGCGAAATAGCTTGATGCACGGTTCAACGCTCGAAGAAATCGAAGACGCCTTGCCCGATTCAGAGGACCATGTGGTCGATGTCTTGGGGCGCATCTTGTGGAAGGCACTGATCATGCAGTTCCCAAAAGAGCTCTTCAAAGAACAAGTCGTCATGGGAACACCAGAAACATACGTGCATTACAAAATGAACATGGTGGCAAAAGTTCAAACAGTGTTCCCGGCCGACCAAGACGGCTACTACGATCTCGATTCAAATTCCATTACAGTGGAGATGAAGCCTTCCGGCCCCCCTCAAAGCGCATTGCCGTCTGTCGTACGAATGACGAAAGAACAATACGGAACACTTTGTAAGCTATCGTATGGAAAAAGCGAGCAAAGGGAGATGCTGGAACGGCTGCGAAGCCATGCCCAGGAACACGAAGGACACATACTTGTTCAAGTGCTCTCAACCGACAAAACCACCATCGATCAAGCAATAGATAAAAAGGAGGATGGGGAGTGGCAAAATCTGTTCCGAGAGATAATCAACCCAGCCGAAGACAATGGATCAAACTGAAGCATCGTTGCCCGAGCCGCAGCGCCGAATCTTGCTGGCCAGTTCAATGGCAAGAAAGGGCAGATAGTGAGACTTTGCAAAGTCCGCTTCATGCGCTTCGCCGCCCTTCGGGTGACCCGCAGTATTTGTCATTTTGGGCTCGGAGCGGTCATTCGCTGCACTGAGTTTTAATGTCCGTAAGAGTGTTGTCAGCAGAACTGACTCTCCTGTGCACTCCACTCCGATGGAAACTGCTCCAACACCCGTGCTAGAGTTACCTTCGGACCCTGCTTCCCTTCCAGGATCGTCTCGAGGATGTCGGGCGCAAGCAATGTGAGCCGCAGCACGCGGGTCATGTAGGAGTGTGCGATCCCTTCGCTCTGGGCCAAATCGCCGATGGTTGCGTACTCTCCCGACTCCAGCATCCGCTTCCACCGGAATGCGCGCGCTAGCGCCTTTAAGAGTGTGCTGTCTGTCCGGCGCGGTTGCATGGCACCATCCGGCATCTGCATCTCCTTTCGCCCCCCGCGCTTCACAACGCGGAACGGCACGTGGAGCGTCACCGTCTCGGGGATCGGAGCCCCGCGGGTCATGCTGCCGCCTCCATGCCACCGGCCTGCATCTCGCGCGCTAGGCCGCTGAGGCCGTCGATGCGCAGGCGGACTTTGAGCCCGTCCGTGCCGATGTCAACTCGCTCGACCAGCAGCGCCACAATGCGCGCCTGCTCTGCGGGGAAGAGCTCCTCCCAGAGCGGATCGAGCTGCTGGAGTGCTGCGCGGGCGTTGGCCTCGGTGATGTCGTCAGCGTGGCCGCGTGCCGCCTTCCACGTTCCCGCCACGACCTCAGGCTGGCGGAAAACGGTGCGCAACTGATCGACGACTGCGGCCTCGATCTCGGCGGCGGAGACACGTCCCACCGGGCACGACCCTGCGCCATGCTTCAGCACCGTCTGGCTGACATAGTAGCGGTAGAGCTTGTCGCCCTTGCGGGTGTGCGTCGGCGAGAAGGCCGCGCCGTCGGGGCCGAACAGAAGCGCCTTCAGCAGTGCGGGCGTCTCGGCGCGGGTGCGGGCGGCTCGCTTGCGCGGGCTTTCCTGCAGGATGGCGTGAACGCGGTCCCATGTCTCGCGGGCGATGATGGCGTCGTGCTCGCCGGGGTAGCTCTCGCCCTTGTGGACCGCTTCGCCGATATAGGCGCGGTTGTTCAGCATCCGGTACAGGTACTTCTTGTCGATCCGGTTGCCGCGCGGAGTACGGATGCCGCGTTGATCGACTTCGCGCGCCAGTTCTGTTCCCGAGCCGATTTCAAGAAAACGAGCGAAGATCCAACGGACGTGTTCGGCCTTCGCTTCATCGATCAGCAACTTCCGGTTCTCGACCCGGTATCCTAAAGGCGGCACGCCGCCCATCCACATGCCCTTGCGCCGAGATGCCGCGATCTTGTCGCGAATGCGCTCGGCAGTGACCTCGCGTTCGAACTGGGCGAAGGATAGCAGGATGTTCAGCGTCAGCCGGCCCATGGACGTGGTCGTGTTGAACGACTGCGTTACCGACACGAAGGTCACGCCGTTCCGGTCGAACACCTCGACCAGCTTTGCGAAGTCGGCGAGTGACCGGCTGAGACGGTCGATCTTGTAGACAACGACCACGTCGACCAGCCCGTCTTCGATGTCTTCCGTGAGACGCTGAAGGGCAGGGCGGTCGAGCGTGCCGCCGGATATGCCGCCATCATCATACTGATCGCGAACAAGAACCCAGCCCTCCGACCTCTGGCTGGCGATATAGGCCTCGCAGGCCTCCCGCTGAGCGTGGAGCGAATTGAACTCCTGCTCGAGCCCTTCCTCGGAGGACTTGCGGGTGTAGATCGCGCAACGCAGCTTGCGAAAGATAGCTTCATCACCATGTTTACTCATATTCATAGGAAAGGTGCTCCGTGATGAAATTGAAACGCCGCAAGAGAACCAAGGCCCAGCGAATTTCTGATCACGATGAAATTGCCCGGAGATTTCCACGAAAGAGTAGAAAGGGAGATGCTCTCGGTGGCTTCAAGAATTGGCTTAAAGGTCCTGCAAAGCAGGGAGGTTTGGTTAACCCAAGGTAGTCTGACGTTTCTCACGATTTTCTCCGGCTCTTGAGACCGAAAAACACCCAGCCGTTCCAGCGCGTGCCGGTGATGGCCCGAGCTATGGCAGACAACGATTTGTAGGGTCGGCCTTGCCACTCGAAGCCGTCGCTGGTGACAGTCACCACATGTTCGACGCCCTGCCATTCCCGGATGAGGCGCGTGCCGGCGATGGGCATGCCGTGATCGGCACGGCGTCGGCTCTTCTTGCGATCGCCACCATCGAGCTCTTCGCCCAGCCGTTCCAGTCGGCGGATGGTCTCCGGCTTCAGCCCGCCGTAGGTCAGTTCCTGGATGCGATAGGCCAGCCTGCTTTCGAGGTGGCGGCGATTGAAGGGTGGAGGCTCGCTGTCGAAAAGGTCGCGCCAGTGCGCCTTCAGCTCCGGCGTCGTGGCGGTCTTCAGCGCAGCCAGGCGCGCGGGAATCGGGTCTTGCTTTGTCATGCATGTCCTCCGGTTTCGGTGGTTGCATGACCGCTCCGGTCGGGCGGAGAGTGAAGCGAACTTTCTCCCGCCCGTGCAGATACTTCGCTTGACTGGCGCTGATGCAGGCGGACCAGGCCGAGCGCCAGGATCTTGCAGAGCGCCGCGCGACGTTCGAGGGGCGTCATGTGCGATGGATTAAGCGGGTTGGGCGTTCGGGTGGGCCGGAGTTTCTTCTGTTTCATGTCCTCCAAAAGCCAAACCAGAGACGAAAATGGGACATTGCCTTTGAGGGAGGCCGGATTTTGCATTTTTCATCGCGGTCAATCAATGTGCCGAAGATCTGAGTGATGTACGGGAGGAAATCGTGAACAAGTCGGCAAGCGCGAACACTCCATTCCAGGATTTTGAAGGTTTCGAGCCTCCCGATCCCGACAGTAAGATTTCCAAAGACGATTATGCGCTGCTGCTGGACCTGGAGAAGCAACAGTTCAAGTTTTGCCGTGAGCTTGATCGATCGAATGCGGAGAAAACCTCCGTCAAATCTCAAGCCGTTCGCGAGTGGTGGTGCATCGCTAATGCGATCCTCTGGACGTACCAGCGTGACAATGCACATGAAGGCGACCGTCTCGATCCAATGCCGATGGTTGTTCTAAGCAGGCTTGCCAAAATGGCCGACGATTTGAGACATGGAAACATTCCTGACTTCATCAAAGATGTTGCAGTTGCCGGAAAAGGCAGACCGTATTGGCGGATGGAAAGACGGGCCATAGGCTATGCGCTTCTATACATCGAAGCCGCTGCGCGCGGTGAGATCGAAGACGGCAGACCCAAATCTAGTGTTGCCAAGTTATATGACGTGTCCGGACAAACCGTACGGAATTGGATCCAGCGTCGCAGCGAATTTGTCACTGGCATCTCGAAGGGTCAAAGCACCCCTCAGATGCTCAACAGCTTGATCCATGAGCATGGCGAAACTTTTGCGCGTATAGGCCGCAGCACCATGAAGGGCGTTAGATAAAGAAATAGCCCAAACCATCCCTTGCGATAGCTTGGGCTATTTTCTTCGAAGAATGTCGAGTTTTTTGCCAGGCACCGTCAACTTCTGAAAGGTGCAGGCAAATGCCGACATTCACGACCTTCCATGACCAAAAGAATTCTCGGTCCGGCGCAATAAACCACGCCAGTGATTGGCGCTGCACCTGCTGCGGCAAGCTGCTCGGCCGCCGGCACGGGGCGGCGATCCTGGTGCAGTTCGCACGCGGACATCGCTACCGCATCTCGCGTCCGGCATCGGCGGTCTGCCGGAGCTGCGGCACCCTGAACGAAACCTGATCTCTAAACGGGCGGCCTGACGGTCGCCCGCATTTCTTTTTCCAACTCGAGAGGCGCGCGACGCCCTGACCTGGCCACGATGAGGCGCCCGACGCCCGGCCGAAAGGCAGGCGTCTCATGCGAGCCTCTTGGCACGCGCTTCACGCGCAGCTTCTCCGCCGTGCGGAGCGGCTGGCGACCACAAAACACTTCCGCGACATGCAGACCAACCATCCCGATCTGGAAGGTTTTCCGGACGTGCCGGCGTTGCTGGATCATCAACATGCACGGGATAACGATCCGAACGCGAAGAACAAGACATTGCGGGCGCTGGTGACGGCGGCGCAATCACAGGCGGCTTTCGCAGACACGGCGCAAGTCCTTGTGCTGCTGGCGCTTTGGCCCGGGCTCGATGCCCTGCACGGGCGTTTGTCTCGGTACTACAGACAGCATCCCGACATCCTCTGCGCGGAGCTTTCGGCGCGCATGGCGGCGGCAATTGCCCGCGTCGATCTCGCGCGCGTGGATCGCCTGGCCGCAACATTGCTGATGAACGTGCGCCGCGACATTCTCCGGGCCCTCAAACGGGACTGGGCACGGCAGGAAGCATCCCTCGACGAGAGTATCACCGCGGCGGAGGCGCCGGCGAGTACTTCTCCGGATCGCGCCCTGCAACGATTGAAGCCGCTGATCGGCGAGGATGCCGGCCTCGTCGTGGCCGTGGTGCTGATGGGGTTTACCCAGAAGGAAGCGGCGCAGGCCCTGGGGATGAGTCACGACGCGGCCCGCAAGCGGTACCAGCGCGCCTTGGCGAAGTTGCACGCCCTCGACGGAAAACTTTCCTGATGACTGTCCCATTCGGGCCTCCGGAGTGGCTTTTCACCTCAAAGACTCAAGCAAGGACACTTCACATGGAAACAGAGAATCAGGCGTATCAGCGGATCCCGGGGCTATACCGGCTCTGGGATCTGCCCTTCGTCATTGACCGCCGTGACGACTACCAGGTGCACTACGTCGAACCGACTGAGGAGGGCACACCGCTCTTTGCGATCTACCGGGCACGCCTGGACGAAGAAGGAGTGGGGTAATGACCGGACAAATACCATCGCACCTCACGCAACACGATCTCGCGTTTCGGTGGCGCGTCAGCCGCCGCACGCTGGAACGCTGGCGTGCGCAGGGCAGGGGGCCTGACTGGCTCAAAATCTGCGGCCGGGTGCTCTATCGCCGGTCGGACGTCGAGGCATTCGAGGAAGCCGGGCGGCGGCAGAGGGATCCTCAATAGGCCATGCGCGTGGAGCGGAACCTTCCGACTCCACAGTCAGACGAAAACAGCAACCGGGCTGCCAATGGCGGCCCCGTTGGTGCTGGTCACATCACATTCGGGCAGGCCGCCGAGCAATTGCTGTCGCAGGGCTTCGAGTCACTGCCTATCCGGATGGGAGGGAAAGCGCCCGCAGTCACACGCTGGTCCAGTGTGGAGATCGACGACGCGAAGGTGGCGCAATGGTGCCGTACGCACGCTAATTGCGGCGTGGGCCTTCGCACAGGACGGCTCATCGGGCTCGATATCGATTGTCTGGACGCACATGCCGCCCACCGTGTCCAGTCGCTGGCGGAGGCGCGGTTCGGTGCGACACTCGTCCGGGTCGGTCAGTGGCCAAAACGACTGCTGCTCTACCGGGCGGATCAGGCGTTCCCGAAGCTCAAGTCTGGATCCGTGGAGATCCTTGGGGCCGGCCAACAGTTCGTGGCCTTCGGGAGTCATTCCGGGACAGGAAAACCCTATTACTGGCCAACGGGCGAGACAGTCCTCGATTATGAGATCGACGACTTGCCCCTCATCACGGAAGACGATGCACGTTCCTTTCTGGCCGAAGTTCACCCTGGACCCCAACGGGCCGCGAGGCGAGCAGGTAAGACTGCCCCACGCGCGGCTACAGGCCCGGTCGAGGTCGTTCGCCGCAACGGGTGGGTCGTCGACGGGCGCGATGCCTGGCTTAGCCAGATCGCGTTCCACAGTGTGCATGATCTGATCGATCGGGGCGAAACGCCGGTCCCAGTCGCCCTTGCCTCCCTCGTCTGGGAGCGGTTTGCCAACACCACCGATCTTGATCGCCCGCGTTCGTCGACCGGCCGTGCGTTTGATGTCGCTGACGCCACACGCAAGGTCACCGACAAGCTGGACCTGCTGGATGAGGGGCGGCTGCCCGGCAGGGAGGTCTCCACGCCCACGCTGGACTACACGCCAGCCGCGCTGTCTGTGGAAAAAGGCCGCACGCGTTTGCAGGAGGTGCTGTCAGGCCACTGCGAGAAGGTGCTGGCATGGCACCGGAGCCAGGAGAAAGATCCACCTTCGCTCGGCGTGCGGGCCACGGTAGGTCTTGGCAAGTCCCGCGCCGCGCGCGCAGCGATCAGTGACATGATGCCGGCGCTCCGCGGCCAGGGCTTGCCGCATCGCGTTCTCGTCTTTACGCCCTCCCACGCTTTGGCCGAGGAAACCGCTTGCGCGTGGCGCGATCTCGGCATCGACGCGACGGTGCTCCGAGGCTACGAGCGCAAGGACCCGACAACGGGCGATCCGATGTGTCGTGACATCGAGATGGTCCGGGCCGTTCTCGCGAGCGGGCTTTCCGTGCAGGACCACGCCTGTCGGTCGCGTGAAGGCAACCAATGTAGATTCTTCGAGAGCTGCCTCAAGCAGCAGAACCGCAAGGACGCCGCCGTGGCCGACGTTGTCGTGGCGCCCTATGATGCGCTGTTTTCCGGCCTTGCTTTCTCGGAAGACAATGTGGCGCTCATCCTGGTCGACGAAGGATGCTGGCAGCGGGCTGTCGAGACTTGCTCAGATCTGTTCGTCGAGGATCTGCTCGACGAGCCCTTGCATGGGATGGGCGAGAACAGGGTGGGCGGATCGCCGGTCGCCGCGATGGCTGATCTTTCGGCTTTCCGGCAGGCTGCCGCTCGAGCCTTGCGCCAAGGGCAAAAAGACATGTCCTTGATCCGCAGTCTGCGCGCCGAGGGTCTGACGCATAAGGACTGCCAGCACGCTGCGAAACTGGAAGAGTGGCGTAGGCCGGCTGTGGCCTTCGTGCCCGGTCTCGACAGAGCCCGTCGTGCGGAAGCTCTGCGCACGGCCAAGGCAAACCAGAGGATCGACCTGTTAAGCCGCTTCTGGCGCGCCCTGGCCGATTTGCTGCGCTATGGCGAGCAACCGGGGCAGTCCCTGCAGGTGCGCCCGGCCGGGTCAGATGGCCGGCAGGCGATCGAGATGCGGCGGGTCAAGCGCCTGCATGACAGTCTGCGAGGGAAACCTGTCCTTCACCTCGATGCGACGCTTCGACAGAGCCTCGCAGAAGCGATCCTGCCGCCGATGGAGATCGAGTGTATCAACGTCGCGGCGCCGCACATGCATGTACGCCTAGTCACGGGGAGCTTCGGGAAGTCGATGATCTGCCCGTTGCCGGGCCTGCCGCCAGAAGAATTCCGGCGCCGGGAAAACAGGCTGCGGGAATGCGTGGATTACGTGCGCTGGCACGCGCTCCGGGTTTTCCCGCGCGATGTGCTGGTGGTGACCTACCAAGCCATAGAACCTGCCTTCATTGATATTCCGAACGTCGTGACGGCGCATTTCAACGCCGTCGCCGGGCTCGACATCTACAAGGATGTCGCGATGCTCATCGGCATTGGCCGGCCACTTCCTCCGAGCCAGGAGGCCGAAGAGTTAGCGAGAGCGCTGTTCGGCGGTGTTGAAGCGTCCGGCTATGTTTCGGATCGTGTCGGACTGTACATGCGCACAGGTCGGACGTGCGGGCTAGTCGCGGTGCGGCATAAAGATGAAACTGCAGAGACCCTGCGCGCCGCGATCTGCGACGATGAACTAGTGCAGGCAATCGGCCGGGGGCGTGGGGTGAACAGGACTGCCGCCAATTCGCTGGAAGTGCATATTCTGGCAGACGTGGCGTTACCGCTTGTTTATGACCGCTTGACGTCGTGGGACGCTGAAAAGCCAGACCCTTTCCAGCAGATGCTCTTGGCGAGCGTGGCTGTGAACAGTCCGGCGGATGCCGCCGCTTTGCATCCAGAGCTATTCGGCAACTCCAATGAGGCGAAGCTGGCGATTAAAAGGTCAGCATTTAAGGGTCAAAACCCTATGTATAGTCCTTATAGGGAAATGACCCTTAAATCGGCTGCCTACCGACGTGACGGCCGGGGCCGGTGCTGGCAGCGGGTCTGGTGGGTGAGTGGTGACGAAGCACAGATGCGATGTCTCCTCGAAACTGCTCTTGGAAAACTGTCTGGCTGGCGAATTTAGATGCGCGCGCGTCAAAGTGATGCTGCCAGCGGTCGTTGGTGAAACATGCGGCGAACTTCAGCTTTGAGCCCAAAGCGGCGAAAGCTGCGCATAATATGAACGTCGGCTATGGCGTGGCGGACTTCTTATGCTTAGGTCTTGACCTAACTTTAAGGCAGCCCTACACTTAGGCCCATGCCTAACCGAAAAGCCCCCATAGAACAAACCTTCATCGCGCTTTCCGATCCAACGCGCCGGGCGGTGGTTCAGGCGCTTAGTGAAGGGGCTGCAACTGTTTCCCAACTCGCCGACCCTTTCGATATGGCGCTACCATCCTTCACACAGCATCTCGGCGTTCTGGAAAGCGCGGGCCTTATCGTGTCGCGACGGGAGGGGCGGAGCCGCGTCTGTTCGCTGAATCCGGCAGCTTTGAAGGATGCGGAAGACTGGATGGCCTCTTACCGGAAGCAATGGGAGAGCCGCTTGGATCGCTTTGAGGCTCACCTTAAAAATGTAGAGAAAGGGAAATCGAATGACTGATCAAAACACAAGCGCTGTTTCCGAATGGGCGTCCTGGCCTTTGGACCGGGAATTGGTTCTTGCTCGTGTCGTTGACGCTGACCGCGAAACCGCCTTCCAGGCATGGACCGATCCGGCGCAAATTGTGCAATGGTTTGGACCCGACGGGTTCCGTATCGAGTCTCACGAGGCTGACATTCGCGAGGGTGGCGTGTGGCGGTTCGACATGGTGGCCCCGGACGGCACGCGGTTCTCCAACCGCATGGACTTCCTGCGTGTCGAGACACCCGGCCTTATCGAGCTCGATCATGGACAGGACATTGAAGATGATCCTAACCGTTTTCGACTTCTGGTGACGTTCGATGAGCAGGATAACGGAAAAACCGTTGTCACGCTGCGCCAGATGCACCCGACGCCGGAACGTCGCGCCATTGTCATTGGATTTGGCGCAGTTGAATTCGGCATGCAAACGCTGGGCAAACTCGCGGATCACGTTGCCGGCAAGTCCAACCTTGCAGTAGCCAAAGGCTGACCACTGTTCGCGGTGTTACACGGAACGAGCTGCCGTTCGCTCGGACAAGGCGGACGGCCGCTTCGTCCGCATAGCTGACTTTAATGAATCTTATAGCTAATGTTCGGTTTTTGTATGTGGTCGATCGACCTTGAGTGCTTGAGGATTTAGGCGCCGAAAGGACCGACCTTCTGCAAAAGGTGTTCCCGGCAGGCGTGTCAACGCATCAGCAGAGAGAGCCTCAAGACACACTGCTTTCGCGCACAACTGCAATCAGGCGACGGAATACGTGGTCCGGAGTCGCTTGCTTCCAGAAATTGACAAAGCGGCAGACCAGCTGAAGGTTTGCCGCTTCATAGTGCCCATTGCTGTCTATCCGGTCTGCTGACGGTAGCATGTTCTTGTCACCTCTGTACTTAAAAGGCAGCCCGGTGATCGCACACCGCTCTTCCTGCTTTTTCAAGAGACGAGCCAAAAGTGCATCAAGCTCGCTGTCAGACATCTTCAGGTCTTTTCTCTTAATTGTCACATTCTCCAATTGCCCGTTGGCAAACCGGGTCGTGACAAGAATCGAATTTTTCATGTTCGCGAGGGCCTTCGCCTTTGATTCGCCGTCATTCACGCCGTCTTTTTCGACCGAGGTTTTCGAGGCAGTTCCCTCATCTTTGACACCCCACCAGAGCGCATCCAGTGTCCACAAATCGATATCAAGCTTCCGGGCCAGATCATGCAGCACCTCATTTACAGCGACATATCGTTCTCCTGTTGTTGTTCCGCGCTTGAAGGCAGGCCAGAGCCCAAGAAAGCGGAGGGCCTTCTCCGAAGTCCCGTTCCAAACCCCGTACTTTTCTGGGTAAGTCACTAACAGAATGGCGGAGAGTTTCGCCATCCCCATGCCAGGAGCCTTGATTGCGCTATCAACCCGCCCACTGATGGGAAGTGACTCGTCCACTAGAACGCTGAGCACCTGCCGCAATCTTTTCATGTCCGCATATAGCTGCGGTTGACGCCCGAGGCCTGTCCAGTGCTTGTTGTGCTTAATACTAAGGAATTTTCTGAAATTGCTCTCGTCGAGATCAGCCACCGCGGACGGTTTGAAGGAGGGAGAAAACTTCTTCAGAACCTCGTCACGACCTTCGATTATTTCGCGCACTTGCAGCTCACCTTTGGCCCAAGTCAGCTTCGAATAAACTTCCAGATCCACCATGACCTCCGAAAATTTCTACTCGCCAACAGTACCCGCATAAACTGCAGCGACACAGAAAATTGTCGGAACTGGAGATGTCGGCCTAACCCTGCGAAATGGTAAACGGAAATATGAGGCAAGGCATCTCGGTTTGTCGCCGTGTAGCGATAGACACATTTGCTCATTCCGGTGCCTAAAGTTAACCGCCATTGCGCCAATCACTGGTTTATTTGCGCTTGCTTCAGCTTCACACGACTCACAGGTTCGTCGCTCACTGGCGGTGATTGTCAGAAATTGTCGTGATTACATCGATTTATTGGGTTTGCTATACTCCCCGAGATGCGGGCACACGGACGCGTTGAAATAGAGCGGGGGGGGTAGAGTGGCAAAGAGAACAGACAGGCGCGCAACAGCGATCCGGCAATGTCCGGTAGAGGATCTGGTGCCCTACGCCAACAACGCGCGGACGCATTCCGACGCGCAGATTGCGCTGATCGCAGGGTCGATCCGGGAGTTCGGGTTCAACAACCCAGTGCTGGTCGATGGCGCGAACGGCATTATCGTGGGGCACGGGCGCCTGGAAGCCGCGCACCGGCTTGGACTGAAAGAAGTGCCGGTCATCGAGCTCGGGCATCTCTCGGACGCGCAGAAGCGGGCCTACATCCTGGCGGACAACCGGCTGGCCGAGCGGGCAGGGTGGGACAGGGAACTGCTGGCGCTGGAACTGGGCGACCTCTCCGAGCTTGGCGTCGATCTGTCCGACCTGGGCTTCGAGGGCGCTGAACTCGATGCCTTGCTGGACCGCGGCGCGGCGGACCCGCGCGAAGAGGAAACGCCGGAGCCACCGGTCACTCCGGTATCTCGTTCGGGCGACCTGTGGCGTCTCGGAAACCACCGCCTGCTCTGTGGGGATGCGACCAGCAAGTCCGACGTCGCCCGCCTGCTCGAGGGCGTGGTGCCACACCTGATGGTGACAGATCCGCCCTATGGCGTCGCGTACGATCCAGCCTGGCGCAACGAGACCGGCGCGACCAGGACCAAGCGGACGGGTAGGGTGGCCAATGACGACCGTGCTGACTGGCGGGAGGCTTCGGCGCTCTTTCCCGGGGACGTGGCCTATGTCTGGCATGGCGCTCTGCACGCGGGCACGGTTGCGGAGAGCTTGGTCGCCAGCGGGTTCGAGATCCGCAGCCAGATCATCTGGGCCAAGGAGCGGCTGGTCCTGTCACGGGGGCATTATCACTGGCAGCACGAGCCGGCGTGGTACTGCGTGAGGGGCAAGGGGCACTGGTCGGGCGACCGAAAGCAATCGACGCTCTGGGAGATCCCGAACAGGGACCAGGACGCGCAGACGATCCACGGCACCCAGAAACCCGTGGAATGCATGAGACGGCCCATGCTGAACAACTCCAGTCCCGGACAGGCCGTCTATGAACCCTTTTCCGGATCGGGCACGAGTCTCATCGCGGCCGAGACCTGCGGGCGCGTCTGCCACGCCATGGAACTGGATCCGGCCTACGTGGATGTGGCCGTCCGACGCTGGGAAAGCTTTACCGGGGAGACAGCGACGCTGGAGGAGGACGGCCGCAGCTTCGACGAGATCGCGTCGATACGGCAGGAGGAGGCGGCTTGATGGCTTCAATGAGAGCCATCAAGGCCCGCTCGGGTGGGGTCAATGCGCGGCCGTAAGCCAGTGCCCAAAGCCGGCACGCTAGCACACTCGCCCCTGAACGCCTTGCCGCGATGCCCGTCGCATCTGAAAGACGTAGCCCGCAAGGAATGGCGAAGGCTGGCGACACCGCTCCACGAGGCCGGCATCCTGACGCTGGCGGACCGTGCGGCCCTCGCGGCCTATTGCCAGGCCTACGCCCGCTGGGTCCAGGCGGAAGAAAAGCTGGGAGAGGGGCCCGCGTTGCTCAAGACGCCCAGCGGATACGTTCAGCAGTCGCCCTGGCTGACGGTCGCGAACAAACAGATGGAGCTGATGGGCCGCTACATGTCCGAACTGGGCCTGACACCGGTGGCGCGCACGCGCGTGGACATGGCCGAGACTGCTGCAATGAAAGATCCGGTCACAACGATCAAGTTCGTGACGGTCTACACCGACAAGGATAGCAACAGCGTCGAAGAAGGCGCCCGGGACGATGAATTAGAGCCAAATGCTCCACGCGACCCCGTGAGGGTCACCTGCAAGCCCGGTCGGCGCGATTAAGGCACTGATGCGCCTACACTAATTAAGGATTCCATCGTACAGAACTGCCAAACCAACGTTAGGCAGGTTTGTACATGATCAGCAACACTGTCCCACCTTTGAAGCTCGTCGCCTACGTGCGGGTCTCGACGGCGCGGCAGGGGAGATCCGGGCTCGGGCTCGACGCCCAACGCAAGGCCATCGACGATTTTGCGGCGGCGAAGAACGCGCAGGTCCTGGCTCGCTTCACTGAGGTGGAGTCGGGTCGCAGGAATAATCGGCCAGAACTGCAAAGATCTTTGGAGCTTGCGAGGCTGACTGGTGCGACGCTCATTATAGCCAAGCTAGATCGTCTTTCGCGCAACGCCGCTTTCCTGCTCACCCTACGCGATGCGGGCGTCCGCTTCGTGGCCTGCGACATGCCCGAGGCCAATGACCTGACCGTGGGCATAATGGCACTTGTCGCCCAGCAGGAAAGGGAGGCGGTCTCTCGACGCACGAAGGAGGCGCTGGCGGCGGCAAAGGCGCGTGGAGTGAGATTAGGCAATCCGAACGGGGCTGAGGCGCTAAGGCGGGCGGGCAAGGGCGGAGAAGCCTTGCGGGCGGCCGTAGCCGCCAATGCGGATGCGTTCGCCGAGGGTCTGGCGCCGATTATCCAGGGACTCCAGGAGAACGGCGTGACGACACTCCGAGACATCGCAGAGGCGTTGAATGACCGCGGGATAATGACCCGACGAAGAGGCCGATGGCATGTCTCGAACGTGCGCGGGCTGTTGGTGCGACTGTCACGTTGAGGTGGTTAAGGCTACGGAAAGAAAATTCATGCCGGTCACAGCGAGCGGCCGCTCTGAAATCATAATGCTCCTTCTCTCCTATTTGGAAATGCCGCCTATCCAAACGAGATATCTCAGTATCAACCGCGCAATCCAGATCGGAGAATTTGATCGGGCGACCAGATATTTCGATGGTGTCTCCATCGCGAACGTGTGTGACCTTTCCGGCTAAATTACCATTGATGGTCTTCGAAGCCTTTAAGCCATCTCGGTTCCAAGCATTTCCGTCTTGAATGCGCGCCGGAAGTTGTTCTTCTGAAAACCAAGCATTTTCGTCGAACCAGTCAATGAGCCCTGCTTGCTCCAATTTAAGCAAGATCGCGAGCACCAGCGCAAGGCCGGCCAAACCTAAACCTATTTGAGGCAAGCTAAGGCGGAATCTTCTCACCTGGCGTCGAGATGCATTGTGCTTCTTCAATTTGAGCCGAGCTTGCCGACCGATGCGTTTCGACCTTATTGTTGCTGTAGTTCAGGTTTACCGATCAAGAAGGGCGTCATTGGAACCGCAGATTCCTCAAAAGACCGTGGAGAAATGGCAACGTATTGTTGACCTGATTGCGCGGGTTGCCGAGGTACCTGCAAGCTTGGTGATGCGCACCAGCGCACCATACCATTCGGTTTTTGTCACTAGCGAAAGCGACAAAAACCCTTATCAGGTTGGCTGCCAGTTCACTTTAAACGAAAAACTATACTGTCACGGCGTTCTTCAAAAGGATGGCGAGTTGTTTGTCGAAGACGCGAGCAGTGATCCGGTATGGTCAGACAATGACGATATGGAGCACGGTATGTCTTTCTATATCGGCTATCCTCTGAAATGGCCGAATGGTGAGATATTCGGAACAATCTGCGTGCTGGACTCAAGGCGCAACCGACGTGCGATTTTGTTTCGGGAAGGGCTGCAGGAATTTGCCAGAGTGATCGAGGCCGATCTTGAACTGTTCACCGAGATGAACCGGCGGATCGAGCTGGAGGCTGAATTGCAGACAACACTGGACGAGCTTGAGCTAAGGGTCATGGATCGCACGGCGGATCTGGAAGAAGCAAATACCGCTCTTCGGGTGCTGTTGGGAAGCGTCGAAAAGGCACGCGAGGAATATGACCTAAAGTTGCTGCGTCAGATCAAGGGTCTGGTGATGCCGCACCTGTCAAAGCTGCGTATCCGGCTGGAAAGTGACCCGATCGGGTCCAACTATCTTGATACGGTCGAAGATCAGCTGAACTCGATCACCGCAAGCGTAAACAGCAAGCTGATGACAATCATGGAAAAACTGACACCGGTCGAGCGGGAGGTTGCTCAAATGATTATGCGGGGGCAGTCCACAAAGGAAATCGCGCGCACATTGTCGCGCGGGCGTAGCACCGTTGAATTTCATCGCAACAACATTCGCTCCAAGCTGGGTCTCAGACATAGCGGGAAAAACCTGCGAAGCTTGCTGCTTTCCCTGCACTGAACCGATAGTCTTTTCACTCCGAGTAATATTTGACGAGCGGAAAAACATGGGGAATGCCCCCATATTATGCTACCATTATTCTAATACGTCACTGATAAACCTTCATTGATACCATCCTGTCATCTGGAACCAAGATCCAGATCTTTGAACAACAACAGGGATGCTAATCATGGACAGAGATTCTCTCAATTTAGAACCGATGGTTATCAATGGCGAAGCGGATGAGGTGGCCAGTGGCATTTCACGCCGCTCCTTCTTTATGGCCGCGGGAGCTGCGGGTGTTGGCGGGGCCACGAGCCTGCTAACTGGTACTTCGGTGCAAGCCCAATCAACCGACTGGACACAGCCCGGCAACAATAACGGTGTGATTGAGCTGCAAAAAACCACCGGAACAGACGTTTCGGGTGCTGTGGGTGTCGATTTCTACGGCCATTGCGCGATCAAAATCACATCGCCGGGTGGCGCGACACTCATGTTCGACCCCTGGCGCGACGATCCATCGGGTGCATGGGGCCTTTGGTTCAAAAACGAGTTCCCCGAGATACCGGTGGATATTTGCCTGTCTACACACACCCATTTTGACCACGATGCCATTCACCGCCCGGTTTCAACCATGGTGCTGGACCGCATGGTAGGGAACTTTGAATTTGCTGATGTTAAAATCACTGGGTTTGCCGATAAACATGTCTGTCGCGCACCTGGCTGGTATAATTGGACAAACGCACTGGGCGAATTCGGCGTCAATGCTTGCCCGCCGGACAATGTCAGCCACATGGATATGGTGGTGTATCTCGTTGAAACAGGCGGCGTCCGAACCCTGATTTGGGGCGACAATCGGCACAATCCACCGCAGGAATTTTGGGATGCGATCGGACAGGTCGATGTGCTGACACTACCCGTCGATGGGTCACAGCACATTCTGGATTACCAGCAAGGCAACGACATTGTCGAGAAGCTTAAGCCGAAGATTATCATCCCAACTCATTACCTGAGTGAAACGACAAGCTTTACTCTGACCACGCTTCAAAGCGCGGATGAATGGGTCAAAGCACAACAAAGCTTCAAGATGCTCGATAGCGCGAGCCTGTCGCTCGAAGCCGGGGATGTCGCCGGTATGGATCGCGAGTTCCTCTATTTTGGGAACCATGCTCTTACGGCTTAACCGTGTGTGAAGGCGGGTGAAGGAGAGCCATATTTCCTTGCCCGCTATTAGACGGGAATCCTGTCAGCGATAGCGGCCGTTTCAAGCTCGCGCAGCGAATACCCGCTTTGTCCTGCTCAGCGGTCATTCGGGCTCCTTTGTGAAAAGTCCGTTCCATTACTATGACTTGCCCCGGTAAGGGCATCATGGCTCTCGTGGCACGGCAAGGGTGAGAGACGATCTCACGGCGCACCTAGGAAGCGATGGCTGCAGCGAAGGCCCGTAGCGTCAGGTTGGGCAATCTGACCGGGGCCACGGTATCGGACAAGCTGGAACGGAGGAGCGTTGAAGGCGGTGCATTGGCGGAGACATTTATCGAACACGCCGGGCGGCACGCATCCGACAATTATGCGGAGAATGCAGAGCTACGTGCAACGAAGCGAATAATCCGATCGATGGACCGGCGCCAGATACCGGCGCTGCGGCTAACCCCGGACCCGATCCAGGTGCGGCTTGGGATCATGAACGAGGCAACAGACTTCAATGAATTGCACCGGCTGCCCAAGCGCCATTCTGACGCCGCGGTCTCTGTATCGGAGTATAGCTATGTGAACACCTGACGGCCGTGGCTTAGTTCGAAACCGATAAGTGGAAGCAGATAGTAGGGCCAACTACGTCTGAAACTGTCCAAACAATGGCGACTAGTTCGCTCACCTGAACCAAGAAAGTCGGCGCAGGTGAGCGTGATGTTTCGTTAACTCTTTGCCGCAGTTTTCGCCTGAGCCAGCCATTCATCGACTACGTCGCGATTTTCGGAGATCCATTTCTGGGCAATTTCCTCGATAGCTTTGTCGGAGTTATCTTCCATCATTTGCCCCTCCCAGCTTGACCAGGTCGCAAGGGGCCATTGCACCGTCTCGGCCAGGCTTTCGATCGCAGGGTTCTCTTCAAGGAACTCCTTGTTGGCGGCAAGCTTCCAGTTCCAGGATCCGGTGGCCATCCGACAGGGATCCTGGTCCCCGGCGCAACCCACCACGCCGGAAACTTCATGGCCACCGCTGGATGTAACGCCTTCCGGTAGGGCACCGTAGGGGATGGGCAGCCAGACCACGTCTTCCCCTGGTTTCAGCTCTTCCGTCACGAAGGAGGGGCTCCAAGTATAATACAGGATAGGCTGTTCTTGCCGGTAGCGGGCGAAGACCTCTGCCAATAGAGGCTCATACGTTGCCCGAATGGATTCCACTGTATCGAGCAGCCCGTATTCCTCGAGCTGATAATCCACCACGTCCCCACAGCTCCAGCCTGGGTTGCAGTTCGCAAGATTGGCTTTGCCGTCCCCATCGGAGTCGAACAGCTTCGCAAGCTCTGGGTCCTTGAGCTGCGAGACCTCGGTGATCCCATATTCCTCCGCTGTCCTCTTATCGATGACGTAGCCATTGATACCGCCACCGCCGCCGATGGTCCCGTCACCAAGTAATGACAGTTCGTCTTCGACTTTCTCGAACTGAAGGGCGCGCTGAGGCATGTTCATGTCGCCTGTGATGTCCATGTCGCCCTGTGCGGCGGCTTGCAGAAAGGCCGCCACACCAATCGTGCGAAGATCCACCTCGTAGCCCAGCTCTTTCATCAGGGTCACCAATATTTCGTCTTGGACGTATTGGGCGCCAAGGCTATCGTTACGTGCAAAGCGCACAGACTTGCCCTCTCCCGGCAGTTCCTCTGCCAAGACCGGGCCGGCGAATGCGATCAGAGCTGCGCTGACAAGACATCTGTTGGTCACGAAATTCATGTATAGTCTCCTGTTGGTTGAGTTGAGCGCACCTGCGCTTTTCTGGTTCAACTTTGCAGGTGCAATTGTGGCCAGTAGAATTCTGTTCATTGATCGGCCCGAATAGGCTCGTCCGAATTTGCCAAATGTTCTTTCCTGCTGCCCGCTAAGGCCCTTTTGATCGAGAAGCGGACACCCTGTTGCGATGGCTTAGGTGAATCTGGCTTTTGGCGGTGGGCAAGAGCTTGAGTCAGACGATCGAGAATTATGGCGAGAAGGACGATCCCGATCCCCCCAATCGCTGCGCGACCCACATCGAGTCTTCCAAGACCCTGAAGCACCACCAGACCAAGGCCCTCTGCACCGATCATCGCTACAATGACGGCCATTACCATGGCCATAAGAACGGTCTGGTTCAGGCCCCCCAGGATTGTGGGCAGAGCTTGGGGCAGTTGCACTTCCCAGAGAAGTTGTCGGCTTGTCGCACCGTAGGCAATGCCAGCCTCAACGAGCTCCTTGTCAACCATTCGAATGCCTAGGTTGGTAAACCTTATCAGGGGCGGCGCTGCGACGATGATGACCGCTACAGCGCCTGGCACTGTTCCCACGCCAAAGAGCATCACGACCGGGATGAGATAAACGAAAGACGGTGTGGTCTGCATGATGTCCAGAACCGGCCGCACGATCCGCCATGCCAATTCACTTCGTGCGCACAAAATTCCAGTCGGGATCCCGATCAGGACGCAGGCGACGATGGCCGTCGCGATAAGCGACAGGGTGGTCATCGCTTCGGCCCAGAGGTCTATGAGGTTAATGAAGATCAGGGCGAACGCAGTAAAAAGTGCAAGGCCGCGGCCACTGATCCACAATGCAAGCAAGGCAAAGGTCACTACGAGAATCAGCGCAGGGACTGCCAGAAGACCGCTTTCAATCGTTTTCAGAAGCGCCTCCACCGGCCAGCGGATAAGCAAGAAGAAGGGACGAAAATTGAAAGCGAGCCATTCGATCCCGGTCTGAATCCAGTCATCGAGCGGGATGTAATAGTTTTCCATTTCAAACATATACGGTGTCCTCTTGGTCAGGGACCTTCGGCCCGGAAATTCCCGCCAACAAAGCCTGTGTGGGAACATAACCTTGATAGCGCCCCTCTTCGTCTGTCACGGCTACTGGCCGACCGCCTTGAGCAGCGCCAGCTATGGCAATAAGCTTGGTTTCCGGTCGAACTGCTGTAAAATTCTGGGACAATTTGCCCGTAGCAGTATCGCGATACCCGATCAGACGCCCCTCGGAATCCAACTCGAAAAACTCGTTTTTTTCGGTACTCATTACGGACAGCGCATCGAAAAGACGGCTGCGGTCCACGTTACGGGTGAAAGCCGCCACGTAGTCGTGGCCAGGTTCGGTCACGACTTCTTGGGGCGCACCTTCCCTGATCAGGGCACCGTCCGACATGATCGCGATACGTGTCCCGAGCCTGAGCGCTTCCTGAAAGTCGTGGGTAATGAAGAGCACCGTCTTGTGGAGTGCATTCTGCAGACGCAGCAATTCGCCCTGCATCTCGCCCCGGATCAGGGGGTCGAGCGCACTGAAAGCTTCATCCATGATAAGTATGTCCGCATCGGTGGCAAGAGCTCGAGCAAGACCCACCCGCTGACGCATACCACCACTCAGAGCCGCTGGCAGATGGGACGCCCAAGCCGATAGACCGACGGTTTCCAGAACCTCGCCGGCCTTCGCATAGCGTTCTCGTTGGCCGATACCTTGCATTTTCAGGCCAAAAGCCACGTTTTCAATCACTGATTTTCGCGGGAACAAGCCGAAGTTCTGGAAAACCATCGACATACGATGGCGTCGGATCTCGCGTAGTTTGTCTAGGCCAACATGGGTGATGTCGTCACCATCCAGCAGCACCTGGCCTGCGGTTGGTTCAAGGATTCGATTGACGCAGCGAGCAAGCGTCGACTTTCCTGAGCCGGACAAGCCCATGATGACCGAGATCGCGCCGGCAGGAACTTTCAGGGACACATTGTCCACTCCCAACACACTGCCGGTTTCGGCCAGAAGTTTGTCTTTGCTGCTGCCCGCCTCGAGCATGCGTAGGGCTTGAGCGGGATCATTCCCGAATATCTTGTAAAGGTTTCGAACCTCTATGCGGTTGCTCACGGTTATATGTCCTCTTTTTCTCATGCGATGGGGCGATCCAGTCGCGAGAATACTGAATCACGATTGAACAGCAGGCAATTGGCTCCGTCTTCCTATCTGGAATAGGAAAAAGACGTCATATTCTCCGTGGAATTGCGGCATTTGCTAGGGTAGCGATAGTGTTACCCTGCCAAAACTTTTGCAAGGTATGCCCGATGCTTGAAAAAACTGAACGACCCGCGCTCGTCATCGTCGATATGCAGAACGATTTTGTCCGTCAGGGCGCTCCACTAGAGGTGCCGGATGCACGTGAAGTTCTGCCGAGACTGACAGGCATACTCACTCTTTTCCGCAAAGCACCTTTACCGGTCGTGCATACGCGATACATTGGGTCACCAAACTACGCGCATCTACAAGATCGCCTGCAATGGTTGAGATTGCTTGAACCACCCATCAATGCTTGCAGGCCGGAATTCAGGCGATACTACACCGATATCGGAGAGGCCCGCGAAGCAGTTGCTATTGTCGATGAGCTGGCACCGTTGGATAATGAAATAGTGATCGACAAACCGTATTACAGCGCTTTTTTTCAAACGGATTTGCAAACGCAGCTCGAAGCGGCGGGTGTCGATGGTTTACTCTTCGCGGGAACGGTTACCGAGATGTGTGTCGAGGACACGGCGCGTCATGCAGTGCACTATGGCTATCACACCGCACTGATTGGTGATGCCGTTGCATCGAACAATCCGACACGTCAACGGGCAACACTCGAGGCATTCTCAGGCAATTACGGCCACGTCGTAAGTTGTGCTGAAATTGAAAAGAAGCTTTCGAGCCCTGCCGGAGTAGTCCAACGTGCCTGACAGCCCTCACTTGAGTGCTTCAGGCGAAAACACCACGCCAGGGGCACAGAAGTTTCGCAAGGTTTCGGAAATTGCGCGATTAATCCACGAAAGCCACGATCTGCACGACGTGCTTCGACGTCTGACGGAAGGCGTGTGCATGCATTCCAACTGGTCAACCAGCACAATCCAGGCGCTGGACCTGAAGCGTGAAATGACGATGCCCATCGTGCGATACGATCCTTTCCGCCCGCAGGCGGTCGCGACAATGCGGGAATGGGAAGCAGGCGGCAGCCCGTTGGTTAGGATCGTGGAAACGGGCAAACCCCTGGTCATGCCGGATGCGTCCGAGCAGGATGGTTATCCCAACTTTCGCGATGACGCACGGCACCGCGGCTATCGCACAGTGGTTCTCATTCCATTGAAATTTCCCGACTCAGAAGGCCGCGCGATCGTCTTTTCCGTCTACGCTTATGAGGTCGTCGAAGTCGATCAGACCGAAATGGGCTTTCTGCAATGTCTTGCGGATCTTGCGGATCTTGCCGTGCGCAGGATGCAGGCCCTGGAAAAGGAGACCGCAGAGGCGCATTCACTGCGCGAAGTTCTGGGCAATCTCACGGACGCCTTGGCCAGCACTCTCAACCTCGAGAAATCCGAAGATTTTGTAAGAGTTCTTTCACGCCTTTTTCCAGGAATGTGGTTCGCTGTGGATCTCACCTCAGGTCGCCCCATCATGGATAAAGATCTCGACTGGCCGCCGCTAGACATGAACCAACGCAACCTGCTGGGCGAGATCGTGCGACAGACGCTACGGGCAGAGTCCTCGAATGGCGGCGAAACTGTTCCCTTGCGATTGGGGAACGGACCACCACGGGATGTGCGTGTGCGCGGGCTGGACATAGACGGTAGCCGCGTCGGTGCCTTGTTCCTCATTGATTCTGGTGAACTAACCCCGCAACAGGAGATTGTCGTTCAGGCCGGGCAGTTTGCTTTGTCGACAATGATGTTGCGCAATTACGTCGCTTTTCGAATTCGAGGTCATGCAGCGCAACGTCTGCTCAAGCGGCTTTTCTCTGGTGAACTTACAAATCAGGAGGAACTTCTGGAAGAAGCGGCAATGCTTGATTTTAGTCTCGATGGCACGATGAGGTTATTGGCAATTCGCTGCCCAGGACGTGATCCGCTTGAGGACGGCGCTTACAGTTTTGTCATACGCAAGGTTCAGGAAACCTTTGGCCAGTCCGTATCCTGTGGATTCGACGGCGCGATTTATTTTCTTTTGCATGATCTTCCGGATGTAGAGGAGAAGAAGTTCCGTGACGGGTTTATGGCGCAGGTTCGTCCGGCGCTTCCTCCAGACGCAGCGATCACACTGTCCGACCCTATACCGGAACTGATCCAGATACCTCATGCCCAGGAAGTATGCCATCGGAACCTGACTTTGGCTGAGCGCATGAAGGCTCGCGGCTGGATAACGGCCCAGAATATTGGAGCGCTCAACACGTTGATGACATCGCTCAGCGAAGCCACGGCTGAGAATTTTCTTGCAAAGACAATTGAGCCAATCGCAGAAAATGGGTCAAGCAAGGGCCAGACCGCACTGAATACACTTGATGTCTTTCTTAATAGCGGACGGCGGCTGCAGGAATCTGCCGATGAGCTGAAAATTCACGTCTCGACCATGCGTTATCGCTTGGAGCGCCTAGCCGAAAAGCACAACATTGACCTTTCAGATTCAGGGCAATGCTTTGAACTCGAACTGGCCCTGCGCCTATACAAGCTGAGAAAGTCCTACAGAACGTAGAAAAAATTCTTCGTTTGCTCCTCGTATTCGATTGAGGATTGAGAGCCGGCACCTTCCCTAGACTGTGTTCAAGATCATTGACCAAGGGAAGTGAGTAGTAATGGCTAGCCAAAGACTCAGCAATGAGGACTGTGACGCACTCAGGCGCGCCTTTGGTGCCTTTGCCACAGGCGTAACAATCGTCACCTGCCAGGATACCGAAGGCAAGCCGCTCGGGTTCACCGCCAATTCCTTTACATCGGTCTCGCTCGAGCCTGCGCTCCTACTGATATGCATCGCGAAGACCTCGACAAGTCTCGAGCACTTTCGCCGCTGCAAAAGTTTTGCGGTGAATATTCTCTCTGCTAGCCAAGTCGACCTGTCAAACAAATTTGCTTCACGGCAGCCTGATCGCTTCGCTGATGTCATGTGGAAGTCAGGAGAAAACGGTGCGCCTCTCATCGACAAAAGCGCGGCATGGTTCGACTGCTTGGTTCACCAATTTGTGGACGCGGGTGACCATATCGTCCTGATCGGACGGGTGAGGGATTTCGACCAGTCTGATCTGGCCCCACTAATCTATCTGAAGGGCCAATATCTCGAGGCGCCAAAGCCGGTCGAGGCCCTGATGGAAACTGCAAATGGCGGCGTTCAGGTGGGCGGACTTCTGGCCGGTTCAGAGGGTGTTTTGCTGCAAAAGGTGAACGGTGCCTGGACGGTTCCCATGGGGCGGCCGCAACCGGGCTTTAGAGCCGCGCGCACCAGCCTTGACAATTGTTTGAGTGAGGCGGGCGTCGATGTGAACTGGAACGTGCTCTATTCGGTTTTCGATGAGCCCAAGGGCGACGGCACCTGGATGTTCTTTCACGGATCATTAGACGGGACGCCGGACTTGAAAGACGGCTATCGCATCTTTGCGCTCGACGAGCTTCCGGTTGATGAGATGCCGGTTCGTGGCATGCGATCGATGGTGCGCCGGTATCTGAGCGAGAATCGCGACGGTGCCTTCAGTCTATATGCCGATGCGCCGCGCCGCAGCGGACATATCGCGCGATTTGCGGGTCAGGCAACCCCGTGGAGTGATGTATTCAATTTGGAAGAGAAGCGAACATGACACAATTTACGACCGATAAGATCGCGGGAAACTGTCTGCCGATATTCGTCAACAATGACTTCATCACGTCAAAAGGTGAAACATTCGCGAGCTTCGACCCCGCAACCGGGAAGGAATGGTCCCGTATTGCAGACGCTACCACGGAGGAAGTGGATGCAGCGGTCATGGCTGCACGCGCTGCTTTAAAGAAACCGTCCTGGCGCGACATCTCCCAATCGGAACGCGGGGCGCTTCTGGGCCGGTTGTCAGAGCTCGTCAGCGAGAACGCGGATCGCCTTGCGCGCCTCGAAACACGCGACAATGGCAAGCTGTTTCGCGAGATGCAAGCGCTGGCGAATGCGGTGGCTCTGGGGCTACGATACTTCGCCGGCATGGCCGACAAGGTGGAGGGCACCACGATTCCGGTAAACAAGCCGGACATGTTGAACTTCACGATCCGGGAGCCCATCGGCGTTATCGCGACCATCGTGCCATGGAATTCGCCCCTTCTGCTGTTGAACCGCGCCATGGCCCCTTGTCTGGCGCTGGGAAACACGATGGTTGTGAAGCCTTCGGAACATGCCTCTGCTGCGGTGATGGCAATCGCGGAACTGGTGAAAGAGGCAGGATTTCCCGAAGGCGTGTTCAACGTGGTGACCGGTTACGGCAGCACTGTTGGTGACACTTTGGTGCGTCATCCCGAGGTGGACAAAGTCGATTTCACCGGCGGACCGGCTACCGGCCGGATTATCGCGAAATCAGCTGCCGAGAACCTGACGCAGACGGCATTGGAGCTGGGAGGCAAATCGCCCCACATCGTCTGCGAAGATGCCGATCTGGACCGCGCGGTAAACGGCGTGGTGTCGGGCATTTTTGCGGCGGGAGGGCAAACTTGCGTCGCGGGGTCTCGCTGCCTTGTGCACGAAAGTATCTATGATGAAGTTCTTCACCGTTTGTCCGAGCGCGCCAATGCGATCAGGATCGGCTCCCCAGACGACGATACCACGCAGCTGGGCCCTCTTGCCCTCTGGGCGCAGGTCGAGAAAGTCGGACAGTTCGTGGAAACGGCCAAGGCGGAAGGCGCGCGGCTGATAAGTGGCGGTGGCCGTCCAGAAGGAATGGGTGACGGCTGGTATGTCGAACCCACGATCTTTGCCGATGTCACAAACGAAATGACGCTGGGCCGCGATGAGGTTTTCGGGCCGGTTTTGGGCGTCATGCCCTTTTCCGACGAAGATGACATGATTGACAAGGCCAATGACACCCGCTTTGGCCTCGCGGCAGGCATATGGACCGACGACATGAACCGCGCGATGCGCTTCATGCGGCGGATCGAGGCTGGCATGGTCTGGATCAATACCTACCGCAGCCCTTCGATGATGTCCCCCTCAGGCGGATTCAAGGAAAGCGGATACGGAAAGCACAATGGCTTTGCCGCGATCGAAGAATTCAGCCGCATCAAAACCGTGGTGATCGACTACTCGGGCCAGACGCAGGACAGCTTCGTCATGCGCGTCCAGAAGTAATTCAGCAAGAACGGAGCAATATCATGAAATTCTCAGTTGCCATCAACTTGGGGCGCATGGATGCCTCGAAGCCGATGGAGGAAGTCGCATCGGAAGCGTTGGAACTCGTGCAGATTGCCGACGAGGGAGGTTTTGACGTCGTCTGGACAGCCGAACACCACACAATCGAGCTGACAATTTCTCCCAACCCGTTCCAGTTGCTGTCGCACTGGGGTGCCCACACTAAGAAGATTCGCTTGGGAACTGCGGTCGTCGCCGCACCGTATTGGAACCCGGTCAGACTTGCCGGAGAGGCTGCCCTTTGTGATGTGCTGACAGGTGGGCGACTGGAATTGGGTTTGGGCCGAGGCGCCTACCAATACGAGTTCGACCGAATGGCAGGTGGCATGGAACAAGGGGAAGGCGGCCGCTATCTGCGCGAGATCATTCCTGCTGTCCAGGCTCTGTGGGAGCGCGACTACGCTCATGACGGTGAACTCTGGAATTTCCCCGAAACTGCTTGTGTGCCGCGACCCATTCAGAAACGCCCGCCGATGTGGGTTGCCGCGCGCGACCCCAACACATTCGAATTTGCTGCGCAAAACGGATGCAACATCATGTCGACCGCGTTGCGCAAGCCCTTCGATGAAGTGCGCGACCTGCAGTCCAAGTTCGTCCAGGCCGCCAGCCACAGCAAGGGCCCGATCGAACATGCCACGCTGCGCACAGGGTGCGTATATGAAGATGACGCCGGACGTGATGACGCGATCCGCGCGATGATCGATTTCGGTCGCAGTTTCGAAAACCTGTTCAAGAACATCGGGGAGGTTCGGCATGGATACCCGGAGGCTGTGGATTTCGACATTGTAGCCAACCGCGGTGAATATCAGCCCGACGCCCTAACCGAGAATATGCTTTTGGGCACACCGGAAGAGATTATCGCCAAGATCAAGAAATATCAGGAGGTTGGTGTCGATCACGTGATCCTGGGCACGTCCTTCTTCCTGCCGCACAAGAGAGCACGGCGATCGCTGGAACTGTTCTGCGAACATGTGATCCCGTATTTCCAGAACACAGGGAACGCGGCTGGCAAGCCGGCAATGGTGGCTCAGGGCGGATAGGGTCACATGGAAATCTATCACACGCCTGAAGGAGCCGCTTTTGCCTACGATCGCAAGGGTGAAGGACCTGCCGTTATGCTGGTGCACGGCGTGGGGTCCAATCGCGCCGCCTGGGATCCAGTTTTTCCTCATCTGGATAAGAGACGAACCTATCTGCGGCCTGATTTGCGCGGTCACGGGGAGAGCGCACGATTGACTGGTCCCTATACGCTCCGTGGTATGGCCGCTGACGTCATCGCGCTGGCAGATCACTGTGACCTTGAGCGCTTCGCGATCGTCGGCTTTTCATTGGGCGGGCTGATCGCGCAGCGCATCGCCTTGGATCACCCTGACCGGCTGAATGCTCTTTGCCTTTTATCGACAGTTGCGGGGCGTAGCGCGGACGAGCGCGAGCGCGTTCTTCAGCGTCGCGATATTTTGCAGCGCGAAGGCCCCTTGACCCACCTCGCCAACGCAGTCGAACGCTGGTTCACGGAAGAGTTCATTGCCAAGAACCCGGAAATCATCGCGCGACGCCGAGAACAAGCTCGGGCGAATGACCCCGAGTGCTACATGGCCGCTTACAATGTCCTGGCTGAAAGCGACCTGGGAGATCAACTGGACCAGATCAAAACACCGACGCTGGTGATGACCGGAGAGAATGACATCGGATCGAACACCCGGATGGCTCGACTGATGCATGATCGAATCCGCGGCTCCGAACTAGTTGTCCTCGACAAGTTGAAGCACTCGATCCTGCTAGAAGCCCCCCAAACCGTCGCCAACCATCTCAACAAATTTCTGGCACCCCATCTGCCTGACCATTCCTAAGGGAGAACTTCTCAATGCAACCTAGAGTCAGAAAATACGTCTCCCACATGGAAACTATCCTGGTGGAAGGCGGAAAATCAGCAGAGCGGCCGCTTCGTATCGCGGCAGTTGCCGCCGTTTTTGAGAATCCTTGGGCCGGACGCGGCTTTGTTCAGGATCTCCGGCCGGAAATACACGCGATGGCACCGGTCCTCGGGCAGGAGATGGTGCCGCAGCTCATGGAACTTTTGGGCGGCGCCGAGAAGGTGGAGGCTTTTGGCAAGGCTGCGATTGTCGGCGTGAACGGCGAGATCGAGCATGGTTCGGCTTTCATCCACACTCTGAGGTTCGGCAATTACTTGCGAGAAGCGGTGAAGAGCGCTGAATTCATTCCGTTCATCAATACACGCGGCGGGCCAGGACAATTGGTGACGTTTCCGCTGAAAAGCATATCGGAGGGCGGGGCTCGATCGCATTTCCTGTCTGCTGAGTTTTGCGTCGCCGACGCTCCGGGGCCGGATGAAATCTTGATTGCGATCGGCGGTGCGACTGGAGGACGCCCTCATGCTCGAATTGGCGATCGCTATCAAGACATGGAGGACTTGGACACCGACCAAACGAAAGTTTCTGAGCTTAGCTAGTCAAACTTCGAGGTGTAAAGGTTTAGAGTCCTTTTAAGTTCGGTGACATGCCTGCCTGCGCTCAAGTCATTGCGCTTCAATCTTAACGAGATGATCGCCCAGAGCCACGGCAAGTGACACTTTGCGCCAACAAAAAGCAAAGTAGTTTCCTAACAGGAGAACGTTGGACTTTGGTCCCGTTCGCTCCGCCACTTGCCCTTTAGAAATTGTTTTCTAGGTCCGGGTTCGGTCGGACTTTTCCTTTGTTTGCGAGGGTTCTGCGGGAGGGGCTGAACGCTGCGCCGCTGGCAAGCTTGGCGAAATCTTATTCCGGGGGTCGCTATTCTTTAAACCTCATGACTGTTCCAAACTGGCGAAGTTTTCCAAAGCTGTGAAAGTTTGCTCTTTTTTCGCTGGGAATAGCTTTGCACGTCGACGCCAGTGTCCGCCGGCTCTCTTTTGATGAAGCGCGCATCGGCCTTGGGGTGTTTCGGCGGCACCAGCCGGTTCATTTGGCGAAAGACGCCGCCGCGCGGACGTTCAGAACGAAGTCGCGCAAGCTGCGGTCACGGTTGATCTATAGGCTTTGCCGCCAGAGCGTAAAGCCGGGCTGGGGCAGAACGTCACCGTCGGTGACATCGCCGACTTCGCCCCGGGCATCGGCTGAGACCAAGTGGATCGTCCGGGACGAGCGCATGTCAGAGTGCTTTGCACAGGCGCAAAGCGTCGTAAATCGCGGCGTGGGTGTTGCGCGACGCCACCGCGTCACCAATCCGATAGAGTTGATAAGTGCCGCCATCGTTGCGCCGCAATTCCTGCGTGCGCCCCTCGATCAGCGCATCATAGTCGACCTCTCCCAGGTTGGAGGATCCCGGACGGAGGTCAAAATACAGATCGTCGAGCGGCAGGGTGCCGTGGTTCACGACCACCTGATCGACATGTCGATGCCGTGTCACGCCGCCGTAATCGCTGTCGATGGTGGCCAGAAGAGCGTTGCCTTCGCGCTCGACCGCGGCCAGCTTCCAGGTTACCGTGAACCTGACGTCGCACTTTTGCAGTTCTCGCATCGCAGGGGTCAGGGGCATGCCCATGACCTCGGGCGCAAAACTGCGATCGCGGGTCATGATCTCGACCTTTGCGCCGGTGGCGGCGATCTTTTCGGCAGCCTGAAGCGCGGCAAAGTCACCGGCCTCGTCATAGATAAGCACATCTGCACCCGGCTGGGTGTCTCCCGAGAGGATATCCCAGCTGGAAACGACAAGCTCCTCGCCCCCGCCCGGAACCTCGACCTGCGGCAGGCCGCCGGTGGCGACGATAACCACGTCCGGGTCTTCTGCCAAAACGGTCCGGTCATCGGCGAAGGCGTTGAAGTGGAAGGCCACTCCCATGCGCGTACATTCCTCGAAACGCCACTGTATCAGCTGGAGCATCTCCTTGCGGCGGTCCGTCTGCGCGGTGAGGCGCACCTGACCACCGGGGTCGTTCGCCGCCTCGTATACGATCACCTCGTGACCGCGTTCCGCCGAAACCCGGGCGGCCTCCAGCCCTGCAGGCCCGGCGCCGATGATGACCACACGGCGGTGGGTGTCGACCTTTTCTATCTCGTGCGGCTGCTCGGTCTCGCGCCCGGTGGCCGGATTGTGCAGGCAAAGCGCCATACCCCCTTGGTAGATACGGTCCAGACAGTAGTTGGCCCCGACGCAGGGGCGGATGCGATCTTCCTCGCCCCGCATGATCTTGGCCACGATATGCGGCTCCGCGATATGGGCGCGGGTCATGCCGACCATGTCCAACTTGCCCGAGGCGATGGCATGGCGGGCGGTCGCCACGTCCTGGATCTTGGCGGCATGGAACGTGGGAATCTGCGCCTCGGCCCGGATCTCGCCGGCGAAATCCAGATGTGGGCTTGATCGCATGCCCTGCACAGGAATCACGTCCGTCAAAGCGGCATCCGTTGCCACGTAACCCCGGATAATATTCAGGAAATCGACCATCCCGCAGGATTTCAGGCGCCTGGTGATCTCGATTCCGTCTTCCCGGGTGATCCCGCCCGGCTTGTCTTCGTCCGCGACATATCGGATGCCCACGATGAAGCGCTCGCCCACGCGGGCGCGGATCGCCGTCAGCACCTCCATCGTGAAGCGCAAGCGGCTGTCGTGGTCACTCGCACCGAAAGGGCCGTCAAGTTGGTTGAGCTTCGGCGACCAGAACGCATCCATCAGGTGGCCATAGGCCTCGAGCTCGATCCCGTCGAGACCGGCGGCCTGCATCCGTTCGGCGGCGTCGGCGTAATCCTCGATGATGCGCGCGATATCCCAGTCCTCCATCTTCTTGGGATAGGCGCGGTGTGCCGGCTCGCGCGCATGGCCAGGCGCAAGGCTGGGCAACCAGTCACCGCGGTCCCAGCGGGTACGCCAGCCCAGATGGGTCAGTTGGATCATCACCGCGCAACCATGCTCGTGACACGCGTCGGTCAGCGCCTTCATGTGCGGCACGACCTCGTCGCGGTAGGCGAGGATATTGTTGAAGGCTGGCGGACTGTCGCGTGACACCACCGCCGAGCCGGCGGTCATGGTAAGCGCAACGCCGCCGCGGGCCCGTTCGGCGTGGTAGGCCCGGTAGCGATCGGTCGGGAGGCCATTCTCTGGGTAGGCGGGCTCGTGACTGGTGATCATCAGCCGGTTTTTCAGTGTCAAATGTTTGAGCTGGAACGGTTGAAGTAGGGGGTCGCTGGTCACGGGCTGGCTCCTGTGCTGACACTGGGACACTCGAAAAAATGTGCATTTGTGTCAATATCGAGTTCACTGTTGTATATTTTCATTTGAGGATCGGCAACTTGCCCTTTATCTATGAACATGCGTATGGATGACATCTCGGTAGATGAACCTGAAAAGACGTCGGGGTGGCGCGGCTCGCGCGAGCTTTGGCTCACGGCGGCCAAGCAGGCCTTGTTGGAAACAGGTCTCGATGCGGTCAAGATCCAGCCGCTCGCCAGCCGCCTGAACATTTCCCGCACCAGTTTTTATTGGTTTTTCAAAGATCGCGGCGCACTTCTGGACGCGCTGCTGGAAGAATGGGATGCCAAGAATACAGGAGCCTTCGCCGATGCCTCCGACGCCTATGCCGAGACGATCACCGAGGCCATTCTGAACCTGATTGCGGTCTTTCATGACGAGGCTTTGTTCGAGCCCCAGCTTGATTTTGCGATCCGCGGCTGGGCACACCAATCGACAGAGGTGATGACCAGGGTGAATGCATCGGACAAAATCCGGCTTGACGCGATCAGGCGCATGTTCGAACGGTTCGGGTATGACAGAAGTGATGCCGACGTGCGCGCAAGGACCGTCTATCTGACGCAGATCGGGTATATCTCGATGCAGGTTCAAGAACCCCCCGAGCTCCGTATGGCGCGGGTGCCCGGCTATGTCATGACGTTTTGTGGCATCGAGCCTGCGCCGAACGAACTCGCCAGGTTCCACGCGCGCCTTGGTGCGCGTCCGGCGGGGCAAAGTACTGAACGCTGAAAGAAAAGGCAGCTCTCAGGACATTAAGCGTACAGAGCAAATTGCACACTGCATGTGCGGCGATGCACCTTGCCATTAAGGACAGGTTCGCTGATTGCGTCGATTAACAAGAAGTTCGACATGGGCATGGCTCACTGTTCTTGGCGCGGTTCGTTTCAGCGGCAGCGAAAGCTCGGATCCGATGTTGTCGCATGGCACGGCGCGACGGAGTGCTGGAACGCGTGATCGGAGAATGCGAGTCAGCTGTGCAAATTGCGAAGCCGAGCCGAAAGCGACTGCCGCGCGCGTTAGTTCGGTTAAGGAAGAATAGTACGCGGGACTGTTTCAGATTCCGCCAAGCTTTGGGAGAGTGCGACGATGCCGGCGCCGAAGAACGAAAAATTCCCATTTGCCGGGTCCGGCCTGCGCGCACTTGCACTTATTGCATGTCTGTCCGTTTTGTCGCACGACGCTGCGGCCCAGTCGGACGATGCCGGAGCGGCGGCGTCGCAATCCAAGCCGGTCGGCGTGATTGTCCTCAATGCGCAGGACGTGCCCTTCGTGCTGACCGTGCCCGGCCGTGCCGTGGCTTTCCGCGAAAGCGATATTCGCCCACAGGTGACTGGTGTGATCGACGAGATCACCTACACGCCCGGCACTGAGGTTGCGGCGGGTGATCCGATGTTCCGGATCGAGAGCGACACATTTGCCGCCGACAAACGCGCCGCCGAAGCCTCGGTTACGCGGGCGGAGGCGGCGCTGGTCACCGCCAGAAACACACTGGAGCGCTATCAGACACTGAGCGGCCGGTCGGTCAGCCAGACCCAGGTCGACGATGCGGAAGTGGCCGTGCTTTCCGCGGAAGCCGACCTTGAACAGGCCCGCGCCAACCTTGAAATCGCTCAACTTGAGCTCAATCGGACCGAAATCCGCAGCCCCTTCGCCGGCGAGCCCAGCGTGGCCGCGATTTCGATTGGAGCGGTGGTCACCGCGAACCAGGCCGAGGCGTTGGCGACAGTCACGCAACTGGACCCGATTTACGTTGACCTCATTGAATCGAGCGCCCGCGTGCTTCGAATCGAAGAGATGATCCGGTCCGGCGCGCTGCGCGTCAACGGCGACATCGGCTTTTCATTGACGCTTGAGACAGGCGAGACCTACCCGGAGCCTGGGCGCCTGGTGTCCGACAGCGCCCGGGTGTCCGAGACCACCGGCACGCTCGCCTACCGCGTCGAGTTTCCCAACCCTGATCGGGTTATCCTTCCGGGACAGTTCCTGCGCGCTGACGTTACGCTGGGAATGCGCGAGGCCTTTCTTGTGCCGCAACGCGCCGCACGTCGCACAGCCGAAGGACTGCTGACATTCTACGTGGCCCGCGAAGGCAAAGCCGTGCTGGTCGAAACTCGCGATCTGGGAAGCTTTGAGAATGCCTGGGTCGTGGCCGAAGGGCTGCAGGAGGGCGATCAGTTGATTGTGGACGGGCTGACACGGTTGCGCAGTGGCGCGCCAGTGGCCCCCAAGCAGGTCAGACTGGATGACGCCGGACGCGTCGTTGAAGAAGAGGGCTGAACGTGGGAGCCTTCTTTGTCCACCGCCCCGTCTTTGCATGGGTAATTGCCATCGTCACGTCGATCGTGGGCACCTTCGCCATGATCAGTCTGCCGGTATCGCAATATCCCGAGATCGCCCCGACGACCGTGCGCGTGGAGGCGACCTATCCTGGCGGTACCGCAAGCACGCTTGAAAGCACGGTAACACGGGTGATCGAGGACCGACTGACCGGCCTGGACGGTTTGCTTTACACGACGTCGACATCTACCGCTGGCAGTTCGTCGGTCACTATGGTTTTCGACGGCTCCATCGAACCCGTGACTGCACAGAATGATGTGCAGGTTCGCGTCACCCAGATCGAGTCCCAACTGCCTCAGACGGTGCGGGACCAGGGTGTGAACGTAACCCGGTCCAGCTCGTCGCTGCTTCTGGTAGGTGCCTTGGTATCCGAAAACGGGGCGCAAACCTCGACCGACCTTGGCAATATCTTCACCGGCCAAATCGAAAGCACGCTTTTGCGACAGGATGGCGTCGGTGGTGTGAACCTTTTCGGCTCGGGCTACGCAATGCGCATCTGGCTCGACCCGTTGTCGCTCGCGCGTTACCGGCTGACTGCGTCGGACGTTGTATCGGCGGTCGAGGCGCAGAACACTGCCGTCGCGGTCGGCGCTTTGGGCGACCTGCCGCTGGCGGACGGCCAGCAGGTCACAGCGACGATCACCGCGCAAAGCCAGCTTCGCACGGAGGACGAGTTCGGCCGGATCCTGCTTCGCTCCGGGCTGGGCGGGGACGCGGTCTATCTCAGCGATGTTGCCCGCATCGAGATCGGCAACGAAAGCTATGCCACCGAGGCGTGGCTCGACAGGCAATCCGCGGTAGGATTCGGCGTCAATCTGCGCACCGGCGCCAACGCGCTCGACACGGCCGAGGGGGTGCGCGAACTCCTTCGCTCGATCGAGCCCAGTCTGCCCGAGGGGGTCGCGGTCGAGATCCCCTATGACACCTCGCCTTTCGTGGAGCGGTCGATCAACCAAGTTTACATGACCCTGGTCGAAGCGGTGGTGCTGGTCCTGATCGTGCTGCTGATTTTTCTGCAAACCTGGCGTGCGACGATCATTCCGATCATCACGGTGCCCATCGTCCTTCTGGGTACGTTCGCGGCGCTGTCGGTGCTGGGATACACCGTCAACACTTTGACCATGTTTGCGCTGGTGCTGGCGATCGGCCTACTGGTGGACGACGCCATCGTGGTGGTGGAAAACGTGGAACGGCTGATTGCGGAAGAGGATCTGGACCCGGTTACCGCGACTGTGCGCAGCATGAAGCAAATCACTGGCGCGCTTATCGGGATCCTGGTGGTACTTGTCGCTGTGTTCGTGCCGATGGCGTTTTCCGCGGGTTCGGTCGGGGTGATATATCGGCAATTCTCGATCACGATAATCACCGCAATGGTCCTGTCGCTCCTGATCGCGCTCAGCCTGACACCGGCGATGTGCGCGCAGCTCTTGCGCAAACGCGGCGACGCGCGGTTCTTCGCCGCGCGGTGGTTCAACAGCGGCCTGTCCGGCCTGGTCGCAGGGTTCACCGGCTTGGTCAAGCGGCTGGTGCCTCTGCGCTTTGTGATGCTACTGGTCGTCGGCGCCATAGGCTACGGTGGCTATCTTGTTTACGAGCGCATGCCAGGTTCGTTCATTCCGACCGAGGACCAGGGCGTCGTTCTGAGTCTTATCTCTCTGCCTGCGGGAACCACGGCGCCGGTCACCGAGGCGGTGCTGAACGAGGTCGAGACGCATTTCCTGGAAAACGAACCCGACGCGGTCGAGGCGGTCTTCGGCGTTCGCGGTTTCAGCTTTGCCGGCAGCGGTCAGCATCAGGCGATGCTGTTTGCCCGGCTAAAGGATTTCGACCTACGCGAGGATCCAAGTCTTTCGGCAGAGGCGGTTGCAGCCCGCGCAAACCAGGCGCTTTTCGGTCATCGCAGTGCGCAGATCTTCACCATACAGCCCCCCGCGATTCCCGGCCTGGGCACGTCGGGCGGATTTAGCATGTATCTGCTCGATCAGGGCGGGCAGGGGGCGGATGAACTGATCGAGGCCGCGCAGCGCCTGACGGGGGCCGCCGCGCAGGACCCGCGCCTGACGGCGGTTCGGGCCGACGGGATCGACACCGAAGCCTCGCTGTCACTGGATATCGACCGGCCCAAGGCCGAGAGCTTCGGCCTCTCGGTCGACTCCGTGAACGCGATGCTGTCGATCATCTTCGCCGGACGTGACGTGAATGACTTTCTTCTGGGCAACGATCTGCGGCCAGTGATCGTTCAGGCCGATGCGCCTCACAGGATGCAGCCCGAGGATGTCGCGTCCTGGTACGCGCGAAACAGCGATCAGGAGATGGTGCCCTTCTCCGCCTTCATCCAAAGCCGGTGGGAGCAGATCGCGCCGGTGCTGACCCGATATGACGGGCTTGGCGCAATCGCGATCTCCGGCAATCCCTCGCAAGGAGGCAGTTCGGGCGACGCGATGGCGGCGATGGAGGAAGTCGTAGCCTCTGAGACACCGGAATATGGCGTCGGCTGGGCCGGTATAAGCTTTCAGGAGCGCGCCGCTGGCAGCAACGTGGCGATGCTTTATGCCATTTCCGCATTGATCGTCTTTCTTGCCCTGGCTGCGCTTTACGAAAGCTGGATGGTGCCCCTGTCGGTAATGCTGGCCGTACCGATCAGCCTGACCGGTGCGCTGACAGCCTCTTGGTTGACCGGGCAATCGAACGATGTCTACTTCACCGTAGGGCTTCTGACGACAATCGGTCTGGCATCACGGAACGCCATCCTCGTTGTCGAGTTCGCGGAAGAAGTGCTGCGCGAGACGGGCGATATCGTGCAGGCCGCCGTCACCGCGGCACGCCAGCGGCTGAGGCCGATCCTTATGACCGCCCTGACCTTCATGCTCGGCGTCATGCCCCTTGCGACCGCCAGTGGCCCCGGCGCACAGGCTCAAAACGCGATCGGTATTGCGGTGCTGGGTGGCATGGCAGCTTCGACCTTCGTGGCAACACTGTTCGTGCCGCTGCTATACGTACTGGTCAAGACGTTGGCCGCGCGGGTCTCGAAACAGGCCAGTTGAGGATGCGTTTTGCCGGTCGCCCAGCAATCCTATACGTTTCTCTCAACACAACATTGAGGGGAGCGCATGAAACCAATTCGTTCAATTGACCGGCGTGTAGCAAATATACGGGACGCAACTGCTTTCGAACCCTATGACCCCGTCACGGAGCCGGGAACCTCGATCCTAAAGCTGAACACCGCGATGCCGCGCGACGTGGGTTTCTACATCTACAGGATGGAGCCGGGGGCAAGGTCGACCCCGCACCGTCATGGCGGGGCCGAGGAATTCGTGATGCTCGAGGGTGAATTGATCGACAATGACGGCACGGTCTATCGGCAAGGCGATGTCGTCTGGCTGGCACCGGGAACCGACCATGTTTCACATACCGAGACGGGATGCCTGATCGCCGTTTTCTCGGAGGGCGAGGAAACCCCGCTGGTGGGGTAAGGTGAGCGACGCCCGCCTACATTGCGGCGCGGGTTTCGGAAAGTTCGCGGTCGAGCCGTCTCTCCAGCGTACCCTGCGGTCGTGTGAACCGCGCCAGCAGATCGTAAAGGACAGGCGTGACGACCAGCATGAGCACCGCCGACAGAGACAAGCCCGCCACGATCACGGTGCCTATGGCCTGACGGCTTTCAGCGCCGGCGCCCGTGGCCATGACAAGGGGCAGGGCGCCTAGAATGGTCGATATCACCGTCATCACGATCGGACGCAGACGCAGTGTGGCCGCGCGGATCACAGCCTCGCGGGTTTCAAGGCCGTCGCTGCGCAGTTGATTGGCGAACTCCACGATCAGGATGCCGTTCTTGGCGACCAGTCCGACCAACAGGATGATCCCGATCTGGCTATAGACATTGAGTGTGAGTCCCCCAAGCGCCATCGCATAGATCGCCCCGGCCAGTCCCGCCGGAACGGTCAGCATGATCGTGACCGGGTGCACAAAGCTTTCGAACTGGGCGGCAAGTACCAGGAAGACGATCAGCAGCGACAGGGCAAGCACGAAGCCGACGCCCGCTGACGTGTCCTTAAAGGTACGTGACTGACCTTCGTACCCCAACTTGGCCTCGACCGGCAGGATATCCCGCGCGGCGGTCTCGATCGTGTCAAGCACGGTGCCAAGCTGTGCGCCGGGCTCCAGAGCTCCGGAAAGCTGAACGGACGGGAGGCGGTCGAAGCGGCGCAGGCTGGGGGCGGCGGCATTCTCTCGCAGATCGACCAGGGCCCCAAGCGGCACGAGTGTTTCGCCGTCGCCCGCCCGCACGAAGATATTGTCGATATCCGACGGCGTATTGCGGTCGTCATCCTGTGCCTGAAGGATCACCGGGTACTCTCGGCCCCGGCTGACAAAGCCTGTGACCTCGCGCGAGGCCAGTAGCGTTTGCAAGGTACCTGCGATCGTTTCCACCGATATGCCGAGGTCGTCCGCACGCGCGCGATCGATCGTGACATCGAGTTGCGGCAAATTCTGGTCGAAGTCGATCTCGGGATTGACCAGCCCCGGAATGGTCTCGGCCTCCGCTTGCAGGCGTTCGGCCCATTCCTTGACGCTCTCGAAATCTGGACCGCCCACGACCACACGCACCGGGGTGGAGTTGCCGCGCAGGCCAAGGCCGGCCGGGGTTACCGGAAAGCCACGGGCGATTGTCACGTCTCCCATTTGGGGTGCGATCTGTCCGACCACCTCTGAAACGGACATGTCACGTTCATCCCAGGGGGCAAGGCGAAACACCACGAAAGACCGCCAGGCCCGGTTGCCCCAGCCGGTAAAGGTGAAAACCGTCTCGATCACGCCGGACTGGCGCAGCGGTTCAAGAATCCCCTCGACCTGCCGCGCGGCGATATCGGAATGCTCCACCGTGCTGCCTTGGGGCGCGGTCAGCGGCACGAAACCCACCCCGCGATCCTCGCGCGGGGCCAACTCGCGAGGGAGGCCCTCGTAGAACAGCGCAGCACCCCCGGTCACGGTGAGCGCCACGGCAAGCACCACCAGTGGTGCCTGCACTGCGCGTTTCAGCAGCGCTTCGTACTTGCGTTGCGCCCAACCCAGGCTCTCGGCGTCGTCTGCGGACACCCCGTCGCGCTGACGCAGCACCTTCGAGGCCAGCGCCGGGCAGGCGGTCAGGGCCACGAAGGTCGATATCGCCACTGTCCCCGCCATGACCCACCCGAATTCGACGAAAAGGCGCCCGACCTGTCCGGGCATGAAAGACAGCGGCACGAAGACGGCCATCAATGTCAGCGATGTGGCGATGACTGCAAACGTCACCTGACGCGCTCCGCGATAGCTGGCGGCAAGCGGACTTTCCCCCATCTCGATCCGGCGCTGGATGTTTTCCAGCACCACGATGGCGTCGTCGACCACGAGGCCAATTGCAAGAAGCAGCGCCAGTAGCGTCAGCGTGTTAAGCGAGAACCCCCAGGCCGAAATCAGGATGAAGCAACCAATCAGTGACACGGGGATCGCGACGAAAGGGATCAGTGTGGCCCGAGGGCTGCGCAGGAATACGAGAATCACAAGAACTACCAGCGCCAGCGAGATGCTGAGCGCGATAATCACCTCGCGGATCGAGGCTCCGACGAACAGCGCGTCATCCGATCCGACGATCAGTGTCATGCCCTGGGGCAGGGTCGGCGTGATCGCCTCTATCTCGGCGCGCACGGCCTGGGAAATTGCCAGGGTGTTCGACTTGCTTTGGCGCAGGACGGCGATGCCCACCGCGTCAGTTCCATCAGTGCGTACGATGGTGCTGTCATCGGCCACGCCCGGCTCGACCCGCGCCACATCGCCCAGGCGCACGGGAAAGCCCGCCACGCGATCCAGCACCACGTCGCGGAAATCCTCGATATTACTGAGGCGGGAGTTCAACCGGACGGTCAACTGCCGGTCCTGCGATTTGACCTCGCCAGCCGGCAGCTCCAGGTTGTTGCGTCGCAAAGCGGCTTCGACATCGGCCACCGTCAGCTTGCGCGCCGCCAGCGAGCGCCGGTCAAGCCAGATGCGCACTGCGAAGGGACGCTCGCCATAAATGTTCAGATCCGCCACCCCATCAACCGTGGCGATGCGGTCGGCTATGAAGCGGTCGATGTAATCGGTGATTTCGGCGGTCGTCATCCGGTCCGACGTCACGGCCAGCCGCATTACCGGATCCGCGTCGGCGTCGGACTTGACCACCCGAGGCTCGTCGGCCTCTTCGGGCAGTTGTCCGGTGACCCGTCCGATCGCATTGCGCACGTCGTTGGCCGCGTTGTCCAGATCGCGCGAGGTTTCGAATTCCAGAGTGATGCGACTGCGGCCCTGGCGCGATTCCGAACTAATCGAGCGCAGGCCGGTGATTGCGGCAACCGCGCCTTCCAGCGTTTCGGTGATATCGGTGTCGATCACCTCGGGTGCCGCGCCACGATACTCAGTCGTGATCGTAACCACGGCGTTGTCGACATCGGGCAATTCGCGCACGGGGATGTTCTGCACTGCCGCAAGGCCGAAGACCAAGATCAGTAGGCTGGCCACCGCCGCCAGCACCGGCCGGCGTACCGCGATGTCCGACAGCGTCACGTGTCACCCTCCGACCCGTCCAATACTGGTTCTGTAGATTTGACTGTGACCACGGCGCCGTCGCGCAGCCGGCCGAGCCCGCGTATCGCCACCTCCTGGCCTTCGTCGAGCCCGGCCAGTACGGCCACCTTGCCGTCCTGCCGCGCCCCGGTTCGAACAGGCGTGCGCGTGGCCACCCCTTCGTTGATCGTGAAGACATAAGTATCGGCGGCCTGAAAAATGATGGCTTCTTCCGGCACCACCAGCGCGTCCGCTTCAGAAAGGGTGAGGGTCAGTGACATGAACATGCCCGCAGGCAAAAGACCATCAGGATTGGGTATAACGGCGCGCGCCCGAAAGGCCCGCGACACTGGATCGATCCGGCTGTCCACCGCGTCTATCTGACCCGTGAACACGCGATCGTCGAAGGCCACGCTTTGCGCTTCAACCGGCATACCACGCTGGACTTTCGCGAACAGGGTTTCCGGAAGCGAGAATTCAAGTTCTACCTGGCTCAGGTCGTCGAGGCGCGTGATCATGTCGTCGCTGGTCACACGTGCGCCGCGATCCACTTCGGCCAGACCCAGAACGCCGCCGAACGGGGCAATTATTGTCCGCCGGTCCAGCCGTTGTTGGGCCCGTTCCAACTGTGCCTCGGCCTCCGCCAGCCGCGCTACAGCTTCCTCCTGCGAAGCCTGACTGACCGCGTTTGTGCTGCGCAATTGCTCGACCCGCTCAAGAACCTGCCGGCGCTCGATCAGCCGTGCCTCGGCTTCGGCAAGATCGGCCCGCTCTATCGCGTCGTCCAGCCGGACCAAAACCGCGCCTTCCTCCACCCGCCCCCCCGGCGTGATCGCCAGCTCCACGATGCGGCCATCCGCTTCCGGGACAATCTGAACCGAGTTGGCGGCGCGCGTCGTGCCGACCGCCTCAACCTTCTGATAGATGCGCTCGGTTTCGGCCCGCGCCGTTTCGACCGTGACCGGGCCCGAGCCACGAGCCTCTGCCGCTTCAGCCGGAGGCGCGAGGTAGGTCGCGTACCCCCAGTAGGCGGCGTAGCCGATCGCCCCCAGGAGGCAAATCAGCAATAGCTGTTTGAATACGGACATTCGGTCGCTCCACGATCCCGCGCTGCGGGCACGGCGCCGCAATAGACAGGTCCGTGCAGGTTAGATTAACCGCGCTGAATAGCAAGCTTGGCCAAGTGTTGCATCTTGAACGGGCAGTGTATTCTTGGCCGGCCTGTCTTCAAATATGCGTGAACGCAAACATAATCGGGTTTGGTGCACAAGACGTGCCCACAGATGTTAGTTGATGGTGCCGATCGGATCCGGTGTTATACTTAGCTTGAGATGTGCCCCAGCCCTGTCCGGGTCGGTGGCGCCAACGCAACGTCAATCGACGGACCTATCGCGGCGTATGAAAAGGATTTTGCTGGCCGACGACCATACCCTGGTCCGAGAGACGATCGCGGATTTCATCAAGCGCCAGGCCGCATTTGAGGTGGCGCAGGCCGCGTCTCTGGACGAAGCGTTGAAGGTCAATGCCGAGCAAGGTCCGTTCAACCTGATCATGCTGGACTACACCATGCCTGGAATGGAGGCGCTTGCAGGGTTGACCCGAATGCGCGCGGAGTCGGGATGTCCGGTGGCGATCCTGTCGGGCACGGCTCCACCAGATATCGCGCGGCGGGCTTTGCGGGCGGGCGCGGCAGGCTTTCTGCCCAAGACACTTGCTGCGCAGCAGTTTGTGGCGGCCATTCAGCAGATCCTGGGCGGCGATGTCTACCTTCCGCAGGATTTCCTGAGTGAATCCTTGGCAGGAACCCGCGCCACGCATCTTACACCGCGCGAACTGGAAGTGTTGCATTGTGTCGCGGAAGGCAAGCTAAATAAGGAAATCGCCCGCGAGCTGGACATTCAGGAAGTGACCGTCAAGTTGCATGTGAAGACTCTTTCGCGCAAACTTGGCGCGCGTAACCGGACCCATGCCGCGATGATGGCCCGGGATCTGGGACTGCTGTAACGCTCAACCGTCCGGGCAACCCCAATTACAGCTATTGTTCGCGGCGCCAAGCTGTTCTGGGAGTCTGGCGCGCATTTCCGGATCAACCCGTTGCTTACCCAATCCTTGCTCTGGTCTCTGCCGCAAATGTCTTTGACACGGACACTCTGTCCGCGGGCGTCAGGGAACTGGACCGTGCCACATCTGAAACAGGGTGAGAAGCACCGCGACCGGCCGGATGCGCAGAACGACGTTTTGATACGGTTTTCAAAGGGAAACTGGCGGAGAGACAGGGATTCGAACCCTGGGACCCCGTGAAGGGTCAACGGTTTTCGAGACCGCCCCGTTCGACCACTCCGGCACCTCTCCGCGGGGGTCTGGAGGGTGCGTTTAATCGCCTTTGAACGGGGTGACAAGGGGTTTGCCTTGTTTCGCCACGGATTTTGCCTACGTTGGGGTAAACAACGCCACGTCAGGAGGTATCGTGACCCGGACGCGCTCAATCCGACCCCTTGTTTTCATAGCTTTCCTCGCAATCGCGCTGATGGCCGCGCTTCAGACCCGAGCCGCGGATCGCGATCGGCTCGACGCGTTTCTCGAAGTGACCGGCTTTGGTGTCGCGCTCGACTCTATCGCGCTTGCCGCCGGGGATGCGCCCGCAATGCTGGGAATGCAGGCCAGCGATTTCGGCTCAGATTGGTCGCGCGTTTCAAAAGACGTGTTCGATACAGAAAAGATGCAGACAATGGCGCTCGACATCTTGTCCGAAACTCTGAGCGACGAGCATCTGACCCACGCCGCGGAATTCTACGCTTCGCCGCTGGGTCAGCGTCTGGTGGAGGCCGAGAACGCCTCGCACATGGTCGAGGATGACGAGGCAAAGCAGCAGCAGGGCCGCGCCCTGGTGGCCGAAGGTGTGGAGCAGGGCGACGAACGCATCGAAACCCTTCAGAACCTCAACCAAGCGGTGGATTCCGACGGAAATTCGGTTCGCGCTGTACAGGAAATTCAGGTTCGCTTTCTGATGGCCGCATCGAATGCCGGCATTCTGAACCAAGAGGTTGACGAAGACGCGTTGCGCGCGGCCATGAAGGCCGGTGAGGAAGAGATGCGGATGACCATGAAGGCTGGCGCGCTGGCCAATGCCGCATACACCTACCAGGATTTCTCGAACGGGGAGCTAAAGGAATATCTGGCCGCGCTCGAACATCCCGACATGCAGACTGTGTATCAACTGATGAACGCGGTCCAGTACGAGATCATGGCCAATCGCTTTGAGGTGCTCGCTTCGCGAATGGCTGAAATGCACCCCGGGCAGGAGCTTTGAACTGATATGCATATAGCAAGAACCCTGGCCACCCTAGGCGCACTTTCGGCGGTGCTTCTGGCCTCGGATGCCGCCACCGCGCAGGACGACGATCGCCAGCGCTTGATCGAGTTGATGCGGATTGACGACACTGTAGTGGTGATGCGCAAGGAAGGTCTGCGCTACGGCGCCGAGATCGGCGCGGAGATGCTGCCCGATATTCCAAAGGACGACTGGGAACGCACAGTATCGCGCATCTATGATGCCGAGAAGATGGAGGCGGTGATCACCCAAGGGTTCCAAACTTCACTCGAAGGGGAGGAACTGGGCTCCTTGGTCGAATTCTTCGATAGTGGTCTCGGGGAAGAGATCATTGGGCTCGAAATCTCGGCTCGTGAGGCTTTTCTCGACGAGGAAACCGAGATTGCGGCGATGGACGCCTTTGAGGTGGCCCGCGGTGACGAAACAGAGCTTTACCAGCAAATCGAGACGATCATCGCCGACAGCGACCTTGTGGAATACAACGTCATGGGCGCGATGAACGCCAACCTCATGTTCTATCGTGGCCTGGCCGATGGCGGCGCCATCGATCTTGGGGAATCGGACATGCTGGCCGATGTCTGGGCGCAAGAATCGGACATCCGCGCGGAGTCCGAGGCTTGGCTTGGGTCCTTTCTGATGATGGCCTACCGTCCGTTGGAGGCGGAGGAACTCGAAGCTTACGCCGCACTATACCGCACACCCGAGGGGCGCATTCTGAATACCGCGGTTTTCAACGCCTATGACCGCATGTACGACGAAATCTCCTACCTTCTGGGGCAGGCAGTCGCCGAGCACATGCGCAGCCAAGAACTGTGACCGAACCCGGCCGGAGCCGAACTGCGCCGGTCGGCCTAAAAAACCGGGCTTTTGCAGGGTGCAAGGCTTGACTTTGAGGGGCGCCCCTAGGATAAGCGGCCATCCCGGCGGGGCGACTCGTGCGGGATTTGTTTTTTTGACGCCCGAAGGGCGCGCCGTTCGAGGCACCAAACGCCGGTTGATCCCGGGGCCACAGAACGCGGATGAAAAAAGGAAAGAGATATGTTTGCGGTTCTGAAGACCGGTGGCAAGCAGTACAAGGTTCAGTCGGGCGATATGCTCCGGGTGGAAAAGCTTGCTGCAGACGCTGGTGAGAAAGTTCAGTTCAACGAGATCCTGATGCTGGGTGGCGACGCGCCGGTCATCGGTGCTCCGCTTGTCGACGGCGCGGCCGTGCAGGCTGAGGTCGTGGACCAGATAAAGGGCGACAAGGTCATCAACTTCGTCAAGCGCCGCCGGAAGCACGGCTCGCAACGGACCCGTGGCCACCGTCAGCAACTGACCCTGCTGCGCGTGACCGAGATCCTTGAGAAGGGCGCCGACAAATCGGGCGTGAAGGCCGCTGTAGGCGCAAGCGCACTGGCCGCCGGCATGGGCAAGACCCGTTACGCCGACAACAAGGCCGAGCAGGCCGAGATGGCCAAGCGCGTGAAGAACAACGAGGCCGAGGAAAAGAGCGTCGCCAAGAAAGCCGAACCCAAAGCCGAGAAGAAGGTCGAGGAAAAGAAGGCTGCTCCCAAGAAAGCCGCGAAGGCCGAAGGTGGCGACGACCTGAAAGAGCTGTCCGGCGTGGGCCCGGCGCTCGAAAAGAAACTGCAAGAGGCAGGCGTGACCACGTTTGCCCAGATCGCGGCATGGACCGCCGATGACATCGCCGAGATGGACGAGAAACTGTCCTTCAAAGGCCGCATCGAGCGTGAAGGCTGGGTCGCGCAGGCCAAAGAACTGGTCAAAGGCTAAGGAGAGACGATATGGCACACAAGAAAGCAGGCGGTTCATCCAGAAACGGTCGCGACTCGGCCGGTCGTCGTCTGGGCGTCAAGAAATACGGCGGCGAGGCCGTGATTCCGGGCAACATCCTGGTGCGTCAGCGCGGCAACAAGTTCTGGCCGGGCGACGGCGTGGGGCAGGGCAAGGATCACACCCTCTTTGCGACCGTCGAGGGCTCGGTGCATTTCCGCAAGGGCCTCAAGGGCCGTACTTTTATTTCGGTTCTCCCGGTGGCGGAGGCCGCCGAGTAAGCCGAACCTTCAAGGTGTGAAATTCAGGGGGATCGGCACATCGCCGGTCCCCTTTTCTGTTTTTCGGAGGCACGTCATGAGCGTAGCCGTTACATCCTTTCTGGTCTTTGGCGCGTCGCAAGTCGGCACGCCGGGACCGGCCAACATGGCGCTTCTGGCGACGGGCGCGCGGTTCGGGTTTCGCGCGGCGTTGCCCTTTGTTGCGGGGGTGGTCATCGGCAAGCAGTTCGTGATCTGGCCCGTAGGCTTCGGCCTGATGGAGCTGGCCGACCGCGCGCCTTACGTGTTCGACATTCTGAAGTGGGTGTCGGCGGCGTACATCTGCTGGCTCGCATGGAAGGTCGCGCACCTGCGCCTCGGTCCGGCCGACGCGCAGGTCGCCGCGCCCGGCTTTCTGGCAGGGCTGATCGTGCATCCGCTCAACCCCAAGGCCTGGGCAATGATCGTCGCCGGCTTCACCAATTTTGTCGCTGCGGGCACGCCCGCCTTGCAGGCCACGCTGACCATATCCATCTGCCTTCTGAGCCTGCAATTGCTACTGCACCCGATCTGGACACTTGGAGGAGACCGGATCGCGCGCACCGTGGCGGGAACCCCGGCCGAGCCGCACCTCATGCGTGCCCTGGCCGCGCTGACCGTCGCATCCGTCCTGTTCGTGCTTTTCGGAGGAGACAGCACATGAAGCTTGAAACCATCGCAACCGATACCCTTCTCGAAACCGAACGGTTCGACCTGCGGCCCGTCCGTGAATCCGATGCGGGCCTTATCTCGCTCTATGCCGGCGACGAGCGCGTGGCCCGGTTCACCACGTCCATTCCGCATCCGCTTCCGCCGGGCACGGCCGAAGCCTTCATCGCCCGCGTGATGGATCCCGACCACCCCGAGGATGTCTGGGTCATGGACGGCACGCGCATCGGGGGTGGCGAGGTCATGGGCCTGATCGGCCTGGAGCGGATGGACCGCGACCAGTCCGAGATCGGGTACTGGGTCGCACCGGCCTATTGGAACAGCGGCATCGCCTCGGCGGCGGTCGAGGCGATCCTGTCGGCCAATCCCCGGAACGCGCAAACTGTCTTTGCGAGCGTGTTCCAAGACAACGCTGCCTCGGCCCGGGTGCTGACGAACTGCGGTTTTCGCTATCTCGGCGACGCCGAAAGCTTTTCGGTCGCGCGGAAGGCAAATGTCCCGACCTGGACATACAGCCGGGCGATGGACAATGGATGAAACGGTCTTTGCTCGCACGCCACGCCTTGTCTGGCGCGCAGGCACGCCGAATGATTTACAGGCGCTTCACGCGATCGTCAGCGGTTTCGACGTGGTTCGCCAGACCGAGACCTGGCCCTGGCCTGCGAACCTGTCCTGCACGCGCTCGCGCTGTGTCGTCACCGCGTCGGATCAGGCCGCATCAGGTGTGGTCTGCCAAGGCGACGAGGTCGTCGGCTATCTCGGTCTCAGCCCCGAAGGCAAGATTGGCTATATGTTCGGAAAATCCCATTGGGGCCGGGGTTTGGCCACCGAAATCGGAGTCGCCGCGGTCGCATACGCATTCGACAAATTTGGCTGGGAAAGCCTCGAGGCTTGCGTCTTTGCTGACAACCCCGCTTCGGGCCGGGTTCTGGAAAAACTGGGTTTCCAGGAGGGCAAAGCCTGCCAAGGGCCCTGCCGCGCACGTGGCGGGGTTCACCCAATTCGCACCTTCCGGCGCCCCCGGGCTTGAGCCGGACCGCATTTGGTTCTACGGACGGTTTCTGACGCCATCTGAGGCAATGACATGAAGTTTCTGGATCTCGCCAAGGTTTACATCCGCTCGGGCAGCGGCGGCAACGGATGCATCAGCTTTCGGCGCGAGAAGTATATCGAATACGGCGGCCCCGACGGCGGGGATGGCGGCGGCGGCGGTTCGGTCTGGGCCGAGGCGGTCGACGGGCTGAACACGCTGATCGACTTTCGCTACCAGCAGCATTTCTTCGCCGACAACGGCACGCCCGGCATGGGCAAGCAACGCACCGGCGCCGACGGCGACGACATCGTGCTGCGCGTGCCCGTGGGCACCGAGATCCTGGACGAGGACCAGGAGACGGTGATCGCCGACCTGACCGAAGTGGGCGAGCGCGTGTGCCTGGCCAAGGGGGGTAACGGCGGCTGGGGCAATTTGCGATTCAAGACCTCGACCAACCAGGCGCCGCGTCGGTCCAACCCGGGACAGGAGGGCGTCGAACGTACGATCTGGCTGCGGCTCAAGCTGATTGCCGATGTGGGTCTGGTCGGGCTGCCCAACGCGGGCAAGTCGACCTTTCTGGCCGCGACGTCGAACGCGCGGCCCAAGGTCGCCGACTATCCGTTCACGACTTTGCATCCCAACCTCGGCGTCGTCGGCGTTGACAACACCGAGTTCGTTGTGGCCGACATTCCCGGCCTGATCGACGGCGCGTCCGAGGGGCGGGGCCTCGGAGACCTGTTTCTGGGCCATGTCGAGCGGTGTGCGGTGCTTTTGCACCTCGTGGATGGCTCATCCGGAACCTTGATCGAAGACTACCAGACGATCATCCGAGAACTGGAAGCCTACGGCGTGGGACTGTCGGACAAACCTCGCGTGACGGTGCTGAACAAGATCGACACGCTGGACGAGGAAGAGCGCACGTTCCTGCGTGAAGAACTCGAGGCTGTGGCGGGCTCGCCAGTCCTGCTGATGTCGGGAGTGTCGCGCGAGGGTGTCACCGAGGTGCTGCGTGCCTTGCGGGCCCATATCGACGAGGGCCGGCTGCGGCAACGGCCGGACGATGACGAGGACGCACCGTGGCAGCCGTAGCCGACGCCAAGCGTCTCGTGATCAAGATTGGCTCGGCCCTTCTGGTCGACCGGAAAACGGGCCAATTGCGCCGTGACTGGCTGGTGGCGCTGTCCGAGGACGTGGCCCGCCTGCGGGCGCGGGGCACGGACGTTATCCTTGTGTCTTCCGGCTCCATCGCACTGGGGCGAGGTGTCCTGAAACTTCCCTCCGCCGACTTGTCACTGGAACAGTCGCAAGCCGCTGCCGCCGTGGGCCAGATCCAGCTCGCCACCGCATATACCGAGGCGCTGGCGGCCCATGATATCATCGCGGCACAAGTGCTGGTCACATTGGAAGACAGCGCCGATCGCCGCCGCTACCTCAATTCCCGCGCGACGATGGAACAGCTGTTGTCACTGGGCGCGATCCCCATAGTGAACGAAAACGACACGGTCGCCACGGACGAGATCCGCTATGGCGACAACGACCGGCTGGCCGCGCAGATCGCCGTGACCGCCGGGGCCGATCAACTGATCCTGCTCAGCGACGTGGACGGCTTTTATTCCGCCAATCCGCAGACCGACCCGGCCGCTAAACGCTTCGACGTTATCTCGGAAATCACACCCGAGATCGAGGCCATGGCCGGTGCCGCAGGCTCCGGCCTGTCGAAAGGCGGCATGAAGACCAAGCTGCTGGCGGCGCGGACGGCCACCGCCGCCGGATGCGACATGGCGATCACCGAAGGGTCGGTGCTGCACCCGGTCAGGGCATTGGAAAATGGCGCCCCCGTTACGTGGTTCACCGCCCAGGGCGACCCGCAGCAGAAACGCAAGCAATGGATTGCCTCGATGAAGCCCAAGGGCCGGATCGTCGTCGATGCCGGGGCGGTCAAGGCGCTTCGGGCAGGCTCCAGCCTGCTGGTCGCCGGCGTGGCGCAGGTTTCGGGCCGGTTCGAACGCGGTGACGCGGTCGAGGTCGCCGACGAGACGGGCGGTATTCTGGGTCAGGGGCTGACGCGCTACGACGCACTGGACGCCGAACGCATCAAGCGACTGCGCTCGGACCAGATCGAGAACGTGCTGGGCTATCCCGCCCGCGGTCCGTTGATCCATCGCGACGATATGGCCATATGACCGAACGACTGCTAGATTCGGCTGAACGAACAGGTGCCTTGATGAAAGATCTCGAAAATATTCCAGCACTTATGGCTGAGATAGGTCAGCGGGCCAAGACCGCCGCCGCGGTGCTTGCCACCGCCACGGCAGAGGCCAAGACCCGTGCGCTGACGACCGCGGCGGATGCGGTGTGGGACAGCCGCGCCGACATCCTCGAGGCCAACGCCAAAGACCTCGAGTTCGGTCGCGATAAGGGCCTGTCGGATGCTATGATGGATCGCCTGATGCTGGACGACGACCGGATCCGTGGCATTTGCGACGGGCTGCGCGCCGTCGCCGCTCAGGACGATCCGGTGGGCGAGGTGATCGACGAATGGGACCGCCCGAACGGCCTGCATATCCGGCGCGTGCGCACTCCGCTCGGCGTGATCGGGGTGATCTATGAGAGCCGTCCCAATGTCACGGCGGATGCGGGCGCGCTCTGTCTGAAATCCGGTAACGCGGTGATCCTGCGCGGCGGCTCGGAAAGCTTTCATTCCTCCGGTGCCATCCATCGCTGCCTATGCGCCGGCCTGACCGAGGCCGGTCTGCCGGAGGACGCGATCCAGCTCGTCCCGACCCGCGACCGCGCGGCGGTGCAGGCTATGCTGACGATGACCGGGACGATCGACGTGATCGTACCGCGCGGCGGCAAGGGGCTTGTCGGCCTCGTTCAGCGCGAGGCACGGGTGCCTGTCTTCGCGCATCTCGAAGGCATCGTGCATATCTACATCGACAAGCATGCGGACCCGGAAAAGGCGCTGCGCGTCGTAATGAATGCCAAGACCCGCCGCACCGGGATCTGCGGCGCCGCCGAATGTCTGCTGGTGCACGAGGACGCTGTCGATACGATCGGGCAGGGCGTCATACGGGCCTTGGTCGAAAAGGGGGTCGAGGTCCGTGCCGATACGGCCCTGCAATCGGTGCCGGGCACGGTTCCGGCCGGCGATGGCGACTGGGGGTTCGAGTTTCTGTCGATGGTCATGGCCGCGAAAAAGGTGGGCGACGTCTCAGACGCTATTGATCATATTCGGAAATATGGGTCGCAGCACACGGACTGCATTATCACCGAGGACGACGCGACTGCAGAGCGCTTCTTTGCCGAACTCGACAGCGCGATCCTGATGCGCAACGCCTCGACCCAGTTCGCGGATGGTGGAGAGTTCGGCATGGGCGCGGAAATCGGCATTGCGACCGGCAAGATGCACGCCCGCGGCCCCGTGGGCGCCCGGCAATTGACCAGTTTCAAGTATCTCGTGGACGGCGACGGCGCTATCCGCGCCTGAGCCGCACTTCCGCCGCTTCGTCCGACAGGACCGCTGAACAATCCAGCCGCGCGTCCCATGCCGCAGCGGGCAGGATCAAGAATTGCACATGCGCCGGCGCCGGAAGCGACGTACCTTGTGTGCCGTTCAGCATGTCCCACAAGGTGGCGTCCACGTTCATCCGTTCAGCCGTGGCCCGGATGACCCAGCCGTCCTCGGATCGTGTCATGACAATGCGGCCCCCATAGGGCACCGCCTGTTCGGCGCAGAGCAGCGCCAGCAGCACCGCGCGCACCTCGGCCCGCGGGTAGTGGCCTGAGGGAAAGGGGGCAATCTCGGTTCGGTCGTCTGCATGAAGGTCTCTGAGGATCGAGTTGACCTCTTCCGCGCCTGTTTCCTGTTCCTTGCAGGCCATCCCGAAGGCCAAGCGAAAAAAACGGATGCGGGCATTGGCATGGGCCACGCTGTCCGCGACAAGCGACAGTTCGGGCGAACCGGCGGCGTCCGACAATTCCAGCAATTCGAGCCCGTTGCTGACTGCGCCGATAGGGCTGATCAGGTCATGACAGATACGAGAGCCTATCAAAGCTGCGATAGCGTTGGTATCGTTTGCCAAATCGTTTCCTTTCCCGCGGAGCCCGCCGATGTCCGACATGAACAGCATTCTCGAGCCCGGCATGCTCGTGGTCCACCCCGATCAGCCTGATTGGGGCACCGGGCAGGTCCAGTCCAACATCGGTGGAAAGATCACGGTGAATTTTCAGGATGTCGGTAAAGTGGTGATAGACGGCTCCCGCGTTGAGTTGATGCCGGTGACTGAACCATAAGCAACGTTGCCAAAACGTTAACACGCAAAGGCGCGCTCGCAAGCCTCCTTCTTGCTGCGGGCAAAGATACGCCGCGGGACTTCAAGTGGTTGCAGCGCGGGACTGAAAGGCATTAAAACCCGCGCAGCCAATCTGAACGGACCCATTGATGTATTCGCGCGACGTGCAGTTCACTGTAAGACTCGCCCGCTCCGAGCAAGACCTGCACGCGGCGCAACGCCTCCGCTACGACGTGTTCGTCGCGGAACTGGGCGGCGACGGCCCGCTCGTCGACCACGACGCGAAGTTGGAGCGTGACCGGTTCGATGCCTATTTTGATCATCTGCTTCTGGCTGACGAGTCCCGCGGCGGTGAAATCGTCGGCGTCTACCGTGTCTTGCGCGACGATCAGGCCGCCGAGGCGGGTCAGTTCTACTCCGAAGATGAATACGACATTTCGGTCCTCAAATCCTCGGGCCGGCGCATCATGGAGCTGGGCCGGTCCTGCCTTGCCGAGGGCTATCGCGGTGGCGCGGCCATGTACCACCTGTGGAACGGCCTTGCGCACTATGTCGCCGATCACGGCATCGAGATCCTGTTCGGCGTCGCCAGCTTTCATGGCACCGATACCAGCGCCCTGGCGCAGCCCCTTTCATTGCTCCACCACCGCCACCTGGCGCCCGAGGCATTGCGGGTTCGTACCGTGCCCGCCCATTACCAGCCGCTTAACCTGGTGCTGGAAGATCAGATCGACCGGCGGGCGGCCATGTTGCAGGTGCCTGCGTTGATCAAGGCCTATCTGCGGCTTGGCGGCTTTGTCGGTGACGGTGCGTTCATCGACCACACATTCAACACAACCGATGTCTGCCTCGTTATGGACACCGCGCAACTGAACGCCCGGCAAAAGGCGATCTATTCCAAGGGTGCCGGCCTGTGAGCAACACCTGGGAGTCCCAGCGTCCCGCGCGCGTGGTCCGTGTCACGGGGACAGGCTGGCTGATACTGGCGCTGCGCCTTGTGGTGCTTTTGGCGATCATCTTGCCGGGTGTCTTTGCGGTGCTGGTTCTGCGCCTTGCCGAGCCATTTTTTTTCGACCGCAGCCGCCCTTTGACCGCGCGCTTGCAACGCTGGGCCATCTGGGCCGGACTGCGCGTGATCGGATTGCGCTATCGCCGCGAAGGCCAGCCCATGCAAAGCCATGGCGCCGTGGTGGCCAATCACGCTTCGTGGTTGGATATCTTCGCTCTCGGGGCAGGGCAGGCGATCACGTTCGTGTCCAAGGCCGAGGTGGCCGGTTGGCCCGGCATCGGTTTTCTTGCGCGGATCGTCGGCACCGTATTTATCAGCCGCAATCCCCGGCAGGCCGACGCACAACGCAACCAGCTGAAAGCCGAGCTTGATGCCGGTCGAAAGCTCTTGTTCTTCCCCGAGGGCACGTCGACCGACGGAATGCGCGTGCTGCCGTTCAAGTCGAGCCTCTTTGCCGCGTTTTCGGATCTCGAAGCGGGGATGCTGATTCAGCCGGTCACGGTTGTCTACATCGCGCCAGACGGGCTGGAAGAGCCGCGCTTTTACGGCTGGTGGGGCGACATGGATCTCGGGCCACACATGCTGCAGGTTCTGTCGCGGTTTCCTCAGGGTGGCGTGCGCGTGATCTATCACGAGCCGCTCAGTGTCAGCGACTATACCGATCGTAAGGCGTTAGCCCGAACGCTCGAGGCTAAAGTGCGTAGCGCGATGCCACCCGAAGTCGCTTTGCCGGGCTGAGACTGCCGCGCAATCCCGCCTCAGCGCATTGCCGCGACCAGTTCGCCCAAGGCGGCGCTCGGGTCGTCCTCGCGCCAGATTTCGTCGCCGATCCCGAAAAAATCAGTCATGGAGGACAGCTGTGATACCGTGGCAGCTTCTAGCGCTCCCTCTGCCACCACCGGCACTTCGATCACCTGAGACCACCACTCGAAAAGGTCCGTCTCGGCCTGCGACCCGTCGCCAAGGGCGGAGACGCCGGCGGGGCCGAAGCTGACGTAATCGGCGCCGGCCTCGCCCGCGCTCATCCCGTCATGGCGCGAGGTGCCGCAGAAAGCGCCGACGATGGCATCCGGTCCCAGTTCCTTGCGCGCCTTGCGCACGGTGCGTGACCCGTCCGTCAGGTGCACGCCGTCCAGCCCCAGCCGTTCGGCCAACACAAAATGCGTGTCGATCACGATGGCCACGTCCTGCCCATGCGTAACCTCGCGGCACGTATCGGCGGCGCGGCACAATGCGGTCTCGTCATGGGTCGACAGCGCCAGCCGCACGCAGGCGATCTCGTGGTCGCGCAGGACCCGGTCGAGAATGGCGGGGAAACGCGCCAGCTCAATCTCGGGCGGGGTGATCAGATAGATTTGCGGCTGCTCGGGGTCTGCCATGGTCTTGTCGTCCTGTTTTTGCCCCTATAACCGGGATTTGCGAACGCGTCTACGGGACGCGAACGCGGTCTTTTGCGCTTTCCCGCACGGCCAGGCTGGATTATGGCGGGCACGTTGGAGGAACAGGATGCCAAGCGAAAACACACAGCCGCGCTTTGTGCTCGTACGTCCGCAGATGGGCGAGAATATCGGCGCCGCCGCGCGCGCGATGTGGAACTTCGGTCTCGACCGCATGGTCGTCGTGGCCCCGCGTGATGGTTGGCCCAATCCCAAGGCGGTGGCCATGGCCAGCGGCGCGGGTCGGCTGCTGGACGACGCGCGCCTTGTCCCCGACCTGCCGGCGGCTGTCGAGGGCGAAAGTTTCGTGATGGCCACAACCGCCCGGGTGCGCGGCCTGACTAAGCCCGTATTCAGCCCCGAAGAGGCCATGGTGGAGGCCGCGACGCGCCTGTCGCGAGGCGAACGTGTCTCGGTGCTGTTCGGGCCGGAACGGGCCGGGCTGGAGAACGAGGATGTCGCGCGCGCCAACGCCATCATCAGCGTGCCGGTGAACCCTGAATTCCCAAGCCTGAACCTTGCCCAATGCGTGCTCTTGTGCGGCTACGAGTGGCGCCGCGCGTCGCAGACGGTCGAGGCCGCCCGCGTCGATATGGCCGGCACCGAATGGGCCAACCAGAAAGAGATCGAGGCGCTGTCGGCACATTACGAGGAACGCCTCGAAGACGCCGGTTTTTTCTTTCCGGAGGCCAAGGCCCCCGGCATGAAGATCAACCTGCGCAACATGTGGAGCCGGATGCCCCTGACGCGAGCCGACGTGCAGACACTGCATGGCGTACTGCGGCAAATGGTGCGCTGGAAGGAGCGCGGTTGAAGCGCCGTGCGACGCGGATTAACGTCACGCCAAAGTCAGAGGGCGGAACATGAGCGAAAAACGCAGCATTTTCCAGGAAGTGTCAGATGCGGACACCCCGCGGCAGACACCGCAAGGCGGGATGATCGACGCAGGCCGCCGTGGCGCGCGCGGTGCCGTTCGGGTGTGGCTGATGCTTCTTTTCGCGCTGGTGGTCGTGATGATCGCCGTGGGCGGCCTCACGCGCCTGACCGACAGCGGCCTGTCGATCACCGAGTGGAAGCCGGTGACCGGCGCGCTGCCTCCGATGGACGCCGCTACATGGGAATCCGAGTTCGAGAAATACCGCGCAATTCCCGAGTACCAGTTGCAGAACAAGGGCATGAGCCTTGCCGAGTTCAAGGTGATCTACTGGTGGGAATGGGGCCATCGCCAGCTTGGCCGCGTGATCGGCCTTGTTTGGGTCTTGGGCTTTCTGGGCTTCTTGCTGCTGCGCAAGATCCCCCCAGGCTGGACAGGTCGCTTGTTGCTATTGGGAGGATTGGGCGGCGCTCAGGGCGCCATCGGCTGGTGGATGGTCAGTTCTGGCCTTTCCGGGCAGATGCTGGACGTGGCGAGCTACAGGCTGGCCGTGCATCTTGGCCTCGCCTTCGTGATATTGGGCTTCATCGCGTGGTACGTGATGTGCCTCGGACGAGAAGAGCGCGAACTGATGCAGGCTCGGCGCAGCCGCGAGGGCAAGCTTTTCGGCCTGTCCACTGGCTGGCTGCATTTCGCCTTCCTGCAGATCCTGATCGGCGCGCTTGTTGCGGGCATCGACGCCGGACGCACCTTTACCGACTGGCCGCTCATGGCTGGAGGGTTCCTGCCCGTGGATTTCTGGATGCCGGAGCTGGGTGCCAGAAACTTCTTTGAAAACCCGGGCATGGTTCAGTTCATCCACCGCATGACCGGTTATCTTCTGCTGATTTTCGGCATCGTCGTCTGGCTGAAGGGGCGCCGGTCGGCCCATGCTCTGACCCGCGGCGCGTTCAATTTCGCCTTCCTCGCACTTTGCCTGCAGGTCGTGCTCGGGATCATGACAGTGCTGTATATCGCGCCCTGGCAACTCGCCATCGCACACCAGTTGCTGGCGGTGATCCTCTGGGTCCTGATCCTCAGGGCACGGTTCCTCAGCCAGTATCCCATTGTGCGGTCGGTGCGCGGATGAGCCTGCCCAATGCATTCGACGCGCTCATGGCCTATGAGCGGGAAACCCAAGCCCTGGCCCGCATCTCCGGGCGGCTGAGCTGGGATCAGGAAACTGTGATGCCCCGCGGCTCGGCCGGGCAGCGGGCCGAGGAACGCGGTGCGATGGAAAGCGTGCTGCATGCAAGGCGCACCAACCCGCAAATCGGGGAGTGGCTGGAGCAGGCCGACCCGCCCGACGCGGACGGCGCTGCGCAACTGCGCCTGATCCGCCGCAGCTATGAGCGGTCGGTCAAGGTGCCGGCCGATCTGGCCGCCGCGCTGGCCCGGCTGACAAGCAGGTCGCAAGGCATATGGGCCGCCGCGCGTGCCGATGACGATGTCGCCGCCTTCCTTCCCACGCTGGCCGAGGTGGTCAAGCTCAAGCGGGAAGAGGCCGCGGCGCTGGCGGGCGAGGGCGACCTCTACGATGCGCTGGTCGACGATTTCGAGCCGAACGGCAAAGCGACCGAATTCGCCGCGATGTTCGACGAGATGCGCCCGGGTCTGGTAAGCTTGCGCGAACACGCCCTGAACGCACCCCAGGTGACGGCGCTTTCAGCTACGTTCGACGCCGACACACAGATGGCGCTTGGCCGGGAACTGGCAGAAACCTTCGGTTATGACCTGACCCGGGGTCGCATCGACCGGGCGGTCCACCCGTTTTCCAGCGGCTCCGGCGAAGACGTGCGCATTACCACCCGCACCGCCGAGGATGATCCGTTCAACTGCCTTTACTCGACGATCCACGAGGTCGGCCACGCATGCTATGAACAGGGTATCGACCCGAAATTCCTTCTGACCCCGGCTGGGCAAGGGGTGTCGATGGGCGTACATGAAAGCCAAAGCCGGATCTACGAGAACCAGCTTGGCCGCAGCCGCGCCTTCTGTGGCTATCTTTATGGCCGGATGCGAGACCTGTTCGGCGACTTCGGCGTGCCGGACGAAGACGCCTTCTATGCGCTCGTGAACCGCGTACACCGGGGCTATATCCGTACCGAGGCCGACGAGGTGCAGTACAACCTGCACATCATGCTGCGGTTCGATCTGGAGCGGGCGCTGTTCGCCAATGATCTTCAGGTCAATGATCTCGAAGCGGCCTGGAACGATCGGTTCCGGGCGGATTTCGGGTATGACGTCAACCGCCCCGCGAACGGCGTGCTTCAGGATGTGCACTGGTCCGTGGGGCTCTTCGGGTATTTCCCGACCTACAGCCTTGGCAATGTCTATGCCGGCTGCCTGCATGAGGCCCTGCGCAAGGATCTGCCCGAACTGGATGACCAACTGGCGAAAGGCGACCTCTCCGCCGCCACGGACTGGCTGCGCGAGCGGGTTCAGTGCCACGGTGGACGTCATGAACCCAAGGACGTCATCACGCTCGCATGCGGCAGCGCGCCTAGTGCGACACCGCTGATGTCCTACCTGGAAACCAAGTTCGGCGCGCTCAGCGACGGTTGACTCATCACTGCATCCGCAACGCGCCATCAAGACGGATGACCTCGCCGTTCAGGTAATCGCATTCGACGATGAACCGTGCCAGCGATGCGTACTCGTCCGGGTCACCCAGCCGCTTGGGAAAGGTCACGTCCTGCGCCAACCCGTCTTGCACCTCCTGCGGCAAGCCTTTCAACATGGGCGTGGCGAAAATCCCAGGAGCAATGGCCATCACCCGGATACCATCGCGGCTCAGGTCCCGCGCCATGGGCACCGAAAGGCCAACGATACCGCCCTTGGAGGCGGCGTAGGCGGTCTGGCCCTTTTGCCCTTCGAAGGCGGCAATGGACGCCGTGTTGATGATGACCCCACGCGTGCCGTCGGGCGCGGCGACATTCTGCGCGATTTCCTCGGCGGCAAGACGAGCCACGTTGAACGTGCCGACGAGGTTGATGTCGATGGTACGGCGAAACCCGTCAAGGCTGTGCGGCCCGTCGCGCCCCAGCGTCTTCTCTCCGGTCGCGATGCCTGCGCAATTCACGGCAGCGGTGATCTTGCCCATGGCGTCCTTGGCCGCAGCTATGGCAGCGCGGACCGAGTCCTCGTCGGTAACGTCCGTTTCGGCAAAACCGGCCCCGATCTCGGCGGCCACGGCGGCGCCGCGCTCGGCATCGCGGTCCAGCAGGGTGACTTTGGCCCCATGCGCGCGAAAGTGCCGTGCCGTCGCTTCGCCCAGGCCGGAAGCGCCCCCGGTGATGATTGCGGCGGTGTCTGAGATTTGCATAGAGCCTCCGGCGGTTTGAAATGAACAAGTGTTCAGGTATTCCAGAAGCCGTGCCCTGTCAAAGCCGTCGCCGAACCAGTTTGGAGCTGAGGCCAAGGCCGACCACGGTGATCAGAATCCGAAAGATGTGATGCAGCGTCACGAAGGCCGGGTTGGCCGAAAGGCTGAGGGCCACCAGCGACATCTCGGTCACACCGCCGGGCGCGAAGCTGATCAGCAGTACGTCGAAAGGTTGCTCCAGTACCTGCATCAGCGCCAGCGCAAAGATGATGGCCAGTCCCAGCATGCCTCCAACGCAAAGGACGGTCAGCCAGACGCCCCGGAGTACCAACCCGCCGGACAGTCCCCTGAACCGCATGCCAAGCGCCGTGCCGACGACGATCTGAGCCGCGTTGATCAGCCATTGCGGCACATCGACGTGGTAAAGCCCGGTCAGCGACAGGATCGCGGCCACGGACAAAGGCCCGGTCAGTTGTTTGGCCGGCAGGCGCAGCAAATGCCCAAGGCCAATCCCCGCCGCGCCGGCGCAGGCTATCAGTGGAAAGGCAGACCAGGGCACTTCATCGCGGCCCAGCGTGACGCCTGCGGAACTGCCGACCGGATGACCGACCCAGAGCGAAAGGCCGATGGGCAAGAGCGTGACCACCGCGATGATTCGCAGGAACTGCTGCAGTGTCAAACGGGCCGGATCGGCACCGGCCTCCTCGCCCAGTGCAATCGACTCGAACAAGCCGCCAGGCGCCGCGCCATAGAAAGCCGTCGGTCGGTCATACCCACCTATGAACCGCAAGACGGTGTAGCCGTAGCCATGGGCGACGACGACGAACAGCATCAGGGCCGTGAAACTGACCGCCAGGCGCGAGGCCTGTCCGAAAAGTTCGGGCGTGACCTGCGCGCCGATCATCAGGCCGATGACCGAAATGAAGACCAGGCGCAGCATGGGGGGGAAATGGTATCCATCCGGTAAACGAGCCGATACGGTTGTCGCCACGATACCGGACGCGACCAGAGGCCCGATCAGGAACGGAAGCGGTATGGAGGCCGCTTGCGCGCCGAAGGCCGCGGCGCAAGCCAGGGCGAGCAGCGCAAGTGTGGTCAGGATGGATCCCATGCGCCCCTTCAACCACCCCGCGCGGGGAACGGCAAGGCGGCGCCGCGTTGGATGCGCCTTAACTTACGCGAACTCCACGAATTTCGAGAACGGCATTTCGCGCAGCCGCGTCCCCGTGGCCGCGAAAATAGCCGCCGCAAGGGCAGGGGCGGCAGGCGGCACGGGGGGCTCACCCACGCCCAGCACCTTGTCGCCATTCTCAAGTCCGCGCACTTCGATCGCCGGGGCCTGGTAAAGGCGCAGCCCCTGGAACGTGTCGAAATTGGTCTGCTCGGCGCGACCGTCGGCATAAGTCAGCTCGCAGTTCATCGCATGACCCAGTCCAAAAATGACACCGCCCGCCACCTGGTTCTCGAAGTTCAGCGGATCGACCACCATGCCGACCTCTGCCGCGACCCAGGCGCGCGTCAGCTTCAGTCCGGCCTCGGTGGTCTCGACCTCGATGACCTCGGCGCAGGGCACGCCAAAGGACTTGGTAAAGGCCACCCCGCGCCCCACGCCGTCGGCCGGGTTCGGTCCGGACCAGTCGCTCATCTCGGCCACGGCCTCCAGCACGGCCCGGGCCAGCGCGTCATCGCAAAGCCGCAGGCGCTCTTCCATCGGGTCGACCCCGGCGGCGTGGATCAACTCGTCCAGTCCGGTATTGTAGAAAAACCCGTTCGTCGACGCGCCGACCGAACGCCATGACGAGATTGGCGCCAGTGGTGGCGCCCGGTAACCTGTTACGCGGTGATGCGGCACGGAAAAAGGCTGCTCGAAAGCGCCGGCCACGATCTGGCTGTCGGGGCCGGGCACGCTCAGCCCCTGCCGCCCCATTTGCGAGACTATGACAGATGGCATTGCGATACCGAGGTCAAAGGCCTCGACCCGCCCCTCGCGCACGGCACCGCGCATCCGCGCCATGGCGATCTGGCGCGGGAACTCGTGGGTCATGTCCTCTTCGCGGGAATAGGTCAGCTTGACCGGCGTGCCTTTCATCTGCATGGCGATCTCGGTGGCATGACGCACCACCATGTCTTCCAGCCGGTGCCCAAAACTGCCGCCGATCATCTGCACATGCAGGGTGATGTCGTCCTCCGATACGCCGGTGATGCCCGACACATTGGTCAGCACATTGCGCGGGATCTGCGTGCCGGTCCAGATCTCGATGGCATCATCATCGACGCGCACGGTGGCGTTGACCGGTTCCAGCGGGGCATGGGCCAAGTAGGGCGCGCGATACTCCGCCTCGATGACATCACCCGCGCCAAGCGCCGCGTCCATGTCGCCGTCGTCGCGCTTGCGGCTGTCCTGCGTGTCTTCGGTAAAACTGTCGGAAAGCGCCTGCCAATGCGCCTCCATCGATCGCGGCAATGGCCCGTCGGGCCAGCTTGCCACGATGGCCTTGGCCCCTTCCATCGCGCGCCAGGTGTTATCGGCTACGATACCCAGGCCGCCGGAAATCTCGACCACGGATTGCACGCCGCGAATCTTGAACGTCTCGGCAGTGTCATAGCTGCCAAGCGCGCCGCCAATCGCGGGGTTCAGAAGTACGGTCGCGTGGACCATCCCGGGCAGGTTCACGTCGATCCCGTAGTCTTGCGTGCCAGTGGACTTTGCGACCATATCCAGGCGCGGCGTTGGTTTGCCAATCAGCCGCCATTCCGAAGCGGGTCGCAGGGCGACGTTCGTCACCGGATCCAAATCAGCGGCCACAGCGGCTAGCTCGGTGTAGGGCAGGGTGGTGCCGTCCGGCAGGATCACCGCTCCGTCCCGTGTCGTCAGTTCGCTTGCCGCGACCCCCGCCTGTGCTGCGGCGGCAGCTTTCAGTGTCTCGCGGGCCGATGCGCCCGCCGCGCGCAGCTTATCGAACCCGTCGGGCGTGGTGGTCGAGCCGCCGGTGATCTGCAAGCCCAGGAACTTCGCCCCCGCAGACACGACCGAGCCCGCGACCTGCTCCCCAAAGCCACCACCGGGAGCGAGGAAGGCCGCGGCCTCGTCGGCCAGCGCCCGGTTCCAATAGGCGACGTCCGGCGGGCCGGGATCAACCGCGATCTGGTCGAGCGTCACGTCCAGTTCCTCGGCCAGCAGCATCGCCTGCACCTGGTAGGCGCCCTGGCCCTTGTCGGCGCGGGGTGTGATCAGGGTGATGCCATCGGGGCGGATCAGCACATAAGGGGTCAGCGCCGCCTCGCCGTCGTTCAGCCCGCTCAGCAGCGGATTGCGGTATGGTGTCTTGTAACGCCAGACCCCAAAGGCAACGCCGCCCGCCGCGGCGACGGCACCTACCAGGAAACTTCGGCGCGCGATCTTACCGACCCGGCTCACTTTACGCCTCCTTCAGCTTGGCGGCCGCGACCTTTACGGCCGCACGGATGCGCGGATAGGTTCCGCAGCGGCACAGGTTGCCCGACATGGCGTCGTCGATATCCTCGTCCGAAGGATCGGGCGTTTCCGAGAGCAGCGCCGCAGCCTGCATGATCTGCCCCGACTGGCAATAACCGCATTGGGCCACCTGCGTTTCGATCCACGCCTGCTGCACGGCATGGCGTGTCTCGGGGCGGCCCAGCCCGTGAATGGTGGTGACCGGGCCCCACACGTCGCCCGCGGCAACCTGGCAGGATCGGACCGCCTCGCCATCGATATGCACCGTGCAGGCCCCGCATTGCGCGATCCCGCAGCCGTACTTCACGCCGGTTTTGCCCAGCACGTCGCGCAGCACCCACAGAAGGGGCATCGCGTCCTCGACCTCGATCTCGTGGTCCGTACCGTCGATCGTCAATTGCATGGTGCCTCCCGCCGCGTTCTGCGTTTATCGCAACGATAAGCCGCGCGGTTCAATTGTCGAGAAGAACGCCACGTGAGCCGCGCGTGTCAAAGGCCACCATCCAAGCGGTGTCTGCAATTCCGGAAATTCGGGGAAGTGGCGGACCGAGGAGGATTCGAACCCCCGACCCCCTGATTCGTAGTCAGGTACTCTATCCAGCTGAGCTATCGGTCCGTTGAGGTCGAGCATCTAGACCCATGCGCCGGCCATTGCAAGGGGGTGGTACGGGATTTTCCGAGGAATTTCCCTCAGTCCACGTTCAACCCGCCACGGGGCAGGCTGACGCAGAACACCGTGCCGGTCTCATCCGTGCTTTCAAGTTCGAGCGTGCCGCCATGGCCACGGATCAGCTCTGCTGCAATCGAGAGGCCAAGGCCGGTGCCGCCCTTCGTTGCACCGCCGTGAAATGGCTGGAAAAGGTGGTCGCGCGCCTTGGGTGGAAGGCCCGGCCCGGTGTCGGAGACACGAATGAGCCACGCCTCACTGGTTTCCTGCCCGGAAATAGCGATCTCTCCGGGCTTGCCGCTATTGACGATGGCCTGACGGGCATTGCGCACGAGGTTGGCGATCACGCGGTAAAGCTGTTCGTGATCGGCGCGCAGGACAAGCCCCGTGGGCACGTCTTCGGCAAAGCTGACATCGGCGTCACCCACGGCAAGGCGCTCGCTTTCGATCACGTCAGAGACGACGTCGATCAGTGCGAACCGGCCCAGGGTCGGCGGTTGCTCCTCGGCCTTGCCATAGGCCAGGGTCGATTCGCACAGGTGCACCGCGCGGGCGATGGAATTGACCAGCTTGGGTGCCATGCGCTTGACCGCCGGGTCCTCGCTCATCTCGATCCGGTCGGTGAACAGCTGCGCCGAGGTCAGAATATTGCGCAGGTCATGGCTGACCTTGGCCACCGCGCCGCCCAGCTGGGCCAGCCGCTCGCGCTGCCGCAGGGACGAGGTGAGCTGCGTCTGCAACGACAGCAACGCCTCCTCGGCCTGCCGGATCTCGGTGGTGGTGGATCGGGGGGTGATCACGCGGTTGGCATCCTCGGGGGCCTCGGCATAGCGGGTCATGTTGCGCGCCACGCTGGCAATGGGCCGCACGAGAAAGCCACGCACGGCAAAATAAAGCAGGGCGGCGGTCACAACCGAGATCATCGCCGACAGCAGCAGGATACGCAGGCCGTAGTCGACCATCGCGGCGCGCAGGTCGTCTGTCAGCAGCGTGACCTCGATCAGCAGTCCGCCCATCTGTGACGGGTCGCCGATGACGCGGATCATCTCGGGCTCGGTCCGCACAAGGCGTGTCATCGCGTCCCCGATCAGTTCCAACGGCGGCGCGTCACGCAGATCGAACGTATCGACAATGGGTGAGGGCATGGGCGCCGACAGCATCAGCTGGCGCGCCTCGTCGCGGCGCAGAACCACGTTGAAGACCCCCGCGTTCTGCAACAGCTCTTCCTGCAACTCGTTCGAGATTTCATCGTTGGCCAAGAGCGCGAGCGAGGCAATCTGCGCCCGCTCCAGCCGGTCCATCAGGAAATCCTCGCGGTAGCGGGCGATGGAGGGCACGAAAATCAGAACCTCGGCCAGCATCACGAAGAGGACGGTCAGGATCAGGAACCGTCCCGAGAGTGATTTCAGAAACCCCATCTACCCGTTCCGTCGTCTTGTTTCCTAGGGCAGCCAGCGCTGGACCAGCCGCACGACCCGCTTGACGCCATCGCTTTCGAACAGTCGCGGCGTGAAATAGGCCCCCGCCGCACGCTTGTTGATTTCTCCCAACGTGGGATAAGGCGCAACCATGGCGCTGATATGCTTCATTTTCAAGTTGTTGGCGAGGGCCAAAGCCCATGTATGGATCAACTCGCCCGCTTGCGCACCGACGATGGTCGCGCCGACGGGGCGGCCGCCCACGACCATGACCTTGACGAAGCCCGTGGTTTTACGTGTGGCGATGGCCCGGTCGTTGCCGTCATACTCCGCCCGGACGACCTCCAACTTCGAGCCATGTTCCTTGCGCGCCTGCGCCTCGGTCAGGCCGACCTGCGCCAGTTCCGGGTCGGTATAGGTGGTCCAGGGCAGATGCGCGGTACTTGCCTTGGCAGGCAGGCCCAGCACGGCAGAGCGGATGACGATACCCGCGTGATATCCCGCGACATGGGTGAATTGCAGGCCGCCGGCGACGTCGCCGATGGCATAAACCTTTGAATTGGTGGTCTTCAGCTTCGCATCGACCTTGATGCCCGCCTTCGTGGTCTCGATGCCCGCCGCGTCGAGGTTCAGGCTGTCGATACTCGGCTTGCGGCCCACGGCCATCAGCAAATGCGAGCCCTTGAAAACTTGCCCGTCCTTGGTTTCGAGCTCGATCGCCCCTTGGGTCCCGCGCACTTGCGCCGCAGTGGCGGCCTCGATTATCTCCAGTCCCTCCGCGCGCAGGTGGTCCAACACAACGGCGGCGGCTTCGGGATCGTCCTTGCCAAGCACCTTGTCGCCTTCGATCACCGTGACCTTGCAGCCCAGCCGAAGATGCGCCTGCGCCATTTCCATGCCGATGGGGCCGCCGCCGATGACCAGCAGGTGCTCGGGCTTTTCGCGCAGGTCAAAGAGCGTCTCGTTGGTCTCGTATGGGACACCGTCCAGCCCTGGAATAGGCGGCACGAAAGGCGAGGAACCGGTGGCGATGACGATGCGGCGGGCGCGGATGACCGTCTCCCCGGCCTTGACCTCGGTGGGCGAGATGAATTGGCCGTATTCCCTGATGACCTTGACGCCAAGGCCCTCGAACCGGTCCTGGCTGTCATGCGGGGCGATGGTTGCGATCACGTCCTGCACGTGGTCCTTGGCGGCGGCGTAGTCCACAATGGGTGCGGTATTCTCCACGCCATAAGGGGCGGCGTGTGCCGGGCCGTAGGCGGTCTTGGCCGAGGCAATGAGCGCCTTGGAGGGCACGCAGCCGAAGTTGAGGCAGTCACCGCCCATTTCGTGCCCTTCGAGAAGGACCACGTCAGCGCCCATCTGCACGGCGCCGGACGCCACGGAGAGACCGCCGGAACCTGCCCCTATGACGAGGATGTCAGTCTTGATATCGGCCATGGCTCAGATGTCCTTCTTGCCGCGCACGGTCTTGATGAGGATAGGTAGCGCGGCCAGCACGCAAAGCCCGAGGATGGGGCCGATCACCTGCGGCTCCCACAGCAGGGACAGGTCCGGGCGTTCGCCACGATCAAAGACCTCGCCCAGGCCGACGCCGATCCAGGTGAACACGATGGCACCGGGGATGATACCGATCGCGGTGGTCCAGAGGAAATTGAAGAAGCGCACGCCGACCAGTGCGGGCAGCAGGTTGGCCACGAAAAACGGCACCACGGGCACGAGGCGCATCAGCAAAAGAACATTGATTTCATGCTCATGCAGGCCGGTCTTGAACTTCTTGAGCGTCCCCTCGGAGGCGTCCATCTTGGCGGCGAGCGTTCGCCCAAGGCCCCAGCGCGCGGCGAGGAAGATGGCCGAGGCCCCGATGACGGCCGCCGTGACGTTGAACGTGGTGCCCAGAAAGAGGCCGAATAGAAAGCCACCGGTGACCGAGGCCACGGCCGCCCCCGGCAGCGAGAAGGCGACAATGGCCACGTAGACTGCCACGAAGATGCCTGCCAGGAGGATGTAGTTTTCGTCCCGGAACGCCAGCAAAGCCTCGCGATTGTTGGCCAGAGTGTCGAAGGTCAGGTAGTCGCCCAACGTAAAGTATCCCACGATGGCGGCGATCAGGATCACGGCGAGGGGCGCGTGGCGGATATAGGCGGGGCGCTTGGTGTCGTCGGCAGTGTCCATGTGGCGATCCGGGTCCGGTGTGATTGCGTGTCCTTCCTAGATGCGCCATCGTCAGGCCCCGCACCAGACGCTTCACGCGGGGGTGAAGCGGGGTGAAGGTTTTGGGGCCATTATGTCGGGTTCGGGCCCGGTTTGTAACAAAGCCAACCGTCCGGGCAGGGTTTTTGTTGCAAAAGCCAATCGGATGTTTGACTTGGGGCTCGGGCGCCCCTATAGACCGGGCTTCAATACGAATTCCGGCTTTCGCGATTCCTGAGCGAGGCCAAGAACACCGGAGAGCCGAGCGATGAAACGCACGTATCAACCTTCGAACCTGGTCCGCAAGCGGCGCCACGGTTTCCGCGCGCGCATGGCCACCAAGGCCGGCCGCAAGATCCTGAACGCGCGTCGTGCGCGTGGCCGCAAGTCGCTGAGCGCGTAAGCGCCAGCCAGGAACTGTACGGACATGACACCGCCGGAGGCCCTCGTGAATGACACGGGGAAAACGCCCCCGGCGGTTTCCGTTCGTCTGGAGGTTCTCAAGAAACGCCCCGATTTCCTGGCTGCCGCAAAGGGCCGCAGGCAGGCGGCGCGCGGCCTTGTGTTGCAGGCCCGGGACCGGCGCGATGACAGCATGGCGATCCGGGTGGGCTACACCTGTTCCAAGAAGGTGGGCAATGCCGTCACCCGGAACCGGGCCAAGCGGCGGTTGCGCGAAGTGGCCCGCAAGGTTTTGACAAGCCAAGGAAAACCCGGACATGACTATGTGCTGATCGGGCGCGCCGGGGGCACGGTGGAGCGCGATTTCCACGGGCTGTGCGAGGATCTGCGCAAGGCGCTGGCCGCGGTGCACAGGTGAGCCCGCTGGCCCACATGCTGGCCCTGCCGGTCAAGGCGTACCGGCTGATCTTCAGCCCCTGGGTGGGGTTCAATTGCCGGTATCAGCCGACATGCAGCCAGTACGCCTTGGACGCTTTGCGCACCCACGGGGGCCTCAAGGGCGGGTGGCTGGCCGCGCGTCGGATCGCACGGTGCAACCCCTGGGGCGGCTGTGGGTATGACCCGGTGCCGGGCGGTGAGGGCGCGCGCGATGAAGCGTCCTGAGACCCTGGCGCAGATGAACGCGGCGCTGGCGCGGTTCGCCACGGAGCATGGCGTCGAGACGGGGCTGGCCTATCGCCCCGATCCCACCGACATCTTCATTTCGCCCTACAGCAAGTGCGGCACCACATGGGTCAGCCAGATCGCGCATGGGCTGCGGTCGGGCGGGGACATGGCGTTTGACGAAATTACCGACGTCGTGCCGTGGCTGGAACTGGCCCACGATATGGGGCGGAACGTTAACGACCCGCAACCCTACCGTCCGAAGCTCTTCAAGAGCCACCTAGCATGGGGGGTGATTCCCGAAGGCGGGCGGTACATCGTGGTGCTGCGTGACCCGGTGGATGCGATGGTGTCGCTTTACCGTTTTTTCGACGGCTGGATGTTCGAGCGCGGGGCGATTTCGCTGGAGGATTTCGCGGAGTATTACCTGGATCGGATGGGCCGAGAGGATTACTGGAGCCACGCATCCTCCTGGTGGGCTGTGCGCGGGCGGGATGATGTGCTGCTGATAGCGTATGAACACATGAAGCGGGACTTGGCGAAGAGTGTCGCGCAAGTCGCGGATTTCATGGAGGTTTCCGATGAGTGGACACGCGCCGTCGCGCAGGCACAGGCGACGCTGGATTTCATGAAGGCGCATGGACGGCAGTTCGACGATCACCTTGTGCGGCAGGCGCGCGACGCGGCCTGTGGCTTGCCTCCGGGCGGTGAGGCCAGCAAGGTGGCCGGCGGGCAGGCCGGGGCGGGCCGCGCGCAGATCAGCGATGCGATGCGCGAGGCTTACGCCCGGAAGTGGCGCGAAACGATGGGTGCAGCGCATGGGCTTGAGGGCTATGAGGACGTGCTTGCCCGGCTGAAAGATTAAGCGGGCGTTGAAGCGCAGGGCGCAGATCCGGGCGCGTTAACCAGTGCGATTCGGCCCGAAACGGCACGTCGGTATTGCGTCGGTATCCGGGTGGTATCGCGACGGTGCGGATTTACGCGAATTGACGGTTTAACGCGGTGGCCGGTTGTGACGGATTGTTAACCGGTGCGCAGGTGGGTTTTCACCCACCCTGCGAGGTCCCGGGACGGGAGACGGAAACGCATCGCGGCGATGGGAGGGACCCCGCCGCCGCGACCCCGTGAGTGATACCAGACGTCAGCCCTTGGCGATGGGCGTGTCCTCGCGCGTGGGCACGTCGGGCTCCAGCCCCCAGCGCAGGCCGTCGAGACCGGCGGCCATTTCGTCGTCGGTGTTGCGCAGGCCGATCGTGACCTTGAGGATCAGCGCCGTCACGAGGCCGGTCACAAGGCCCGCGCCGAGGCAGACCACGATGCCGATGAGCTGCATGGTCAGGCCGATCTGGCCATGCTGGAAGGCATACTCGCCTTCCTCGAACCCGAAGTAGCCGCCGCGCGGGGTGCCGGCCTCGAGGATGCCGACCATGATCAGGCCGTAGCTGCCCGCGCCGAGGAAGAGAGGCAGCAGCTTGTGCTCGTCGAACTCGCGCTTCAGCGTGAATTCATAGACGATGTAGGCGATGACCGGCGCGCCGAGGGCCACCAGGAACATCTGCCCCGGCTGGTAGACGTCGAAGCCGCAGGCACCGGCCACGTAGCCCGCCAGCGGCCCCAGCAGCAGGTAGGCGTATTTGCGCGTGGCATAGGCGATGATGCCGCCTGTCACCGCGCCGCCGGCCCAGGCCATGGCGTAGTTGTTCACGGCAAGGCCGACGCTGGTGTCGGCCATGGTGACGCTGACCGCCAGCGCCTCGGGGTCGAAGAAGAAGAGGCAGGAGACGATGACCATGGGCAGGCCCGCGAAGATGGTCAGCAGGCCCACGGCCGCCAGCCCGATGCTGGGCGCGTGGTAGCCCGAGACCATGGGGTGCGGATTGAACATGCCGGGGCGCTGGCCCAGCATGGGCACCAGCGCCAGCGCCATGCCGGTGGGGAAGAGATAGACGAAGCCCACGCCGAAGAAGTCGTGGAAGCCTGCATTGGTCAGCGGGCCGACCGAGCCCCAGGTGTAGAAGCTGAGGATGGACGAGGCCACGGCGGCCACGACGCAGAGCACGTAATAGGCCGAGGCCTTGATCCGTTCGGACACGGCGAAGTGGAAGAGGATGTTCACGATCCCGGCAAAGACCGCGAGGAAGAACACGAAGATCTGGAAGGTGTTCAGCCCCGGGAACGTGGCCGGATCGGTGGTCGAGGCGTTGGCGTTCAGCATCCCGCCGAAGAGCCACCAGTCGCGCAAGCTGTCGCCCATCGTGGCGCCTTCCATGATGTAATACTGCGCCGCCCAGAAGCCGAAGCCGATGGCAAAGTAGGTGGTGAAACCGAGAAAGAAGCCCATGACCTTTTCGATGGTCGAGTTGAACAGGCTTTTGCGCCGTGTCGTGCCGGCGTCGATCATCAGAAGGCCGACGACGACGGTGATCGCGCCGACCGTGCCGGAAAGATAGACGAGGTTCTGGACCAGGGAATTGAGTGTGACCTGGTCGGCCTGAATGGCTGCGAGATCCATTTTGGGTGTGTCCTCCACTGTTGGTTTTCCGTGTCCGTCCGGGCCTGGTAGTGCTGGCGCGCAATGGCGAACCAAAACTGTACCGAAAAATGGCCGGCGTCCTGTTATGTTTTTTGTTTTGATTAAATGTTGCGCAAAAAACTGCGTCTGTGAAGGTAAAAATAGCTAAAAGTGAAAATCCGGCGCAAGTCTGCGCTGATCTCACCTCTGGGAGAGGCCCAAATGTGAACCAAAAATGAAGTATCAGCCGCGGGCGTGGAAGACGAAGCCCAGAAGGTTCAGAAGCACCTGCGCGGCGAGGATCGAGGTGGAGCCGGTGGGGTCGTAATCCGGGGCGACCTCGACCAGGTCGATGCCGACGATCTCGTGGCTTTGTGCGACCTGTTGCAGGATCTCGAGCACGTCGTAATAGAGGAACCCGCCATGGCTGGGCGTGCCCGTGCCCGGCGCGATGGAGGGGCAGAAGGCGTCGATGTCGATGGTGATGTAGACCCGCGCACCTTCGGGGATGCGGGCGGCGGTGGCCTCGGGCCCCAGCTTGCGCACCTGCCGGACAGACAGGATATCCGAGCCGCGCGCGCGGGCGTCGTCATAGCCTTCCTTGGCGGTCGAGCTGACATTGCGGATGCCCAGCTGGGTGAGGCCGGTGACGAAAGGTTTCTCGGCGGCGCGGCGCATGGGGTTGCCGTGGCCAAAGCGGACGCCGTGACGCTCGTCGACGAAATCGAGGTGGGCGTCGATCTGCAATACATGGATGTCGCCCTGATCGTCATAGGCGTTGATGCAGGGAATGTTGATGGAATGATCGCCGCCGATGGTGACGGGCAGGGCGCCGGCGGCGAGGATGGCGCGGACGCCAGCCTCGATATTGGCGTGGGATGTCATCGTGTCGGTGTGGACGATGTCGGCGTCGCCGATATCGACGATGCTGACAGAGCCGGGCAGGTAGGTGGCGTCGTCCTCGTGATCATAAGCGCCGGCATGGCCGAAGCTGAAGAGCGTGGACGCCTCGCGCACGCCGCGGGGGCCGAAGCGGGCGCCCGAGCGCCATTGGGTGCCGGCGTCGAAAGGGGCGCCGAGGATGGCGACGTCGGCGTCGATGCGGCTCCAGTCGGCCACATAGGGGCGCTTGCCGAAAGTGGCGATGCCGACGAAAGGCAGGTCGAGCCGGCCGCTCTCGTATCCGTGGGTTGTCATGGGCCGTGTCCTCTGGTTGCAGGGACGCTAGCGTGCGGCGGGCGCGCAAGGCAAGGGGGTGTGCGTGGGTTTTCACCCACCCTACGACGCGGCAAGCTGCGGCATGCGGTGCGGCCATGTCATCTGCGCGCAGGGGCCCATTCGCCCCTTTCCATTCCTGCCAACCCGTGTAATAGGGAACCGCCAAACGAGACACCCCAAGGAGATGCGCCATGGAGATTCGTGAGGCCCTCACTTTTGACGATGTTCTGCTGGTTCCCGCGAAGTCCAGCGTTCTGCCCACCACGGCGGACACGCGCACACGCGTGACCCGGTCGATCGACCTCAACATACCGCTTCTGAGTTCCGCCATGGACACGGTGACCGAGGGGCGCATGGCGATCTGCATGGCGCAGTCGGGCGGCATGGGCGTGATCCATCGCAACCTGACGGTGGAACAGCAGGCCAAGGAAGTGCGCCGGGTGAAACGCTTCGAGAGCGGGATCGTCTACAACCCCGTGACCCTGCGGCCCGACCAGACGCTGGCCGATGCCAAGGCGCTGATCGAACGCTACAACTTTACCGGCTTTCCCGTGGTGGATGAAAAGGGCCACGTGATGGGCATCGTGACCAACCGCGACATGCGCTTTGCCACCGATGACGACACGCCGGTTCACGTGATGATGACCAGCGACAACCTGGCGATCCTGACCGAGCCTGCGGATCGCGAGGAGGCCAAGAGCCTGATGAAGGCGCGGCGGATCGAGAAGCTGCTGGTGACCAACGGGCAGGGCAAGCTGACCGGCTTGCTGACGTTGCGCGATACCGAGCAGGCGGTGCTGAACCCGTCGGCCTGCAAGGACAGGCTGGGACGTCTGCGCGTGGCGGCGGCCTCGACCGTGGGCGACGCGGGCTTCGAGCGGTCCGAGGCGCTGGTGGATGCGGGCGTCGACATGATCGTGATCGACACCGCGCATGGCCATTCCGAAGGCGTGGCACAGGCCGTGGAGCGGGCCAAAAAACTGTCGAACGAGGTTCAGATCGTGGCCGGGAACGTGGCCACGGCGGAGGCGACCCGGACGCTGATCGGCGCGGGCGCGGATGCGGTGAAGGTCGGCATCGGGCCGGGCAGTATCTGCACCACGCGGATGGTCGCCGGTGTGGGCATGCCGCAGCTGACGGCGGTGATGGACTGTGCCGCGGCGGCGGGCGACACGCCGGTCATCGCCGATGGCGGCATCAAGTTCTCGGGCGATTTCGCCAAGGCGATCGCGGCCGGCGCGTCCTGCGCCATGGTGGGCAGCATGCTGGCCGGCACCGATGAAAGCCCCGGCGAGGTGATCCTGTACCAGGGGCGCAGCTTCAAGGCGTATCGCGGGATGGGCAGCCTGGCGGCGATGGCGCAGGGCTCGGCCGACCGGTATTTCCAGAAGGATGCCGCCAGCGACAAGCTGGTGCCCGAAGGGGTCGAAGGGCAGGTGCCTTACAAGGGCAGCGCCGGGACCGTACTGCACCAGCTGGTGGGCGGCTTGCGGGCGGCCATGGGCTATACCGGATGCGCCACTGTGGACGAGATGCGCAAGGGATGCGAATTCGTGAAAATCACCGGCGCGGGCCTGAAGGAAAGCCACGTGCACGACGTTCAGATCACGCGCGAAAGCCCGAACTACCGCATTGGGTAAAGTGCGGTATCGCAAGGACTTGTGCGGCGATCCTGAGGTAATCTCGTGACCCCTTCAGCGCGCGTTCAGGCCGCGATCGAGGTGCTCGACGCCATGGCCGGCGGGCTGGCCGCGGAACAGGCGCTGACCCGCTGGGCGCGGGGAGCGCGCTATGCCGGGTCGAAGGATCGCGCGGCGGTGCGCGACCACGTCTTCTCGGTATTGCGCCGCAAGCGGTCCTGTGCCGCCCTCGGGGGTGGAGAGAATGGCCGCGCCCTGATGTTGGGGCATGTGCGTGCGGAGAAGACCGACCCAGAGACGATCTTTACCGGGGAGGGCCACGCGCCCGTGACCTTGACGGCGCAAGAGCGCGACGCCGGCGCAACGCCCGAAGAGGCAGAGAGCCGCGATTTGCCGGACTGGCTTTGGGCGCGATTCAAGGACAGCCTGGGGGAGGAGGACGCCGCCGCCGCCGCGGAGGCGCTGCGCCATCGGGCGCCGGTCTGCCTGCGGCACAACCCTCGCATGAAAAGTGCCGCTGAAGTCATTGATGTTCTGGAACAAGATGGAATTGTCGCCCGTCCCGTTTCGACTGTCAGCGGCGCCTTTCTTGTGACCGAGGGCGCGCGGCGCGTCGCGCAATCGGCCGCCTTCCGGGACGGTCATGTCGAGCTTCAGGACGCCAGCAGCCAGGCCGCGATGGCGGTCTTGCCAGACCCCGCGGGCGGGCGCGTGCTGGACTATTGCGCCGGTGGCGGCGGCAAGGTCCTGGCGCTGGCCGGGTGGCACGAGGGCGCCTGGTTCGCGCATGACGCCGCGCCCGAACGGATGCGCGACCTTCCCGCACGGGCCGACCGGGCAAAGGTACGTGTTTCGCGGCTTGAACCGGGGGACGTGGCGCAGGCCGCACCGTTCGATATCGTGCTTTGCGACGTGCCCTGTTCGGGCAGCGGCACGTGGCGGCGCACGCCCGAGGCGAAATGGGCGCTGACGCCCGGACGCCTGGATCAACTTGGCGCGCTCCAGTGGGAAATTCTCGTGCAGGCGCAGGCGCTTGTGCGTCCCGGCGGATACCTGGCCTACACGACATGTTCGGTGCTGACCGAGGAGAACGAGCGCCAGGTGTCACGGTTCGAGACGGCGCATCCGGACTGGGCCCGGCAGGACACGCGCCGATGGCCCATCTCGGAGATTGGCGACGGGTTCTTTCTGGCGCTGTTGCGCAAACCGGAATAGCTGTGACCGCTCAGGCAGAAGCAACCTAGACGTGTTCTCTCTTTCAGCGTTAATCTAACTTTAAGCCCCGCCGCCTATGACGTCGGGCAGGAGCTTGTGATTGGGGAGGTGCCGGTTGGCATCCACTACCGGAACAGTATTGCCGTTGCGCGATGCCGCAGCCCGAATCAGGCCGCGCGCCAGGGCGGTGCTGATCGCCGCCGTCCTGTTCGGCGCAGTGGCGGTGGTCGTGCCCGACGCGACGTTGCGGATGGCGGCGGTCTTTACCTCGGCGATTCTGCTGATGTCGGCGCTGTGGATCGGCATTGTGAACGCGGCGGAGACGCGGTTTCGCAAGGCGCTGGTCGACGCGGCAGAGGAGTTCCTGGGCGAGGATGCGACCCCCGCGATCCTGACAGGGCGCGAGGGTGACATCCGCTATGCCAACCGCGCCGCGATGACCGCCTTTGCCGCCGACGAGGCGACGACGCTGGCCGGGGCGCTGAAACACGCGGTCGCCAATCCCGGGCCAATTCTCTATCGACTTGAAAGCCGTGCGCAGTTGCGCGGATCCGCGCATGAGGACGTGGTCACGCGGGCCGGGCACCTGCGCATCGGCGTACACCGTGCGGCGGCCGACCGGTATATCTGGCGGATCGAAAAATCCGCTGACCGCCCCTCGCGCGAGGTGGATCCCGTTCCGCTGCCGATGCTGACCGTGGGGCGGGGCGGGGCCGTCTTGTTCATGAACTCCGCCGCGCGGCAATTGGTGGGCGCGCGCGCGCGCTCGCTCGACCGCATTTTCCCCAAGATGCCCCTGCGCTCGGGACAGATCAACGACATCACCACAGTCGACGGCCTGAGCGCCTGCCTCGTGGTGGAGCTTGAGGGCGTGGCAGGCCGGCGCGAGATCTTCCTGTTGCCCGGTGTCGCGCCTACCGAACGTCAGCCGGATGGCTGGGCGTTTTTCGACGAATTGCCCGTGCCTTTGCTGAAACTCGCGCGTACCGGCGAAGTGCAGATCTCGAACCGGCCTGCGCGCGACCTGCTGGGCGTGGATGGGTGCTGCGGCAAGACGCTCTCGGAGCTGATGGAGGGGCTGGGCCGGTCGATCCCGGACTGGCTGGAGGATGCGGCCAAGGGGCGCGGCGGGGTGCAGTCGGAGTTTCTGCGCGTGAGGCGCGACGACCGTGAGACATTCGTTCAGGTCACGCTGAACCGCGCGTCCGAGGCGGGCGAAACCGTGCTGATCGCCGTTCTGAACGACGCGACCAAACTGAAGACGCTGGAAGGGCAGTTCGTGCAAAGCCAGAAAATGCAGGCAATCGGACAGCTTGCCGGTGGTGTGGCGCATGACTTCAACAACCTGCTGACGGCCATTGCCGGGCATTGCGATCTGCTGCTGTTGCGGCACGATCAGGGCGATCCGGATTATGGCGATCTTATCCAGATCAACCAGAACGCCAATCGCGCGGCGGCGCTGGTCAGCCAGCTTCTGGCCTATTCGCGCAAGCAGACCCTGCGCCCCGAGGTGATGGACCTGCGCGACATGCTGTCGGACCTGACGCACCTGCTGAACCGCCTGGTCGGCGAGCGGGTGATGCTGTCGCTCAGCCACGATCCCACGCTGTGGTCGATCCGGGCCGACAAGCGGCAGTTGGAACAGGTGCTGATGAACCTGGTGGTCAACGCGCGCGACGCCATGCCCGAGGGGGGCGACATCCGCATCGCAACCGAAAACGTCACGTTCGACGAGCCCCTGCGCCGCGACCGGGCGGTGGTGGCGCCGGGCCGCTACGTGCGGGTTACCGTCACCGACGAGGGGGCGGGTATTTCGCAGGACAAGATCCAGAAGGTGTTCGAGCCGTTCTTCACGACCAAGCGCACCGGCGAGGGCACGGGGCTTGGATTGTCGACGGCTTATGGCATCGTCAAGCAGACCGGCGGCTTCATTTTCGCCGACAGCCAGCCTGGCGAGGGCACGACGTTCCAGGTTCTGCTGCCCGCTCACCTGCGCGAAGACACGGCCGAGACCGAACCACATGCCCCGGCGCGGCTTGCCTCCAAGACCGAGGGCGTCGTCCTTTTGGTCGAGGACGAGGCGCCGGTCCGGGCCTTTGCCAGCCGCGCCCTGCAACTGCGCGGCATGACCGTGCTGGAGGCCGACTCGGCCGAGGCCGCGCTGGAGTTGCTGGAAGACAGCACGCTGGAGGTGGATGTCTTCGTTTCAGACGTTGTGATGCCGGGCATCGACGGGCCTGCCTGGGTCTTGCAGGCGCTGGAACGGCGCCCTGAGACGCAGGTGGTCTTCATGTCGGGCTATGCAGAGGAGACCTTTGGCGAGATACAGTCGCGCATTCCCAACTCGACGTTCCTGCCCAAGCCGTTCTCGCTGACGGAGCTGACCGAGACGGTGCAACACCAGCTTTCGCAGGGATGACACTGCGCCTGCCCGGCTTCGGCGGGCGGGAAACGCACCTGTGTCCGTTGTCGAAAATGCGCAGTCTCAAAGCCATTCCGGCTCAGGAAATGCGCCCCATTTCAGCGCGGGACCTCAGTGATGCGGCGGCAGGACGCCATTGGCGAGGGGCGCGAAGGCACCGTTCTCCGCGATCCCGTCATAAAGCTGGTACTCCACGGCGAACTTCCGGCGATAGCGCTGCTCGATTTCCGGATCGAGGGTCAATGCCATGGTCGGCGAACTGTTCATGCGCTGCGTATCGATCTCGACCTGCAGCCGATCTGACAGGAACCGTCGCAACCCGTCCTGATCTTCGTAGCGAAAAAGATGCGTGACCGCGGTGCCGTTTTTCTGCGGCTCCAGGAACTTGGTCTGCGAGCCGACTTGCGCGTAAGTGGCACGCTTGCCCTTCATGTACTCGGTCACGAACGTGTCGAAGCTGATCCCGTGGGTCGAATTGCAGGCCTGTTCCTGTCCCGGCCGCTGACGGTAGCGATACCACGACCCCAGCCAGTCGAGCGGCTCACGCATCACGGCCAGCACGTCGAATCCCTCGCCCATGAACTTCTCGATAGCGGGGCGGAAGAACCGATTGTAGCGAAAGACCGGCGCGTGTTTCAGTTCGGGCGGATGGCGCACGACGATGGCGGCCCGGGGCGCAAGGGCGGCCTCGTAGGCGGTGGTGCCGGTCTTGGGTACCGACAGGAAAACGAGCTTTTCGTTTGAAAACACCAGCATAGAAGATTTTGCCCGTTTGCCTGAATTCGGTAACTCCTCTTTAACCCATCGCTGCGAACATCGGAAAGGAACAATTTCGATTGAAATGTTCTCCTTTTGTCTTCATAACGGGCGGAACAAGGGGTGAACGAAAGCAGCCGCCAGACAGCGATAGACGCCCCGTCTGGCGTGTGAAATAAGGGAAATGACAGGTATGGCAACGGCAGATCTTTTGAACATGGACAGCAAGAAAAACGCAGACCGCCAGAAGGCGCTGGACAGCGCGCTGGCGCAGATCGAACGGCAGTTCGGCAAGGGCTCGATCATGAAGCTGGGCGCCGACAACCCGGCGCAGGACATCGAATCGACCTCGACCGGCTCGCTGGGTCTCGACATCGCGCTTGGCATCGGCGGCCTGCCCAAGGGCCGGATCGTGGAAATCTACGGGCCGGAAAGCTCGGGCAAGACCACGCTGACGCTGCATTGCGTCGCCGAGGAACAGAAAAAGGGCGGCGTTTGCGCCTTTGTCGACGCCGAGCACGCGCTGGACCCGGTCTATGCCAAGAAACTGGGCGTGGACCTGGACGAGTTGTTGATTTCGCAGCCCGACACGGGCGAGCAAAGCCTGGAGATCGTGGACACGCTGGTGCGCTCGGGTGCCGTGAGCATGGTTGTGGTCGACTCGGTCGCGGCGCTGACGCCGAAATCGGAGCTGGAAGGCGACATGGGCGACAGCAGCGTGGGCGTCCATGCCCGCCTGATGAGCCAGGCCATGCGCAAGCTGACGGGCTCGATCAGCCGCAGCAAGTGCACGGTGATCTTCATCAACCAGATTCGCATGAAGATCGGGGTCATGTTCGGTAGCCCCGAGACGACGACGGGCGGCAACGCGCTCAAGTTCTACAGCTCGGTGCGGCTGGACATTCGCCGGATCGGCTCGATCAAGGACCGCGACGAGGTGGTGGGCAACCAGACCCGCGTGAAGGTGGTCAAGAACAAGGTCGCGCCGCCCTTCAAGCAGGTCGAGTTCGACATCATGTATGGCGAGGGTATCTCGAAACGCGGCGAGTTGCTGGACCTGGGTGTCGCGGCCGGCGTGGTCGAGAAATCGGGCAGCTGGTTCAGCTATGGCGACGAGCGGATCGGCCAGGGGCGCGAGAATGCCAAGAACTTCCTGAAGGAAAACAAGAAGATCGCCTACGAGATCGAGGACAAGATCCGCGGCGCGCACGGTCTGGACTTCGACATGCCCGGTGGTGCCGACGAGGCCGCCGAGGACGTTCTGGACGACTGACGGAACGGAGATGGCCCACTCCGGAAAGGGCCTGCGCCACCGACGGGTGGCGGAGAATATCCGGGCAAAGGCCATCCGACGGGGTGGCCTTTGCTCTTTCGGGGACCCATGCGCGCCGATGGAAACGCCCGGCTTCTGTGGACAGTCAAATGGCTTGGCGTTACACGGGTTCGACGCAACTTTTGCCTTCGGACCAGACGCCTATGCCCACGCTTAACGAGATCCGCTCGACCTTCCTCAGTTTCTTTGAACGCAACGGCCACGAGGTGGTGCCGAGCAGCCCGCTTGTGCCGCGCAACGACCCGACATTGATGTTCACCAATTCGGGCATGGTGCAGTTCAAAAACCTTTTCACCGGGGTCGAGAAACGCGATTATTCCCGCGCCACCACCAGCCAGAAATGCGTGCGGGCGGGGGGCAAGCACAATGACCTCGACAATGTCGGTTACACCGCCCGGCACCATACGTTTTTCGAGATGCTGGGGAATTTCAGTTTCGGCGATTACTTCAAGCGCGAGGCGATCCCTTATGCCTGGGACCTGCTGACCAAGGATTTCGGGATCGACAAGTCCAAGCTCCTGGTCACGGTCTATCATACCGATGACGAGGCGGCGGAGATCTGGAAGAAACATGCCGGCCTGAGCGATGACCGGATCATCCGCATCGCGACGGATGACAATTTCTGGTCGATGGGCGCGACGGGTCCTTGCGGGCCGTGCACCGAGATCTTCTATGACCACGGCCCCGAGATCTGGGGTGGCCCTCCGGGTAGCCCGGAGGAGGATGGCGACCGGTTCATCGAGATCTGGAACCTCGTTTTCATGCAGAACGAGCGGTTCGAGGATGGCAGCCAGGTGGATCTGGACATGCAGTCGATCGACACCGGCATGGGGCTGGAACGGATCGGCGCGCTGTTGCAGGGCAAGCACGACAATTACGACACCGACCTGATGCGCAGCCTGATCGAGGCGAGCGCGCATGTGACGGATGGTGCGCCGGACGGGCCGGGCAACGTGCATCACCGGGTGATCGCGGACCATTTGCGCTCGACCTCCTTCCTGATTGCCGACGGGGTGATGCCGTCGAACGAAGGGCGCGGCTATGTGCTGCGCCGGATCATGCGGCGGGCGATGCGGCATGCGCACCTGCTGGGTGCGCAGGACCCGGTGATGTACCGGCTGGTGCCGAACCTCGTGGGGCTGATGGGGCAGGCCTTCCCCGAGCTGGGCCGGGCGCAGTCGCTGATCGAGGAAACGCTGGAACTGGAGGAAAAGCGGTTCAAGCAGACGCTGGACCGGGGTCTGCGCCTGCTGGACGACGAGTTGGGCAAGCTGGGAGACGGCGCGGCGCTGCCGGGCGAGGCGGCGTTCAAGCTCTATGACACCTACGGTTTCCCGCTGGACCTGACGCAGGACGCGTTGCGCGAGAAGGGCCGTGAGGTCGACGTCGCGGGGTTCGATTCCGCGATGGAGGAGCAAAAGGCCAAGGCGCGCGCGGCATGGTCGGGCAGCGGCGAGGCGGCGGACGCCACCGTATGGTTTGACCTGGCGGAAAAGCACAGCGCCACGGATTTCCTCGGGTATGACACGGAGACCACCGAGGGCGTGGTGCAGGCGATCGTATCGGAAGGCAAGGAGATTCAGTCGCTCCACACTGAAGGCGGTGCGGCGTGGGTGGTCTTCAACCAAACGCCGTTCTATGCAGAAGCGGGCGGACAAGTCGCCGACCACGGTTACGTTCGCAGCCTTGAAGGCGGGCGCGAAGAAGGCGAGGCACGTTTTTCTGGGCACGTAAGCGATGTGCAGAAGCGCGCCGGCGGACTTTCCGCACACTACTTAACGGTTGATTCCGGCAAACTGGAAGTGGGCGACCCGGTGAAGCTTGAGGTGGATCATGGGCGCCGCACGGCGATCCGGTCCAACCACTCGGCCACGCACCTGCTGCACGAGGCGCTGCGCAAGGCGCTTGGCGATCACGTGGCGCAGCGCGGGAGCCTGAACGCGCCCGATCGGCTGCGCTTTGACTTCAGCCATGCCAAGGGCATGACGCTGGAGGAGATCAAGCAGGTGGAGGAAGAGGTCAACGCCTATATCCGCCAGAACGGCAAGGTCGAGACGCGGATCATGACGCCGGACGATGCGCGCGCCATCGGGGCGCAGGCGCTTTTCGGCGAAAAATACGGCGACGAGGTGCGCGTGGTCTCGATGGGGTCCGAGGATGGCTCGGGCAAGGGGCTGGATGGCCAGACCTATTCGATCGAGCTGTGCGGCGGCACCCATGTGCGCCAGACCGGCGATATCGGCCTTTTCGTGATGGTGGGTGAGGGGGCGTCGAGTTCCGGCGTGCGCCGGATCGAGGCGCTGACCGGGCCGGAGGCGTTCAAGTACCTGAGTGAACAGGATCACCGCATGGCGGCGCTGGCCTCGGAACTGAAGGCGCAGCCGGGCGACGTGCTGGACCGCGTGCGTGCGTTGATGGACGAGCGCAAGGCGCTGGCCAACGAGGTGACACAGCTGAAACGGGAACTGGCAATGGGTGGCGGTGGTGCTGCCGGGCCGGAGGCCAAGGACGTGAACGGTGTGAAGTTCCTTGCCCAAGTGCTGTCGGGCGTGTCGGGGCGCGACCTGCCGCCGCTGATGGACGAGATGAAGACACGGATCGGATCGGGCGCGGTGCTGCTGATCGCCGATGCCGATGGCAAGGCCGCCGTGGCCGCAGGCGTGACGAAGGACTTGACCGACACGCTGTCGGCGGTCGATCTTGTCCGGGCCGCCGTGGCGGAGCTGGGCGGCAAGGGCGGCGGGGGCCGTCCCGACATGGCGCAGGGTGGCGCGGCGAGCACCGACAATGCCGAGGCCGCAATCGCGGCGGCGGAACAGGTGTTGCAGGGCTGACGCCCGCTTGAGAGGGGGAACGACATGGCGGCCTACCTGATTGCGCGGATCAACGTGACCGATCCCGAGGATTACAAGGCCTATGCCAGCCAGACCGTGGCGCTGGCCGAGGAATTCGGTGGGCGGTTCCTGGCGAAGGGCGGCACGCAGACGCAGGTCGAGGGGATCGGCCCGGACCGGCATGTGATCATCGAGTTCCCGGACCACCAGGCGGCGCTGGACTGGTACAATTCGGATGCGTATCAGCGCATCCTGCCGATCGCGACCTCGTCGAGCGAGCGCGACATCGTCATCGTGGACGGAGTTTGAGGAGACAAGACATGCCCGCATTGTGGATTGCCCATGTGACCGTGACCGACGAGGAGGCCTATGGCCGCTATGCCAAGCTGGCCGGTCCGGCGATCGAGGCGCATGGCGGGCATTTCATCGCCCGTGGCGCGCGGTACGTGCAGCTTGAGGGCAATGACCGGGCGCGCAACGTGGTGGCGAAATTCCCGACGCTGGAGGCGGCGGAGGAGTGCTATTGCTCGGACGCCTACCAAGAGGCGCTGGACCATGCGCGGAACGCGTCCGAACGTGATCTGGTGATCGTGGAAACCTCGGAATAGTGCAGGGCCAACTGGCCGAGATCATGGCGCGGCACGCGGGGGCGGGCCGCGTGGCGTGGATCGGGCTGCGCCCGGAAAGGCTGGCCGACTTGGTTGCGGTCGAGGCGGCGGAACTGGGCGAGGCCGGGCTGGAAGGCGATCATGCGCGCAAAGGCAAGCGGGCGCTGACGCTGATCCAGGCCGAGCATCTGCCCGTGATCGCGGTGCTGGCCGGGATCGGGGAGGTGACGCCTGAGGTTCTGCGGCGCAACGTCGTGGTGAGTGGCATCAACCTGACGGCGCTGCGCAACCATCCGGTTCGGATCGGTCAGGCCCTGATCGAGATCACCGCGCCTTGCGCGCCGTGCTCCCGGATGGAGGCCGCTCTTGGCGCTGGCGGCTACAACGCCATGCGTGGGCATGGCGGCTGGTGCGCGCGGGTGTTGGAACCGGGACGGATTGGCGTGGGCGATAGCGTCGCACGGGCTGGACCCCGGGACGGGCCGACCTAGGCTTTCCTTCGTTCCAAGCGGAGGTGCCGATGCGACTGATTTTCCTGATCCTGATGCTGATCCTGCCCGGAGCCGCGGCGGCGCAGGACTGGAGCCTGCTGAAAGAGCCGGGGACGGTGGCGTTGATGCGCCATGCGCTGGCGCCCGGCGTGGGCGATCCGGCAAATTTCGATCTGGAGGATTGCAGCACGCAGCGCACCCTGGACGACCGGGGCCGGGCGCAGGCCCGGCAGATCGGCGCGGCGATGCGTGACGCCGGCGTTCGGTTCGATGCCGTATGGACCAGCCAGTGGTGCCGCTGCACCGCGACGGCGGAACTTCTCGACATGGGAACGCCCGAGGAGTTCCCCGCGCTCAACTCGCATTTCGCGGGGCAGGGCGACCCGGACGGTCAGGCGGCAGAGGTGATGACACGGATCGCGGACATGCCCGCCGAGGCGCGGCTGCTCCTGGTGACGCACCAGGTGAACGTGTCGGAACTGACCGGCACCGGCACGACCTCGGGCGAGATCGTCGTCGCGAGGCGTACCGGCGCCGGGCTTGAGGTTGTCGGGCGGATCGCGGTCGCACCCTGAGGGATGTCTTACACGCCGCAGCGCAGGAACACCGCGCCGTCGTCGCCGGAAATGTCGACTCCGCCCAAGGTTACATCCCGGTCGCCCGAGATGATGGCCAACCTGCCTTCGCCCCGGTTTTCCATCGGAAAGGCTCGATAGGGCTGGTCGAACACCGCCGCCGCCCCGTTGTCATTGAGCTTTACGCGCCCGGTACGCGGCGCGCCGTCGAGGCTGGTTTCGATGGTCAGACGGCCCTGCTGGCCGGTGATGTCAAAGTCGGGCCGGGCGCAATTGCCGGCCATGCGCACCCACGGGCCCTGCACGCCCTCGGCGTCCAGATTGGCGGTATCATCGGGCAGGATGCCCGGCGCGCGGACCTCTTCGTAGCTTTCGACCGCGACGGTGCCGACGCCCTGTTGGCAGAACGACATCTCGGCGCGGGTGCCACGGACCTCGGCATATTCACCGGGGGTGAATTCCATTTCGCCGGTCAGGGACCATACGTCGCCGTCGGGCGTGGTCAGCGTGGCGCATTCGACGCCCTGCCGGACGCGGCCTTCGAGCGAGACCTGGTCGCCACCGCCGTCGCTGGTGTCTTTAGACACCACGTCGAAGGCGCGGGATTTGAGCGTCACGCCGCGGTCGGTATCCACGACGAAGATCAGGTTGTCGCCGGGCGAGGCCCAGTCGGGAAGTTCGACAGACGCGGAAACCTCGCCGTCCGCGGCGACCTGGGCCTGGTCCACGGCGCGCCATTCCGAGGCCATGCGACCGACGCCGATGGTCACGTAATCCGCGGGACGCAGGTTGCTTGCGGTCACGCGGACATCACTTCCGGGCGGGCCGGCCAAGGGCTGCACACGCACCGAGGCCGAAGGCTCGGACGCGTCGGGAAGGTCGAGCGCGTCCCCCACCGCCATGGTCAGCGGGTCGAGGTCGGGGTTCTCGTTCAGCAATTCCACGACGGAAATACCCAAAGTCTGCGCAATGGAGAAGGCGGTGTCGCCTTCGCGTATCTCGTAAGTCTCCCGGGCGGGCGCGGGCATGTTGCTTCCGCCGGTATTCGTATCTGACGCGGCAAGCGTGATTGATTCGCCCACCGGCAGGTCGCGCGGATCGAGGCCGGGGTTAATATCCATGATCAGGCTCAACGGCACACGGCAGCTTTGCGAGACACGGTAGAGCGTGTCACCGGGTTGCAGGCGGTAGGCATCGCCGCAACGGCTTTGGGCGTCGGCGCTTGCGGTCAGGGCGAGACCGGCGGTCGCGGCGGCACTGGTGAGGGTCAGGGAACGGCGGAGCATCGGGCCTCCTTTCGGGGTTCGCGTTGATCCTTAGAGGAAAAACACGACGCCCAAGGACGATGTTCCATGCGTTTTGGGCGCCGGTGTCACTCGAAGCGTTCGCGGTCCAGCACGACCCGGCCTGACATGATCTCGCCGATATAGCCGCAGGGATCGGGGCGCTGTCGAAAATGCGCCCAGGCGCGGCCCAGGAAGGCGTCCGGCGCCATGAGGTAGATGAACGGGTTGATCGTGTCGCGGCCCAGCGGCGTGTCCATGTCGATCGCGGCCTCGAACCGGGCGATATCGGCCGCGGGCAGGGAGCGGACCTGCATCACGTGCGCCACGTATTCATGGGTCGCAAGGCAGCTGTCGAAGGGGCAGGGCACCGTGTCGAAGGCAGCATGAGCAAGCTCGTGAGCCAGAATGCTGTTGAAATACGCCTGCGTATCGACGAAGGCGAGGCTGTTGTCGGGGTCGCGGGCGGTTTCCATCGCGGCATGGGTCAGCAACTCGATTTCCTCTTCACCGCAATGATAAACGCCCATGCAGCCGGGTTGCAGCGCGTCGCGCTGGATGACCGTGACGCCATGGGTGAGCGGCACGTTGCAGGTGCGCAATGTCTGCAGGGCATCGGTGATGGCGGTGCATATTGGGGTCGCGTCCTCAGACGACTCCGCCTCGACGGTCACGGGGGTGCCGGGGCAGTCGAAGCTGTCGGCAAGACTGCCCGGTGCGCCGGTGAGAAAGATCAGCGCAGATAGCAGGGCGGATCTCGGGTTCGACAGTACCATGTAGGGAGCTTAGCACAAACGGCCCGACTGGTCTTGATGCAGATCAGGGACCGCGGGCCGCGGCGCGCGCGGCGCTATTCGAGGTCGGTCTGGATCCATTCGGGGCTGAGATGAATGTCCGTCGACACCAGCCGCCCGGGGCCGAGATTGACGAATTTGTGCGGCACCTCTGCCGGGGCCAGAAGGACATCGCCCGCCTCGGCCTCGATCTTTTGATCGCCGATGGTATAGCGGGCGCGGCCTTCGCGGACGATAAAGACTTCGTCATACGGGTGCGTATGCAGGCGGGCGCCTTTGCCGGCTTCCTCGATCTCGACAAAGAGCACTGTGACGTCCGTACCGAGGCTCTTGCCCTCGAAATGACCCGCCCAAGCATCGGGGCTCTTGGCCCAGTCGGCGCGGGTCAGTTTGCGAGGGGTATCGGCCATACGTTACGCGGTTTTGGCGGCGCGCTTGCGCTCGTGCGGGTCAAGGTGGCGCTTGCGCAGGCGCAGGGCGTTGGGCGTGACCTCGACCAGTTCGTCGTCGTCGATATAGGCGATGGCCTCTTCCAGCGACATCTGGACATGCGGCGTCAGGCGCACGGCCTCGTCGGTGCCTGACGCGCGGACGTTGGTCAGTTTCTTGCCCTTGAGCGGGTTCACTTCCAGGTCGTTTTCGCGGCTGTGCTCGCCGATGATCATGCCCTGGTAGATCTTTTCCTGCGGACCGATGAACATGCGGCCGCGCTCTTCGAGATTCCACAGCGCATAGGCCACGGCCTCGCCCGATTCCATCGAAATGAGTACACCGGCGCGACGGCCCGGGATCGGGCCCTTGTGCGGCGCCCAGCCGTGGAAGACGCGGTTCAGCACGCCGGTGCCGCGCGTGTCGGTCAGGAACTCGCCGTGATAGCCGATGAGGCCGCGCGACGGGACCAGCGCGATGATGCGGGTCTTGCCGGCGCCGGCGGGTTTCATCTCGGTCATCTCGCCCTTGCGGGGGCCGGTCAGTTTCTCGATCACGGCACCGGAATGGTCGTCGTCGACGTCGATGGTGACTTCCTCGATCGGTTCCAGCTGTTCGCCGTTCTCGCCTTCGCGCATCAGGACGCGGGGGCGGGAAATGCTGAGCTCGAAGCCTTCGCGGCGCATGTTCTCGATCAGGACGCCCATCTGCAATTCGCCCCGGCCCGCGACGTCGAACGCCTCGCCGCCCGGCGTGTCGGTAACCTTGATGGCGACGTTGGTTTCGGCCTCTTTCATCAGGCGTTCGCGGATGACGCGGGATTGCACCTTCTTGCCGTCGCGGCCCGCCAGCGGGCTGTCGTTGATGCCGAAGGTGACAGAGATTGTGGGCGGATCGATGGGTTGTGCCGACAGCGGCTCGTCCACCGCCAGCGCGCAGATCGTGTCGGCCACGGTGGCCTTGGACATGCCCGCAAGGCTGACGATATCGCCCGCCGTCGCCTCGTCGATGTCCTGAAGTGTCAGGCCGCGGAAGGCCTGGATCTTGGCGACGCGGAACTGTTCGATCTTCTGGCCCACGCGGCTGAGCGCCTGAACGGTCGCGCCGACCTTGAGACGCCCCGATTCGACGCGCCCCGTCAGCAGGCGGCCCAGGAAGGGATCGGCGCCCAGGGTGACGGCCAGCATGCGGAAATCATCATCGGCGCGCTTGACCTGCTTGGGCGCCGGCACGTGATTGACGATCAGGTCGAATAGCGCGGTCAGGTCCTTGCGCGGGCCGTCCAGCTCGTGATCCGCCCAGCCGGAGCGGCCGGAGGCGTACATGTGCGGGAAATCCAGTTGATCCTCGTCTGCATCCAGCGCCGCGAAGAGGTCGAAGCATTCGTCCAGTGCGCGATCGGGCTCGGCATCGGGCTTGTCGACCTTGTTGAGCACCACGATGGGGCGCAGGCCAAGGGCAAGCGCCTTGGACGTGACGAACTTGGTTTGCGGCATCGGGCCTTCGGCGGCGTCGACCAGCAGGACCACGCCGTCGACCATGCTGAGGATGCGCTCGACCTCGCCGCCGAAATCGGCGTGGCCGGGAGTGTCGACGATGTTGATGCGGGTCTGCTTCCACTCCACGCTGGTGGCCTTGGCCAGGATGGTGATGCCGCGCTCGCGCTCCAGGTCGTTGCTGTCCATCGCGCGTTCGGCCACGGCCTGGTTCTCGCGGAAGGCGCCCGACTGCTTCAGAAGCTCGTCCACGAGGGTGGTCTTGCCGTGGTCGACGTGGGCGATGATGGCGATGTTACGCAGGTCCATTGGGGTATCCTTGGTGATTTGAGGCAGGCCCTAAGGGCTTTGCGCGCCGATTGCCAGAGGGAAAAAGGTGTTACGCGGCGATGCCCGCGCCGCGATGCGGCAAAAGCTGCAGTAGTGTCGCGCCGAGGGGGCGGGCGGTGGCCCCCGTGCCCAGCTTGAAGCGGGCGAGGCCGGGGGCGGCCTCGGTATCGACAGTACCGAGGTCGAGCCGGGTGATGCCACGCTGGTGCAGGTCGGTGATGGCCTGCCACATCAGCAGGGTATGGGCGTGGGTTCGGCGGGCGGCGGGAGCGGCCCAGCCGATGTGATAGGTGGCGGTGGCGCCGTGCAGAAGGAACAGCAGGTAGGCCAGCATCCCGGCGCGGTCATGGGCGGTGAAAAGCCGCGTGGCTTGGCGATGGGTGCCGGCATAAGCGCAGGTGAAGCCCGGAGGCAAGGCGCGGTAGCCGCGGGCGCGTTGCTGGCGCTGGTCGAGGATCAGCAGGTCGGCGTCGCGGTCTGGATCGAACGGGCGGTGATGCGTGCGCAGTTGTCCGGCCTTTGCCGCGCGCAGGCGGTTGCGCCATTTGCCGTGCAGGCCTGCGAAAAGAGCTTTCGGGCCGGGCGTGAGGTCCAGTTCGGCCACGTTGGCCGGCGTGAGCAGGGCGCGGTAGCCGTTGGACCGAAAGAGGCAGTCCATGGCGGGCGTGTCCGGCTGAACGATCGAAGGGCCGGGCAGGGGCATCAGGGCGCTCCCCGGATCGGTGCGGGGCGCAAGCACCGGGCCGCGCGGCAGCCATGTCACGCGCAAGGGGCCAAGGCGGCGGCGCAGCAGTTGCGCGGTGCCCGGCGTGTCAGCGCCGTCTTTCAGAGCCAACCACCCGACCTCGGCCCCGATGGCTTGCATCGCGGCGCCGTAGCGCGGGTGCTGGTGTAGCGCACAGGGAGCAGGCGGATCGGGGGCGGTGTCGCAAGGACTCCAGACATGGGACATGGCCCCATTAAGGCGATGATAACCTAAATCATGGTTAATGGCGCCTATGGCGAAGGCAAGGAAACCCGTCCGCGGTGTCACCGCGCCCAGCGTGCGCCCCACATTCTATGCCGCGTGGCTGGTGGCGGTGGCCCTGTCGGTGCCGGTCTTCGTGGTGCTGAGCGTGATCGACTTGATCTGGTAGCGCGTCAATCCCAGCGCACGTTGTTGCGGCGCATGTACCAAAGCGACAGCGGCGTTTCGATCAGCAGCGCGATGACGATGGTGAAGACCGCCCAGTTGGTCTCGAACAACCAGAGCGAAAAGCGGGTTCCGCTGCCCCAGAAGAGCCAACCGTTGACCAAGAACATCACGCCGGTGACGCCAAGATCATACAGACCCATGCGCGACACGTGGCGCGGACGCAGGGCCGGGTAGAGCATGAAATAGGCCACCGCCAGGCAGGTGACGACGGTGACCAAAGCCTGTCCCTCGGGTGACAGGGAAGACAGCACCGATCAGGCCCTGATCAGAACGGGATCTCGTCGTCGTAATCGCGCGAAGGCGAGGGTTGCGAGCGGCCCTGGTCGGACGGGCCTGATGATCCGCCGACGTAGTCCTGATCATAGCCACCGCCGCTGCCGCCGCCATAGCCGCCGCCGCCACCGCCGCCGCCGTCGCGGCCGTCAAGCATGGTAAGCGTGCCGTTGAACCCTTGCAGCACCACTTCGGTCGAATAGCGGTCCTGGCCGGACTGGTCCTGCCATTTGCGGGTTTGCAATTGGCCCTCGATATAGACCTTGGAGCCCTTGCGCAGGTATTGCTCGGCAATGCGCACCAGACCTTCCTGAAAGATCGCGACGGAGTGCCACTCGGTCTTTTCGCGGCGTTCGCCGGTGTTGCGGTCCTTCCAGTTCTCGGAGGTGGCGATGCGCAGGTTGCACACCTTGCCGCCGTTCTGGAACGTGCGCACCTCGGGGTCGCGTCCCAGGTTGCCGATGAGAATGACTTTGTTGACGGAACCGGCCATGGCGCCCTCCTGCTGCTGTCTCTTGGTTAACGTTCACCTTACATCACCCCGGGGGGATGAAGAAAAGGCTAAAATCCGGGAAAATTCGCAGCACGGCGCGGCATGGCTGAATGTAGCCTCCAACTATGGCAATTTGAGTTGAGTTCGGTATAGTGTGGCACGAGACGGTCAGGCCATTGCCCGGGGACGCGGGACACGGACCAGACCGGCAAGGGACAGTAAGGGGACGGTGTTCAGTATGCGTAAGCTGGCAATCGCGGTGACCTGCGTGTCACTGGCCTGGCCGATGGCGGCCACGGCGGATATTCTCTCGACCAAGGGCAAGAAACGGATCTTCAGTTCGCAGACGCGGGTGCTCGATACCCGCGCCAAGCAGCAATACAACGCCTCCGTAAAACTGCAGCCTCAGAAGGTGCACACGCCCAGCAAATGGGACGAGGCCGCGCCGGCGCTTGGGTACAATGGCAAGTACAAGGGCCAATACCTGAATGTCGCCAAGGATTCGGCGCGGCGGCATGGCATTCCGGAAAACCTGTTCCTGCGACTGGTGCAGCAGGAATCGGGCTGGAACCCGCGGGCCGTTTCGCACAAGGGCGCGATCGGGCTGGCGCAGCTGATGCCTGGCACGGCGAACTATCTGGGGGTCGATCCCAACGACCCGCGCCAGAACCTGGACGGCGGGGCGCGGTACCTGGCGGAACAGTACCGCACTTTCAAATCCTGGCGGCTGGCGCTGGCGGCGTACAATGCGGGGCCGAAGGCGGTGCAGAAATACAATGGCATTCCGCCTTACAAGGAAACCCGCAACTACGTGAAGATCATTTACGGGCAGTAGGCCGCGGCGCGCGTCTCAGCCGTCGTAATCTTCGTCCGAGACCTTTTCCATCCAGCGGACGGCGCTTCCGTCGATGCTTTCCTGAATGGCGATATGGCTCATGGCCGTGTCCGGCGATGCGCCGTGCCAGTGCTTTTCGTCCGCCGGAAACCACACCACGTCGCCTTGCCGGATCTCCTCGACCGGGCCGCCCTCGCGCCGAACGCGGCCCTTTCCGAAGGTGACGATCAATGTCTGGCCGGCGGGATGGGTATGCCACGCGGTGCGCGCGCCCGGCTCGAAGGTGACATGAAGGCCAACGGCGCGGCCCGGGGCCTCGGCTGTGAAAAGCGGGTCGAGCCGCACGGTGCCGGTGAAATACCCGGCGGGGCCGGGAGATGATGGATTGGTGCCGGGGCGGGTGATTTTCATGCTGTGGCCTTTCGGTATGTCACGGCTGTCAGTCCGCGCCGCATTCAGCCGGTAAAGCCGATCTTGTGCAGATGGATCTCGTTCGAGGGGTGCTTTTCCGCCCCCACGACCCGTCCGTTGTGGTGGTTGTAGAGCGTGCGCCAGTAGGGCTGGATGATCACGCCTTCCTCGCGCAGGATGGATTGCAGCCTTTCCATCGTCTGTCGCCGCGTGTCGGTGTCGGTGATCGACAAGGCCCGGTCCAGGAGGCGGTCGAATTCTTCGTTGGCAAAGCCGGTCTCGTTCCACACGGCATTCGAGCGGTAGGCGAGGTCGAGCACTTGTACGCCCAAGGGGCGGTGATTCCACTGGGTGAGAGAGAACGGATAATCGCGCCAGTTCTGCCAGAAGGAGGCGCCGGGCTGGACCGTCCGGCGCACGGTCAGACCGGCGTCGCGCAGCTGAGCCGTGACCGCGTCGGCGGTGTTGCGCTGCCATTCGTCGTCGACGGTGATCAACTCGTGCTCAAAGCCCAACATGCCGATTTCCTCGAGGTCGGCGCGGGCCTGCGCGGCGTCGAAAGGCGCCGGGCCAAGATCGGCATGGGCGGGGTGGATCGGGCTGACATGGTCGTTGGCCGCGACCGTGCCATACCCGGAATAGCCCAGTTCGAGACAGGTCTCGTTGCGCACGGCCAGCGCCAGCGCCCGGCGCAGGGTGGCGTCGGCATAGGGGTAATCGCCGTCGAGCTCTGCCTTGGCATTGCCGCGGATGACGATGGTGGCGGTGCTTTCGGTCTCGGTCCGGGTCCAGCCGCTGGCGTCCAGCACCTCGATGAAATCGCCGACGGATTCGTAGAGCAGGTCGATCTCGTCGGCCTCGACCGCGTCGATCCAGTCGGACGGGTTGGTGCCGAGATCGATGAATTCCACACGGTCCAGGTAAGGCCCGCCCAGAACGTCGGTGCCCCACCAGTCGTGATCGGTGTCGCGCTCCAAAACGCAGCGCCGGCCGACGGACAATTCGACGGGCCGGAAGGGGCCGGTGCCGATGCCATGCTCGAACGGATCGCCGCCGTCGTAGCTGGCATGCATCACCGCCGCCGGATAGTCGGACAGGTTGGCCATCAGCGCGATGTCCGGGGTGGCGAGCGTGAGGACAAGGGCGGTGTCATCAATGACGCGCACCGCATCCTCGCGAATCTGGCCCGAGGCGGGATCGCAGAGGCTCTTGAGCCTTGAGGCCATGGAGTTGCCCTTGACCGAGGCGTCGCACCAGCGTTCGAGGTTGCGGGCCACGTCGCGGGCGGTGAAGGGATCGCCGTTGTTCCACGTCACGCCGCCGCGCACGTTCAGGCGATACTCGGTCGCGTCGGAATTCACGTCCCAGTTTTCCAGAAGCATCCCGCGCACGGTGCCGTCGCGGCCGTATTCCACGAGGTATTCCAGGAAACCGCGGGTCTGGTTGGCCATCTCGCTCCAGTCATAGGTGCGGGGGTCGCGGAGCGCCTTCACGTTCTGCTGGATGCGCAGCGTGCCGCCGGGAACGATTTGGGCCGGGTCCTGGGCGCGTGTCGGGGCCGGCAGGCCGGCCATCGACAGGGCCAGCGGGGCCGAGAGGCCCAGACCGCAGGCGCGGGTCAGAAACTCGCGCCGGTTCATCGTGCCACGCCTCAACGCGCGGTTCAGAGCGGGCAGGGCGGGATGCGGCGGGACGTCGGAGCGAGAGGACATGGGCGCGGGCCTTGAAACAAGCTTTGTGAATAGAAATGAGGCGTCAGGTCTCAGTTTCCATCCCGGCCGCGCGGAAATCAACCGGGTGGCGCTGAAATACCTGTGACCAGTGCGATATCAGGCCGCTTTGCGCGGCGCGGCGCGGCGCAGGTCCGAGGGCGACTTGCCTGTATGGCGATGGATGAAGCGCGAGAAATAGGCGGCGCTGCTGAAGCCCAGCTCGGCCGCGACCTGGTTGGCGGGGCGGTCGGTGGTTTCCAGCATGTCGCGGGCGGCATGCAGGACGCGGCCCGTCAGCATGGCCGAGGCCGTCAGGCCCGCCGTCGACTTGCACACCCGGCTGAGATGCGTGGGTGTCACGCCAAGGTGTCGGGCCAGGTCCTGCATCGAGGTGCCGGTGGTGTAGTCGCGCTCGATCAGCGCGGCATACGCCTCGACTAGCCGATCCGCCGCGGTCGGGTCGGCGATTTCCTCGGACTTGGCCATCATGGCGCGACGCAGCCAGACTGTCAGAAGCTGGGCATGGGCGGTCATCGCCTCGTCCATGAAGTCGCGGGCCTCGTTCTGTTCGCGCTGCATGGTTTCCAGCAGGGTGGTCAGGTCGGCCTGCGCCCGCGGGTCGCGGACGCGCAGCAGCACCGGCTCGTCCGGCATGAGGATGCCGGTCCGGGGCGGGATGCGGCAGGCGAGACCGAAGCTTTGCGAGCCGGGATCGAGGGCGAAAAGCGCGCCGGCGGGCAGAACGAGCGCGGTATGTACCGCCAGCCCGCGCCGCCGGCCGCCGATCAGGCAGCGCCCTTGTCCGCGGGTGATCCACAGGAACACGTGATGCGGGTCGCTGTGCGGCAGGCTGGCGCGCCATGCGCCCGGGCCGATCCACTGCGCGAGCGTCTGGAGTTGCGGATGGGATGTCACTGTCCGGGGCCTCGATTGTCGTGATTCTGCACGGATCGCGCAGGGTTTGCATCGAATTGAGGTCAGGAATGTCCGATTCTGTACAGGGCTGACAAGGTCAAATCCCGGTCAGAGCGTGGCGGCGGCGAGGGTTTGCCAGTTTTTCATGCGGGCGCGGAACCAGCTGCGTTGGCGCTTGGCATATTGCCTTGTGGCGATGATGGCGGCCTTGCGGGCCGCGTCGAGCGCCATCTCACCGTTGAGATGGGCGATGAGTTCGGGGGCGCCGATGGCCTTGGACGATTGATGCAACGCGGACCATGTGGCGAGGTTGTCGCGCGCCTCGTCCAGTGCGCCCGCCTCGAGCATCAGATCGAAGCGGTGTTCGATTCGCGGGGTGAGCCAGTCCTTGGGTGCGTCGATCAGCAGGCAGGTGGCGCTGTCGGGCGGCAGGAGCGGGGGCGGCGTGGCGTCCTGCCACTGGGCCAGCGGTTTGCCGGTGGCGCGCTGCACCTCCCACGCGCGTTGCACGCGCATCGGGTTGGCGGTGTCGATGCGCGCCCGGGTCTTGGGATCGAGATCGTCCAGCAGGCTTGTCAGGCCTTTGGCGGCAAGCAGCGCGTCGGCCTCGGCCCGGATCCCGGGTGGGGTGGCGGGAATCTCGGCCAGCCCTTCGGTCAGGGCCGAAAAGTAGAGCCCGGTGCCGCCGATGATGATCGGGCGGGGGCCATCGTTCAGCAAGGGTTGTAAATCCCGCAGCCAATGGCCCACGGAATAGGCGGCATCGCCCGGCACATGACCGTAGAGCGCGTGGGGCGCGCGGGCTTCCTCGTCCGGCGCGGGCCGGGCGGTCAGGATGCGCCAGTTGGCGAAGACCTGCAGCGCGTCGGCATTGATGATGCGCCCGCCATCGCGTTCCGCCAGCGCCAGCGCCAGGGCGGACTTGCCCGACGCGGTGGGTCCGGCGATGAGCACGGGCCGATCTGGGGGAATGCCGGGGGGAATGTCGGGCAGGGCGGTCATGGCCCCGGTTTAGGACGTTTCCGTGCCAGATTTAAGCGTCTTGCGCCGAAATTCGCGCTCCGGGTCCGGCGCGGGCCGGTTTGGCGATTGAACCCGGGGGCGTTTTCGCCCATTTTGCGCGCCAAGAAAGGACCCGCGCCGGGACCGTTCCAAGACCACGCCAAAGGAGCCGCCCCATGCCAGACGCCGACACCCCCGAGACCACGTTCAAGCGGGTCCTGCTGAAAATCTCCGGCGAGGCGCTGATGGGCGATGCGACTTATGGGCTGAATCCGCCGACGGTGGAGCGGATCGCACGCGAGGTGAAATCGGTCCACGACATGGGGGTCGAGATCTGCATGGTGATCGGCGGCGGCAACATCTTTCGTGGGTTGCAAGGCAGCGCACAGGGGATGGAGCGGACGACCGCCGACTACATGGGAATGCTCGCCACGGTGATGAACGCGCTGGCGATGCAGAGCGCGCTGGAAAAGCTGGGCGTCTTCTGCCGGGTGATCACGGCCATTCGCATGGACGAGGTGGCCGAGCCCTATATCCGCCGCCGCGCCGTGCGCCACCTTGAGAAAAAGCGGGTCTGCATTTTCGCCGCCGGAACTGGCAACCCCTATTTCACGACCGACACCGCGGCCACGCTGCGCGCCAACGAGATGGCCTGCGAGGCGATTTTCAAGGGCACGAAGGTGGACGGGGTCTATGACAAGGACCCGATGAAACACGACGACGCCACGCGGTTCGACGAGGTCAGCTATGACGAGGTGCTGGCCAAGCACCTCGGCGTGATGGACGCCAGCGCCATCGCGCTTGCGCGGGACAACAGCCTGCCGATCATCGTCTTTTCGCTCGATGAGCCCGGCGGCTTCCGGTCGATCCTTGACGGGACAGGCACGTATACCAAGGTGGGCGGCTAGGACATTCTGCGCGAAATCCACACGAAACCTGGGGCTTTCATACGGGACTGAGGCCTATACAATCGACGCGACTTGCCGGTATAGAGGCGAGACCATCGTTCGGCAGAACCAAGGGATTTAAGATGAGCGACGACTTCGAACTGGACACCAAAGACCTGGAGCGCCGGATGGAGGGCGCGATGAGCAGCCTGCGCACGGAATTCGCCTCGCTCAGGACGGGCCGGGCCTCGGCCTCTATGCTGGAGCCGGTGATGGTGGACGCCTATGGCGCGATGACGCCGATCAACCAGGTGGGTACGGTCAATGTGCCCGAGCCGCGCATGGTGACGGTCAATGTCTGGGACAAGGGCCTTGTGAACAAGGTGGAAAAGGCCATCCGCGAAAGCGGGCTGGGCATCAACCCGCAGATGAACGGCACCATCATCATGCTGCCCATCCCCGAACTGAACGAGGAGCGCCGCAAGGAGCTTACCAAGGTCGCCGCGCAATACTCCGAGAACGCGCGCGTGGCCATTCGCAACGTGCGCCGCGACGGGATGGACCAGATCAAGAAGGCCAAGGCCGACGGCATGTCCGAGGATGACCAGAAATTCTGGGAAGAGGAAGTCCAGGAGTTGACCAACCAGCACATCAAGGCCGTGGACGAGGCGCTGGAGGCCAAGCAGGCCGAAATCATGCAGGTCTGAAAATGGCTGAGGCGCGCGACATGCAGGAGAAATCCGCCGGCCGGGGTCCGCGCCATGTGGCGATCATCATGGACGGCAATGGCCGCTGGGCGCAAAAGCGCGGGCGGCCGCGCCTGTTCGGGCACCATGCCGGGGCGCGCCGGGTGAAGGAGATCGTGACCGCCTGTCCCGACTTCGGGGTGGAGTACGTCACGATCTTCGCCTTTTCGACCGAGAACTGGAAACGCACGCAGACCGAGGTGGCGGGGCTGATGAGCCTGTTTCGCCGCTATATAATGAAGGAAATGCAGGAGTTCGTGCGCGAGAATGTGCGCGTGCGCTTCATCGGCGACCGGCCGCGGCTGGACGCGAAGCTTCGCCAGCTGATGGACGATGCCGAGGCGATGACCCAGGCCTGCACCGGCACGAACCTGACGATCGCGCTGAACTATGGCGGGCGCGACGAGGTGAGCCGTGCCACCCAACGCCTGGCCCGCGACGTGGCCGAAGGGCGCTTGAGCCCCGAGGACGTCAACGAGGAAACCCTGCCCAAGTATCTCGATACCTGTGTGCTGCCGGATCCCGACCTGGTGATCCGCACCTCGGGCGAGGCGCGGATCTCGAACTTTCTGCTGTGGCAGTCGGCCTATGCGGAATACGAGTTCATCGACACGCTCTGGCCGGATTTCACGCCCGACATCTTCGGCGAACTGCTGCGCGGCTATGGCGGGCGTGACCGGCGTTTCGGGGCCGTGACCGCATGAGCGCAGGCGGCGCGAAGTGGTCCGACCTGCGCCGCCGGGCGCTGTCGGGCGTGCTGATGCTGGTGCTGGGGGCGTTCGGCGTCTACCAGGGCGGGCTGTTTTTCGTGGTGATGGTCTGTGCCATCTGCGGCGCCATGGTGTGGGAAACCGCACGCATGTTCGCCACCCGGCAGGCCGTGGGTCTTGGCATCGCCGCGGGGGTGGTGATGCTGGCGCTGAATTTCCTGCCCGGAACCTTCGCGCTGCCGCTGATGCTGGGGCTGGCGCTGGTGGCGGCCAGCCAGACCGCCGAGGACGGGCCGCTGGCATTTGTCGTGATCGCCTGGGTGCTGCTGGCCTGTTTCGCGCTGCTCTGGGTGCGGGCAGGGCATGAAACGCTTTGGATTCTCTGGCTGATCCTCGTGGTGATCGCATCGGACGTGGCGGGGTACTTTGCCGGGCGGATGCTGGGCGGGCCGAAGTTCTGGCCGCGCTTCAGCCCCAAAAAAACCTGGTCGGGGACCATCGCGGGCTGGCTTCTGGCCGGGATCGTGGGGCTGTTCTTCCTGCGGCCTCTGGGCATGGGGCTGGAACTGATCCCGATGTCGATGCTGGCGGGCTTTGCCGGGCAGATGGGCGACATCGCCGAAAGCGCCGTGAAGCGCCGCAAGGGGATCAAGGACAGCTCCAGCCTCATTCCCGGGCATGGCGGTGTCTTTGACCGGTTCGACGCCATGCTGGGCGGCAGCGCCGCCGCGCTGCTGTTCTGGGCCGTGGGCCTGATGCCGGGGGCGGGCGGATGAAGCGGATCAGCATTCTGGGCGCGACCGGCTCGGTCGGGCAGAACACGCTGAGCCTGGTGCAGGGCAAGCGCGACCAGTTTCGCGTCGTGGCCCTGACCGGGGGGCGCAATATCGCGCAGCTGGCCCAGGACGCCATCGCCTGCGATGCCGAGATTGCCGTCACTGCCCATGACAGCCTGCTGGAGGATCTGCGCGCCGCGTTGCGCGGCACGGATATCGAGGCCGCCGCAGGCGCGACCGCGCTGACGGAAGCAGGTGCGCGGCCCGCCGATTGGGTGATGTCGGCCATCGTCGGCTTTGCCGGGCTGGCACCGGGGCTGGCGGCGTTGAAGGAAGGCACAACACTGGCGCTGGCCAACAAGGAATCGCTGGTCGCCGCCGGTCAGCTTCTGATGGGTACTGCGCGGCGGGCGGGCGGTCGCATCCTGCCCGTGGACAGCGAGCATTCCGGCATTTTCCAGGCGCTGGTGGGCGAGGACGCCGCCGCCGTGCAGCGCATCATCATCACCGCCAGCGGCGGCGCGTTTCGCGACTGGCCGCTGGAGCAGCTGATCCACGCCACCCCCGCCGAGGCTGCGACCCATCCCAACTGGGACATGGGCCAGCGGATCACCATCGATAGCGCGTCGATGTTCAACAAGGCGATGGAGATGATCGAAACGCGCGAGTTCTTCGGCGTGCGGCCTGACCAGATCGAGGTGCTGATCCATCCCGAATCCCTGGTGCACGCGATGGTGCATTACGTGGACGGAGGGGTGATGGCCCATATGGGTCCGCACGACATGCGCCACGCCATAGGCTACGCGCTGAACTGGCCCCAGCGGCTCGACCTGCCTGTCGCCGCGCTGGACCTTGCCGCCACCGGCAGGCTGAGTTTCGTGACGCCGGACACCGAGCGGTTTCCGGCGCTGCGCCTGGCGCGCGAGGTGATGGAGGCGCGTGGCCTTATGGGGGCGGTCTTCAACGGTGCCAAGGAACGGGCGCTGGATCACTTCATCGCCGGAAAGATCGGCTTCATGCAGATGAACACGATCGTCGAAGAGGTGTTGGCGCGGCTTGCCGAGCATGACAAGATCGCCCAAAGGCCGATGACCCTTGATACAACAGCGCGCGCGGACCATCTGGCAAGGATGTATGTCGACAGCGTGGCGAAAGAGCAGGACGGATAAAAAACCTTGGACGGAATAAACTTTCTCCCGCAGTTCGGCGGCCTTGCGCTGACGCTTCTGGCCTTTTTCGCCGCCCTGTCGGTCATCGTGGCGATCCACGAATACGGCCATTACATCGTCGGGCGCTGGTGCGGGATCAAGGCGGATGTCTTCTCGTTGGGTTTCGGCCCGGTTCTGTTCAGCCGGGTGGACAAGCACGGTACACGCTGGCAGCTGGCGGCGCTGCCCTTTGGCGGCTACGTCAAGTTCATGGGCGACGCGAATGCCGCCAGCGGCACCAGTGATGGCAGCGTCGCCGAAATGCCGCCCGAGATGAAACGCAAGACCATGCTGGGCGCGCCGCTCTGGGCGCGGACGCTGACCGTGGCGGCGGGGCCGGTCTTCAACTTCATCCTGTCGATCCTTGTCTTCGGCGCCATCATGATGAGCCAGGGCAAGGTGACCGAACCTTACGTGATATCGGATTTGCGCCCGCTGCCGTTCGATGGTGTCACGCTTCAGCAGGGCGACGAATTGCTGGCGATCGAGGGGCGCGAGATCCCCACGATGATCAACATGGACCAAGCCGACGAGGACGCCTTCCGCGCCTTCATCGATGCTCTGCCGCAGGAACCTTTGCTGACCTACGAGGTGCGCCGCGATGGCGAGATCGTCGAGGCGATGGGCCCGCACCCGCAGCCGCCGTTGGTCACACAGCTGTCGCCGCGCTCGGCGGCCTTCGAGTCGGGGCTGAAGCAGGAAGACGTGATCGTCGGCCTCGACGGCGGGAATATCTATGCCTTCGATCAGCTCAAGGACGTGGTCGAGGGCTCGGACGGGGCGACGTTGGCTCTGGACGTGTGGCGCGACGGCGAGGTGATGGATTTCGACCTGACGCCGCGCCGGGTGGACGAGCCGCAGGAAGACGGCGGGTTCGAGACCAACTGGCGGATCGGTATCGTCGGCGGCTTGCCCTACGAGCTTCAGACCGGGCCGCGCGGATTCGGCGAATCCCTGTCGGGCGCCTTGGCTCAGACCTGGGCGGTCATCTCGGGCTCGATCTCGGGCCTGTATCACATGATCACGGGCGCGATCAGCAGCTGCAACATGTCCGGCCCCATCGGCATCGCCGAAGTGTCGGGCGCCATGGCCAGCCAAGGCGTGGACAGCTTCATCTGGTTCATCGCGGTCCTGTCGACGGCCGTTGGCCTGCTGAACCTGTTTCCCATCCCGGTACTGGATGGGGGGCACCTGGTGTTCTACGCCTACGAGGCCGTGGCGGGACGCCCGCCGAGCGACCGGGCGCTGCGGCTCATGATGACGGTGGGCCTGACGTTGGTTCTGGGGGTGATGCTGTTCGCCTTGTTCAACGACATTTTCTGTCCCTGACCGGATTGTTTTGCGACGCCGCCCTGGGGGGGCGCTTCGCGGGGCAGGGCGCGGCGCCATGGAATTACCACAATTCCTGCCCGACTATCGTCATAATGAAATCGGAAAACTGCGGGTAGCGTCTGACCGAATACGAATCGAAAGCCCGGAATCAAATGCAACATGTTCTGAACGGATATCGCGGGATGACCCTGTTGGTGAACCTCAACTGGGACCGGATTCTCTATCTTGCCACCATCGCCGTCGCCCTTTGGGCTGGCGCCTTCGTCGGTTCGCTCTGAGGCGTGGCGCCCGGCCTGCGGCCAAGAGGACGCAATCTCTAAAAATCTCCCATACTCGTTTTGACAACCCCCAACGGAGACGGTAGTGCTTTTGCCCACTGGGATGGCTGATTGGGATCGCTTATGAAACTGTCGATCGGGTTGGGGACGAAGCGCTTTTCAGGGCTCTTTTCAACACACCGTTTTCTTTCGCTGCTTTTCGCGGTCGGCCTGCTGGCCGCCGCCTTGTCCGTCGCCACCGAGGCGCAGGCGCAAAGCTATCGCTTCACCAACGTGTCCATCGAGGGCAACCAGAGGATCGAGGGCGGTACGATACTCAGCCAGGCGGGCATCGCCCGTGGCGAGACGATCAGCGCCGGTCAGTTGAACGATGCCGCGCAGCGTATTCGCGCCAGCGGTCTTTTCGAGGACGTGCTGGTCATTCCGCAGGGCAACACGCTGGTGATCCGGGTTATCGAGTACCCGACGATCAACCGCATCGCCTTCGAGGGCAACCGGCGCATCAAGGACCCCGACCTGCAAAGCTTTATCGAAAGCGAACCGCGCCAGGTTTTCAGCCCCACCCGCGTTGAGCGCGACGTCGCGATCCTGACCGAAGCCTACGAAGAGAACGGGCGCGTATCGGCCCGCATTCAATCCAAGGTCATCCGGCGGAGCGACAACCGTATCGACCTTGTCTTCGAGATCTTCGAAGGCGGTGCGATCGAGGTGAACCGCGTCAGCTTTGTCGGCAACCGCGCCTATTCCGACCGCCGCCTGCGCCGCGTCGTGGACAGCAAGCAAGCGGGTATCCTGCGCGCCATCGTCGCGCGCGACACGTTCAATGCCGAGCGGCTGGAATTCGACAAGCAGGTGCTGCGTGATTTCTACCTGTCCCGTGGCTATGTCGATTTCCGTGTCACCGGCACCAATGCCGAGCTTGCGCAGGAACGTGACGGCTATTTCGTGACCTTCAACGTGCAGGAAGGGCAGCAATTCCGCTTTGGGCAGATCACGACGACCAGCGAGATTCCCGAGGCCAATGCCGCCGATTACCAGAACGTGCTGCGGATCCGCTCGGGCGTGGTCTATTCGCCGACGCTGGTCGAGAACTCGATCGCGCGGATGGAACGGCTGGCGATCCGCCGGGGCGTCGATTTCCTGCGGGTCGAGCCGGTCATCACCCGCAATGAACGGGACCTGACGCTGGATATCGAGTTCATGCTGGTGCGTGGTCCACGCGTCTTCGTCGAGCGGATCGACATCGAGGGCAATACGACCACGCTGGATCGGGTGATCCGCCGCCAGTTCACACCCGTCGAGGGCGACCCCTTCAACCCCCGCCAGATCCGCGAAGCCGCCGAGCGCATCCGCGCGCTGCGCTACTTCGAGGACGTGGAAGTCAACGCGCGCGAAGGGTCGGACCCCAGCCAGGTCGTGGTCGACGTGGATGTCGAGGAAACCACCACCGGCACGCTGTCCTTCGGTGGCAGCTATAGTTCGGACGGCGGTTTCGGCCTGACGCTGGGCTTTTCCGAGCGCAACTTTCTGGGCCGCGGCCAGCGGGTGACGGCGCAGATCTCGGCCTCGGCCGACACTGCCAACTACAACCTTGCCTTCGCTGAACCGGCCTTCCTGGGCCGGGACGTCGAATTCGCGATCCAGACCTCGCTGCTGGAAACCGATGGCAACAACGCGCTGTATGACACAGTCCAGGGCGTGCTTCAGCCCAGCCTGACCTTCCCGGTTGCCGAGAACAGCCGTCTGACACTCTACTACAAGGCCGGCTACCAGGAGATGGACGACTATGTCGGCGTCTCACCCACGCTGGCCGCGGAAGTCGCGCAAGGTGATTTTTTCACCAGCGGCGTCGGCGCGCGCGTCGTCTTCGACACGCGGCGCACGGGACTGAACCCCAATGCCGGCGTTCTGCTCGATGCGGGCGTAGAATATAACGGGGTTGGTGGCGACCTCGAGTTCATGAAGTACTCCATGCGCGTGGCCGGGCAAAGACTTGCCTTTAACGAAGAGATCACGCTGCGTGCCTCTCTCGAGGCGGGTGCGCTGGATTTCATGGGCGGTGATCGGTCCCGCGCCATCGACCGTTATACCGGTCAGGTCATGCGCGGCTTCGATTCCAACGGCATGGGCCCGATCCAGAATGGCGAACATCTGGGCGGCAACCTTTTTGCCGTGGCCAAGTTCGACGTGGAGTTTCCGCTGGGCACGCCCGAGGAATTCGGCCTGTCGGGCGGCGCGTTCTACGATGTCGGCGCGATCTGGAATGTCGACACGATCGGCGCGGCGCAATCCACCGGGTTCAATGCGCGCCACGTGGTTGGCCTGTCCCTGTTCTGGGAATCGCCGTTCGGACCGCTGCGGCTGAACTTCTCCAAGGCGCTTCAGAAAGAGCCGGGCGACATCGAGCGCGAGTTCGATATCACGGTCCGCACGGAATTCTGACATGACACCGCTACGGGCCCTGCTGATGTCGGTGGCCCTGCTGGCGGCCCCGGGGTGGCTCGTCGGCGGCCCCGTGCCCGCGGCGGCGCAAAGCGTCGGCGTGGTGCAAAGCGATATCCTGGTGGTGGACCCCGAACGCCTGTTCGAGGAAACCCGCCTGGGTCAGGCGATCACCGCCCAGCTTCAGCAAGAGCGCGAAGACCTGATCGCCCTCAACCGCAAGCTGGAGGCCGAGCTCGAGGCCGAGGAGCTTGCCCTGACCGAGCAGCGCGACACCTCCTCGCCCGAGGAATTCCGAGACCTTGCCGACGCCTTCGACGAACGGGTCCAGACGATTCGCGCCGACAGCCAGCGCCGTGTGCGCGAGCACGAGCGCAACCGCGAACGCGCGCCCCTTGATTTCATGCGCCGGGTCGAGCCGGTTCTGGTCGAACTGATGCGCGAGGCCGGGGCCGCGGTGGTGATGGATCGCCGCACTGTGCTGCTTCAGGCCGACGTGGTCGACATCACCAGCGCCGCGGTCCAGCGCATCGACGCCACGCTGGGCCCCGCCGCGCAGGACGCGGGCGACGCCGGCACGGACGAGGGCGCATCCGACGCCCCGGATGCCACTCGCGACCGGGAACCTGAGCCCGGCACCGACCCAGACAGTGAGCGCGACAGCGACCCTGAAAACGCCCCCGCGGAATAGCCGTCCGGACCGCCGCCGCGCTTGCCCCGCTGACTCCAAGTTGCTAAGCGGGGACACCGCGGGCAGGTTCTGTTCACGGCCAAAGGCAGAAGGAAGAGACCCCTCATGACCACGTCCCTCGACAGCGCCGATATCGGACGCATCCAACGCCTGATCCCGCATCGCTATCCGTTCCTGCTGGTGGACAAGGTCGTGGACATGGACGGCTATCAATCCGCCCGCGGCATCAAGAACGTCACGATGAACGAGCCGCATTTCCAAGGGCATTTTCCCGCCAAGCCGATCATGCCCGGTGTCACGATCGTCGAAGCGATGGCCCAGACCGCCGCCGTCATGGTGGGCGCCGCGCTGGAAATGGAGGACCGCGAGCTGCTGGTCTATTTCATGGCGATCGAGGCCTGCAAGTTCCGCCGCATGGTGGTCCCCGGAGACGTGCTGGAGTTGAAGGTGAACACCACGCGCGGCAAGCCGGGCGGTAAGGTCTGGCGTTTCCACGGCGAGGCGACGGTCGCGGGCGAACTGGCCTGCGAGGCGGATTTCACCGCCATGATGGACATGCCGAAGGAGTAAGCCGCATGCCCGAGACGCGCATTCATCCAAGTGCGGTCATTGACGAGGGCGCCCAGATCGGCGCCGGGGTCGAGATCGGCCCGTTCTGCCATGTCGGCCCCGACGTCCGCCTGAGCGATGGCGTGGTTCTGAAATCCCACGTGGTTGTCACCGGCGACACGCAGGTGGGGGACGAGACGGTGATCTTTTCCTTCGCCTGTATCGGAGAGATCCCGCAGGACCTGAAATTCGCGGGCGAGAAGACGAAGCTGGTGATCGGGCAGCGCAACCGCATCCGCGAGCATGTCACGATGAATTCCGGCACCGAGGGCGGCGGCGGCATCACCCGCGTGGGCGATGACGGGCTTTTCATGGCCGGCTGTCACGTCGCCCATGACGTGCAGGTGGGCAACCGGGTGATCATCGTCAACAACGCCGCCCTTGCTGGGCATTGCGTGGTCGAGGATGACGTGATCATCGGCGGCCTCTCTGGCGTGCACCAATGGGTGCGCATCGGGCAGGGCGCGATCATCGGCGCGGTCACCATGGTGACCAACGACGTCATTCCCTACGGCCTGGTCCAGGCGCCGCGCGGACATCTGGACGGTCTGAACCTCGTCGGGCTCAAGCGGCGCGGCGTGGCCCGCAAGGACATCACCGCGCTGCGCGCCGCGTTCCAGATGCTGGCGCAAGGCGAAGGCGCATTCCAGGACCGCGCCCGCCGACTGGGCGAGGAAACCGAGAGCGCATATGTTCGCCAGATCGTGGATTTCGTGCTGGCCGAAAGCGACCGGTCCTTCCTGACCCCGGGCGCGGGTTGAGGCGCCGATGACGCTGGCGCTGATCGCCGGGCAGGGTGGCCTGCCACCGCAGCTGGTGCGGGTTCTGCTGGCCCGTGGCGAGGTGCCGGTCGTCTGCGAGATCGAGCAGTTCCCCTCGGATGTGAAAGGCGAGGTGCCGCGGCTTGGCTTTCGGCTCGAAACGCTGGGAACCTTCATCGCCACCGCCAAGGAGATTGGCGTCACCCGGATCTGCATGGCCGGGGCCATGCGCCGCCCGCCGATCGACCCGTCTCAGATCGACGCCGCGACAATGCCGCTGGTGCCCAAGGTGCAGGCGGCGCTGAGCAATTCCGGCGATGACAGCACGCTGCGTATTTTCACCGAGATTTTCGAAGAGGCCGGCATCGAGGTTATCGGTGCGGCCGATATCGACCCCTCGCTGCTGCCGCCCGAGGGTTTGACCGGGACGTTGCCGGACGGCGTGGAGCAAGATATTGCCGTGGCAGAGGCGGCGCTGGCCGAATTGGCCGCGGCCGATGCCGGGCAGGCCGTGGTGGTGCGCGGTGGCAAGGTGATCGCCCGCGAGGACGCCCGCGGAACCGATGCCATGCTGAGCGATCTTTGTCCCGAAACCCCGGACCACGGCGTCTCGCATGATCCGTTCGAGATGATGGGCGACATGCTCGACAGCGTTGCCGACTGGCTGAGCGGCCCGGTGGCCGAGGCGCGCGCGGCGGAGGACACCAGCGATGGCGGCCTCCTCTACAAGGCGCCGAAGCCGGGGCAGGAATTGCGCGTGGACATGCCGCTGATCGGCCTTGGCACCGTGATGCGTGCCGCCGAGGCCGGGCTGGCGGGCATCGTGATCGAGGCAGGCGGCGTGATGCTGCTCGACCCCGAGGGCGTGGCCGAAGTGCTGCGCGCGCAAGGCATGTTCCTGTGGGTGCGGCCACGGGGCGGGGCATGAAGGTCTTCGTCATCGCCGGCGAGGCATCGGGCGACCGGCTGGGGGCCGCGCTGATGGCGGGCCTGAAATCGCTGAGGCACGTGGAATTCGCAGGGGTGGGCGGCGACCAGATGCAGGCCGAGGGGTTCACGTCGCTCTTTCCCATGGAAGAGTTGAGCGTCATGGGGCTGGTCGAGATCCTGCCCAAGTATTTCCACCTCAAGCGCCGCATCCGTGAAACCGCCCAAGCCGCGATCGACTATGCGCCCGACGTGGTGATCAGCATCGACAGCCCGGATTTCTGCCTGCGCGTGGCGAAGATCATCAAGGACCGCAGCGACCTGCGCACCGTGCATTACGTCGCCCCCTCGGTCTGGGCGTGGCGGCCCAAGCGGGCCGACAAGATGGCAAAGGTCATCGACCAGGTCCTGGCGCTGCTGCCGTTCGAGCCGCCCTACCTGGAGGCCGCGGGCGTGGACTGCGATTTCGTCGGGCATCCGGTGGTAAATGATGAACCCGCGTCCGAAGCGGAAATCGCGGGGTTCCGCGCTGATCACGGCCTGGGCGACGCGCCGGTGCTGCTGGTGCTGCCCGGGTCGCGCGGCAGTGAAGTGGCGCGTCTCGGCCCGATTTTCGGAGAGGCGATCCGGCAGGTTTGCGCGGCGAAACCCGAGTTGCGACTGGTGATCCCGACCGTGGCGGCGCGCACCGAACAGGTCACGGAGCTTGTGGCCGACTGGCCCGGCGCCCCGGTTGTGGTCGTGCCGACAGGGCAAGTTCTGGCCGACAAGCGGCGCAAAGCCGCGGCCTTTGGCTGTGCTCAAGGTGCACTGGCGGCGTCGGGCACCGTGTCGTTGGAACTGGCCGCCGCCGACGCGCCGATGGTCATCGCCTATGACGCGGCGTGGCTGACTCGCGAGATCATCCGCCGGATGCTGATCATCGACACGCTCACGCTGGTCAACCTGGTGTCGGAAACCCGCGCCATCCCCGAGTTCAACGGCGAGCGGTGTCGCGCGGATCTCATCGCACCCGGCGTTCTGGACATGCTCGACAATCCGGGCCCGCAGCGCGACGCGATGCGCCTGACGATGGAACGGCTGGGCCGTGGCGGCGAGGATCCGGGCCTGCGTGCCGCCCGCGCGGTGCTGGACCGGATGCCCGGCTAACGGATCGCGCACCCGCGTCAATCGTCCATTAACGGGAATCGCGCAGGTTCGGGGGCATGGTACAGCTTCTTCCTCTTCGCCGCCGGGGCGAAACGAGTTTCGTGACCCTGACCCTGATCGAGCCCGATGCCACGACACTGGTCGATGAAATCGAGCACTTGCAGGGCGCGGTGCGGATTGTCCGCGACCTTTGGCCATTCGAAGTCGACGCCTGGGTCGTTCTGCCCGACCACTTGCACGCAGTCCTGACTTTGCCTTTCCGAGACGGCGATCTCTCCATCCGGCTTTCCACGATCAAGGCAAGATTCGCGGCGTGCGTTTCGAAAAGGGCGATGACCCCCAGCCAGATCGCGGCGGGCGGCGCGCATCTGTGGTCTCCGCATGACAAGATCGAGCCGATCCGCACCCGCGCCGAGATGGAAACATTCCGACGCCATTGCTGGACCGATCCGGTGCGCCACGGGTTTGTCAGCGATCCGCATGACTGGCCCTGTTCGTCCTATCACCGCAACAGCCGGACCGATCCGCGGAACACTGAACCGCTCGCGACCATACGCGCCTCGGCCTGAGCCGCGCGGTCAGCCTTTCCAGATCCAGCCACCGCCAAGAATGCGGCTGCCCTCGGTTTCGTAGAACACGCAGGCCTGCCCGGGTGAAACACCTTCCTCGGCCACCATCAGCTCGACCTCCGCCGTGTCCGGCCCGGTGGGGCGGATGACCGCCTCGCGCGGGGGGCGGGTGGAGCGGACCTTGACCGACACGTGCCACTCGGGACGGCTCTGGAAATCCTCGTCGCCCAGCCAGTTGATCTCGCGCACCGGCACGGTGCGGGTCGCCAGCATATCTTTGGGTCCGACGATCACGCGCTGCGTATCGACGTCGAGTTTCACCACGTAAAGCGGCTCTTCCAGGCCGCCGATGCCAAGGCCCCGGCGCTGGCCGATCGTGTAGTGGATCACGCCGTCATGCCGCCCCAGCACGCGGCCGTCGGCATGGACGATCTCGCCCGGCTCGGCGGCACCCGGACGCAGCTTTTCGATCACCGACGCATAGTTGCCGTTTGGCACGAAGCAGATGTCCTGGCTGTCGGGCTTGTCCGCCACGGGCAGTCCATAGCGCGCCGCCAGTTGCCGTGTCGCGTCCTTGGACGGCAGGTGCCCCAGCGGAAAGCGCAGGAAGTCCAACTGTTCCGGCGTGGTCGAGAACAGGAAATAGCTCTGATCGCGATTGGCGTCCGCCGCGCAATGCAGCTCCGGCCCACGGTCGCCCAGCTTGCGCTGGATATAATGCCCCGTCGCCATGCAATCGGCATCGAGATCCTTCGCCGTCTCCAGCAGGTCCTTGAACTTCACCCGCTCGTTGCAGCGGATGCAGGGCACGGGCGTCGCACCCGCAAGATAGCTGTCGGCGAACTCGTCGATCACCGCGTCCTTGAAGATGTTCTCGTAATCCAGCACGTAATGAGGGAAGCCCATTTCCTCGGACACGCGGCGGGCATCGTGGATGTCGACCCCGGCACAGCAGGCGCCCTTCTTGGCCAGTGCCGCGCCATGGTCGTAAAGCTGCAGAGTCACACCCACCACGTCATAGCCTTCCTCGGCCAGCTGCGCCGCCACGACGGAACTGTCGACGCCGCCGGACATGGCAACGACGACCCGCGTGTCGGCGGGGGCCTTGGGAAATCCAAGCGAGTTCAGTTCAGGATCGAGCGGCATGGCAGGGCTCCGGTTTCGCCGAATATAGGGGCGATCTGGCGCGTGTGAAGAGGGCGCGGTGTGGCCTGTCGCGACGCAAGTGTCAACCCGCCCGCGCTCTGAGGGCCCTTGCAGGACGCGCTTTTAGAAAAATCCGATGCATTCGGCCCGCGCCGTTTCACCCGGCGTTAAGGACAATTCCGGAATGTTGGCCCGGTGATGTCGTAAGGGGTGAACCAGGATGTATCTCAAGAAAGTCGAAGGCCCCCGCGCCGTGACGCTGCCCGATGGCACGGTCATGACGCGCGCGGACCTTCCGCCACCGGACACGCAGCGATGGGTGGCGTCGCGTAAACTTCAGGTTGTCAGGGCCGTGGCCCACAGCCTGATCACACAGGCCGAGGCGCAGGACATGTACCAGATCAGCCCCGAGGAATTCAACGAGTGGCTGGACGCCGTTTCCCGGCACGGGGAACACGGATTGAAGGTCACTGTCGCAAAATGAGTCGACAACCTAAAGTAGTGCGCGCTAATTGTTCTTCTAGAGTAACCACCGGTTAACCAATTTCCCGGAATATCAGGACGGACAAGGATATAAGCGGAGATTAACGAATGCGCGTTCTTTTGATCGAAGATGACCCCAATACTTCGAAGAGCATCGAATTGATGCTGACCCATGCCAACCTGAACGTGTACACCACGGACCTCGGCGAGGAGGGGATCGATCTTGCCAAGCTTTACGATTACGATCTGATCCTGCTCGATCTGGGCCTGCCCGACATGAACGGACACGAGGTGCTGCGGCAACTCAGGCTTGCACGGATCGAAACGCCGATCCTTATCCTGTCCGGCGCGGACGATACCGAGAACAAGATCAAGGGCTTCGGATTCGGCGCCGACGACTACCTGACCAAACCTTTCCACCGCGAGGAACTGGTGGCGCGGATCCATGCGATCATACGCCGCTCCAAGGGACATTCGCAGTCGATGATCCGCACCGGCAAGGTCAACGTGAACCTCGACGCCAAGACGGTCGATGTGGCCGGCAAGACGGTGCACCTGACGGGCAAGGAATACCAGATGCTGGAACTTCTCAGCCTGCGCAAGGGCACGACCCTGACGAAAGAGATGTTCCTGAACCATCTTTACGGCGGCATGGATGAGCCGGAACTCAAGATCATCGACGTTTTCATCTGCAAGCTGCGCAAGAAGCTGGCCGAGGCGACGGGCGGCGACAATTATATCGAAACGGTCTGGGGCCGCGGCTATGTCCTGCGCGACCCGGAGCCGACAGAGGGAAAAGGTGACGGACCACGGCTCGCCGTGGGCGCCTGAGGCCCGAGGCGGCAGACCTGTCAGGCAATCCCGATCCTGCAGGATCGCGCCCTTACGCGGTGGCGATACTGTGTCCGGCCTGACGCGGAATGCAGTTACGACACGGCCCTCCAGCTGACCGGGTCCGGCATACATGCCGGGCCCGGTTTCGCGTGTGGCGACCGGCAGACCATCAGGACGGGCCTGTCGGGTACGCGCGGCAAGATGCGTTTTCCGCTTCTGACGGGCGCGGTCGGGGCCTTGAATGAAAATCTGCAATTCAGCTTTGGCAAGAAAGGCATTAACACTTCGGGAAAGAAGCCGACCGGCAGCAAGACAGAGAACAGGGCATGACCGCCGAAACACCCGTAGACTCCCTGACCGAAACGCAGGCCCGCGAAGAGCTGGCCCGCCTGGCCGACGTGCTGGCGAAGGCCAATGATGCCTATCATCGGGACGACGCGCCGCAGATCAGCGACGCGGAATACGACGCGCTCAAGGCCCGCAACGCCGCCATCGAGGCGCGATTCCCCGGCCTGAAACGTGACGACAGCCCCAGCGACCAGGTCGGGGCGGCCCCGGCCGACGGCTTTTCCAAGGTCACGCATGCGGTGCGGATGCTCAGCCTGTCAAACGTCTTTGACGACGCCGAGGTCGTGGAATTCGACGACCGCATCCGCCGCTATCTCGGCCTCGCTGCCGATGCACCGCTCAAGTACACCGCCGAACCCAAGATCGATGGGCTGAGCCTGAGCCTGCGCTACGAGGGGGGCAAACTGGTCCAGGCCGCCACGCGCGGCGACGGTGCGGTGGGCGAGAACGTCACCGCCAATGCCCGCACCATTGACGATATTCCGGTGACGCTGAAAGACGCGCCCGACGTGCTGGAGGTGCGCGGCGAGGTCTATATGAGCCACGCCGATTTCGAGGCGCTGAACACGCGGCAGTCCGAGGCGGGGACCAAGACCTTCGCCAACCCGCGCAACGCCGCGGCGGGATCGCTGCGCCAACTCGACAGCAGCATCACCAAGTCCCGCCCGTTGCGTTTCTTTGCCTATGCCTGGGGCGAGGTCAGCGAAGCGCTGGCAGGCACGCAAATGGCCGCGATAGACCGGCTGGCCGAGTTGGGGTTTTCGACCAACCCGCTGACCGCGCTGTGCGACGGCCCGGCAGAGATGCAGGCGCATTACGACCAGATCGAGCAACAGCGCGCCAGCTTGGGCTATGACATTGACGGCGTGGTCTACAAGGTCAACGACCTCGACCTGCAGCGCCGACTGGGCTTTCGCAGCACGACGCCACGCTGGGCCACGGCGCATAAATTTCCCGCCGAGCTGGCCTGGACCACTTTGGAAAACATCGAGATCCAGGTGGGCCGCACCGGTGCGCTGTCCCCCGTGGCCCGGCTGACCCCCGTGACCGTGGGCGGCGTGGTGGTCAGCAATGCAACCCTGCACAACGAGGATTACATCGCCGGGCGCGACAGCAAGGGGCAGGAGATCCGCGGCGGCAAGGACATCCGGATCGGTGACTGGGTACAGGTCTACCGTGCCGGGGACGTGATCCCGAAAGTGGCCGATGTGGACCTGTCGAAGCGGCCTGAAGGCGCGGAACCTTACGTGTTTCCGACCGAGTGCCCTGAATGCGGCTCCGAGGCGATCCGCGAAGAGGGCGACGCCGTCCGCCGCTGCACCGGCGGGCTGATCTGCCCGGCGCAGGCCGTCGAGAAATTGAAGCATTTCGTCTCGCGGGCGGCCTTTGACATCGAAGGTCTGGGCGCGAAACAGGTCGAGCAGTTCTATCGCGACGGCTGGATCAGGGAGCCTGCCGATATCTTCACGTTGAAGGACCGCTACGGCAGCGGCGTGAAGCAGCTGAAGAACCGCGAGGGTTGGGGCGAGAAAAGCGCCGAGAACCTGTTTCAGGCCATCGAGGACACGCGGGCAATCCCCTTTGGCCGGGTCCTGTTCGCGCTTGGCATCCGTCACGTGGGCGAGCAGGCCAGCAACCTGATCGCGCGCAGCTACGGCCGGTGGGATACCTTCACCGAAGCGATGGACGCCGCGAAAGATTGCGAAGGCCCGGAATGGGACAACCTTCTGGCCATCGACGGGGTGGGCGAGGTCATGGCACGCAGCTTGGTGACCGCGTTCGCGCAGGATCATGAGCGGGACAGCATCGACAGGCTGACGGCACATCTGACCATTGAAGAGGCCGCGGCCCCCGCGACGGATGGCAGCCCCGTCGCGGGCAAGACGGTCGTCTTTACCGGCACGCTGGAAAAGATGACCCGCGCCGAAGCCAAGGCCCGGGCCGAGGCGTTGGGCGCCAAGGTCTCGGGCTCGGTGTCGGCCAAGACCGACCTGCTGGTGGCCGGGCCGGGGGCGGGCAGCAAGGCCAAGAAAGCCTCGGAGTTGGGCATCGAGACACTCGACGAAGACGGCTGGCTGGAGCTGATCGGCGACGCATGACGACCCGGCCGGAAATCCTCTTTCCGCTTTTCGCGGACCTCGAGACGCTGGAAGGTGTCGGGCCCAAGACCGCCAAGACATTGGAGGCGCTGCATATTTCGCGCCCCCGCGATCTTCTGTTCACGCTGCCGCATTCCGGCATCGACCGGCGCAAGCGTGACACGGTGCAGGGCGCGGACCTCCCGGGTACCGTGACGGTCGAGGTCTTGGTGGGCCGGCATGACCCGCCCCGATCGCGCGGGCGGCCCTATCGTATACAGGTCGAGGATACCCAGGTCGCCTTTCAACTGGTGTTCTTCAACGGCCGCGACGATTACCTCAATCGCGTTTTGCCGACAGGCGCGCGGCGGGTGGTTTCGGGCAAGGTGGAACTCTTCGACGGGATGGCGCAGATGGTGCATCCCGATCACATCCTGCCCGTGGAAGAGGCGGGCGAGATCCCCGATTTCGAGCCTGTCTACCCGCTGACCGCCGGCGTGACGCAAAAGACCATGGCCAAGGCCGTGCGATCTGCGCTGGCCCGCGCGCCGGATCTGGCCGAGTGGATCGACCCGTCGCAAAAGGCCCAAGATGACTGGCCCGACTGGCATGCGGCGCTGGACCACGCCCACAGCCCCGCGAACATGGGCGACCTCGCCGCGACGGATCCGGCGCGCACGCGGCTGGCCTATGACGAGTTCATGGCGCATCAGCTGACCCTTGCGCTGGCGCGCGCCAAGATGCGGCGCGGCAAGGGACGGGTGAGCGAGGCGACCGGCACGTTGCAATCCAGGGTCAGTGCGGCGCTGCCCTATACCGCCACCGGTGCCCAGACCCGGGCGATTGCCGAGATCAGTGCCGACATGGCCGCGCCCTTGCGCATGAACCGTTTGCTGCAAGGCGACGTGGGCGCGGGCAAGACGTTGGTGGCACTCATGGCGCTTTTGGTCGCGGTCGAGGCGGGCGGGCAGGGGGTGATGATGGCCCCCACCGAGATCCTCGCCCGGCAGCACCTGCAAGGGTTGCGGCCGCTGGCCGAGTCCGCCGGCGTGGTGCTGGAACTGCTGACGGGCCGCGACAAGGGCGCGGAGCGGCGGGCCAAGCTGGAGGCGCTGAAGCGCGGCGATATCCAGATCCTGGTGGGCACCCATGCCGTCTTTCAGAAGGATGTGGAGTTCAACGACCTGCGCCTTGCCGTGGTGGACGAACAGCACCGTTTCGGCGTGCGGCAACGGCTGGAGCTGGGGCGCAAGGGCACTGCGGTGGACGTTCTGGTGATGACCGCCACGCCGATCCCGCGCAGCCTGGCCTTGGCGCAATACGGCGACATGGATGTCAGTATCCTCGACGAGAAACCGCCCGGGCGGAAGCCGATCAAGACCGCGCTGACCAACATGGCGCGGATGCAGGAAGTGGTCGAGCACCTGAAGAGCGCCATCACCGAGGGACGGCAGGCCTACTGGGTCTGCCCGCTGGTCGAGGACTCCGAGGTGATGGATCTGACCAGCGCCGAGGAGCGGTTCAAGCATCTGCGCGCGGCCTTGGGCGAGGGGCGCGTCGGGCTGGTGCACGGCCAGATGCCGCCCGCCGAGAAGGACGCCGCGATGGCCGCTTTTCAACGGGGCGAGACGAGCGTCCTGGTCTCGACCACGGTCATCGAGGTGGGGGTGGACGTGCCCAACGCCTCGATCATGGTGATCGAACGAGCCGAGCATTTCGGTCTGGCACAGCTGCACCAGCTGCGCGGCCGCGTGGGCCGGGGCGAGGCCCGATCGACCTGCCTGTTGATGTACCAGGCGCCCTTGTCCGAAGGCGGCCAGCGCCGGATGGATACGATGCGCGAGACCGAGGACGGGTTTCGCATCGCCGAGGTGGACCTCGAGATGCGCGGCGTCGGCGACCTGATCGGCACGGCGCAATCCGGCCTGCCGCGCTTTCGCGTGGCGGATATGGAAGCGCAGGCAGGGCTGATGGCCACGGCGCAGTCCGACGCGCGCAAGCTGCTTGGGGATGACCCGGAATTGCAGTCAGAGCGCGGGCAGGCCGCCCGCGTTCTCTTGTGGTTGATGGGCCAGGACGAGGCGATCCGGCTCTTGTCCGTCGGATAGATCGGGCCGCGACACTTAAATGAAATCGAAGTGATCGGTCATGCCGAAATCCGGGACCGGCTCGGGCTCGGGGAGCACGTCCCGATCGTCGCTGCCCGATCCGCCGGTCTGGATGCTGGTCACCGGCACGTCCGCGACATCGAAAGCCGCTTCGTCGCCGCTGTCCGAGGTTTTGAAGTCGAATGCGTCGGTGGCCGGGTCCTCGGGCGCAATCTGCACGGCTGGCAAGAGCAGAAAGCTCTCGGGTGGGTCGAACACGTCGCTGCCATCTTCTCGCTGCGCCGACGTGCCCATGGAAAGGATGTCGATCCACTTCTTGTGATCCTTGTCCGACATGGTTTCGCTCCCTTCTGAATTAAGATTGGTAACCGGTAGTCGGAGCGGATCGGTCAGCGGTTCAAAGAAAATTTGAATCTGAAATTTGCTTCTGCATCAGGGGGTTGAGGTGGAATGTCTGCAAAAGTTCGCAAATGTTCTCATAAAGTTCTTTACAAAGGGTTTCCAAAATGAGAACAAAGAGGCAACAGAAGTTAACGGCAATGAGGACCCTTCCGATGCTGACCCAGATCAAGACCGCCGCAAGACGCTCCGCTGACACTCTGCTCGGTGATTTCATCGGTGGTGCGGCGCTGGTCGTCACGCTGGTCGGAGGTCTCTACCTGCCGGGACTGATGTAACCGTTTCTGCCTGCGTATATCCCGCGCGCGTCGCGCTTGCGTCTCCTGTCCCCTTGACGCGGCCCGATACTGTCCCCTTGTCCCGGGGTTGTTGCCTCTTCCCCGGACACGACGCGCCAAAGCGGATCACGCATTCCTTCCGCCGCCGCTGTTCCAGCGTGCGGCGGTTTTTTTTGCGCACGTCCCGCCCAAGAGTCTTCGTACGAAGAATCTTGGACGCGCTCGATTGCAGCCGTGCGCGCCCCGTGACAGGCTGAGTGCGCAAGGACAGGACCATGCACGACCATTCCCACGCCCACGGGCACAGCCACGTTCCGAAGAAGGAACGCACCATCGCCATCGCCGCCGCCCTGACGGGAGGCTTCATGCTGGCCGAACTTGTCGGCGGGATCCTCTCGGGATCGCTGGCTCTGCTGGCCGATGCGGGGCATATGCTGACCGATTTCGCATCGCTGATGCTAGCCTGGTTCGCGTTCCGCATCGCGCGGCGGCCGGCCGACTGGAAGCGGACCTATGGCTACGATCGGTTCTCGGTCCTCGCGGCCTTCGTCAACGGGGTGACGCTCTTTGCCATCGCGCTCTGGATCGTGATCGAGGCGATACGGCGGCTGGCGCAACCGGTCGAGGTCTTGGGCGGGCTGATGCTCTGGGTGGCGCTGGCCGGGCTGGTGGTGAACATCGCGGCCTTCTGGGTGTTGACACGCGAGGACAGTGACAACCTGAACATCCGTGCGGCCGCGCTCCATGTGGCGGGGGACCTGCTGGGCTCGGTTGCAGCCATTGTCGCCTCGCTGGTGATCCTCTGGACCGGCTGGATGCCGATCGACCCGATCCTGTCAATGCTGGTGGCGGTGATCATCCTGCGCTCGGCGCTGAAAGTGGTGCGCGAGAGCGGACATATCCTGCTGGAGGGGGCGCCAGGAGGCTTTGACCGGCGTGAGGTGGCCGAGGCTCTGACCCGGGACGTGCCGGGCGTGGCCGAGGTCAGCCACGTTCATGCCTGGCAGGTCACGCAGGAACGCCCAATGGCGACGCTGGATCTGTCGGTCGCCGATGGGCATGATGCCGAGACGGTCAAGCAGGCGGTGCGTGACAGGCTGCGCGAAGACTACGGCGTGGATCACGCGACGATCGAAGTGGTGCGCTGACATGAGTCTTCGCACGAAGACGCTCAGGCGGTGGCGCGGGCCTCTTCCATGGCCTCGGTGGCGGCCTCGAGCGTCAGCATGATGGACGCGTGGCGGTTCTTGTAATCCTGCGCGGGGCGCAACACTTCCAAGCCGTCAAAAGGCGCAGGAGGCGTGGGCCCGTCAGATTTCAGCATGGCTTTCAGCGCATCGCGCGCCGCCACCACCTGATCGTAGCTGCAGCCGATGATGCCACCGCCCACGACGCTCGCCGCCGCCTGGCCCAGGGCACAGGCCTTCACCTCGGCGGCGTAGTCGGTGATGCGGTCGCCGTCGGTTTTCAGGTCCACCGTCACGGTCGATCCGCAAAGCGGTGCACGGCGCTTGACCGTCACATCCGGCGCATCGAGCCGCCCGTGATGCGGGATGTCGGCGGCAAGTTCCAGAATCCGCGCGGAGTAAAGCTTGATCAGGTCGGTCTCGCCGCTCATGGCTTTCCCTTTCTTGGTTGAACCCATAGATAAGGGCTGACACCGCCAAGGCAAAAGGTTTTCTGACATGGAATTCGATGTTTCCAGCTTGCGCTTCAACGACCAGGGTCTGGTCCCGGCCATCGCGCAGGATGCGGCCAGCGGCGAGGTGCTGATGATGGCATGGATGAATGCCGAGGCCGTGGCCCGAACGCTCGAGACGGGCCGCGTCACCTATTGGAGCCGCTCGCGTCAGGCGTTCTGGATCAAGGGCGAAAGCTCGGGTCACGTGCAGAAGCTGGTGGAGTTCCGGGTGGATTGCGACCGTGACTGCCTGCTGGTGTTGGTCGACCAGACCGGGCCGGCCTGCCACACCAACCGGCGCAGCTGTTTTTACACCGGCGTGCAAGAGGGACTCGAGGTCGAGCTAATGGCGCCTGTCGCGTCGTGAGTATTTTTGGATCAGTGAAGAGACGGGCGCATCACAACCCAACCATGGCGCGGATATCCGCCGGGCTCTTTCCCGCCTCGCGGTAGGTCGCGATGCTGCGGGCGTCGTCGCGCTTGGCCAGGCGCTTGCCATCCTCGTCGCGGATCAGGCGATGGTGGTGGTAGCGCGGGATCGCGTGGCCCAGCAGGCTGAGCAGGATGACTTGGATCGGCACGAAGCCGAACAGGTCTTCGCCCCGCACCACGTCGGTAATGTCCTGCCGGATGTCATCGAGCGCGGAGGCGAGGAAATAGGCGACGATGTCTTCGCCCTTGCGGCTGAGAACCACGTCGCCGATCTCGGCCAGCGCCTGGTCCGGGTCGATCCGGTGCGTGCCGGCGTGCAACGGGCCGGTATCCTCGAAGTCGGGATAGAGGCCACCGAAATGCTCCAACGCCCTGTCCAGATGCAGGCGCAGGGCGTCGCCGGGCTGGCGGCTTGCCATGCTCCGGTGCTTGCAGGTGCCGGGATAGACCTCGTGGGTGACGCCCTCCTGCGGGGCGGCGAGCGCGGCCTGGATCTGGCTGCGGCTGCACGAACAGGGGTAGAGCAGGCCCATCGCCTCCAGCTGGTGCAGCGCGGGATCATAGCTGTCGAGGTGTTCGGACTGCCGCAAGACAGGTTCGTCCCATGACACCCCCAGCCAGGTCAGGTCGTCGAGGATCTGCGCATCCCATTCCGGTTTGCTGCGTTGCAGGTCGGTGTCTTCCATCCGTAGCAGAAACGCACCGCCCCGCGCCCGCGCCATGTCATGCCCCAAGAGCGCCGAGAAGGCGTGACCCAGATGCAGCGGGCCCGTCGGAGACGGAGCAAATCGAGTTCTGAAAGTCACTCTTTTTCAATGACGTATACGGTGGAATTGATGTTCTGACCGGGCAGGTGGGGGCCGTGCTCGCGAAAGAGGACATTGGCCGCGCCGCGATCCAGCCAGCCATTCAGCGCGCCTTCGTATTGCGGGTCGGCCAGCGCGTGGTCGTTCAGGCTGAAGCCCAGCAAGCCGCCCTTGGGCAGCGCGTGCATCACCAGGTCGAGGGTCGAGGCCGGGGCCGCGCCCGTGCCGATCACGCCGATGCAGGTGATCGCCTCGTAAGCGCCTTCCGGGATCGGATCGGAGGCCGACAGGTCGATCGGCGTCAGGGTCCGGTAGACGGCCTTGCGCCTTGCGCCGTCCAGCATCTCGTGACTGGGGTCCATGCCGTCGATCGTGGTGAAACCGGCGAGTTTCAGCGCCAGCCCGGACAGGCCCGTGCCGCAGCCGTAATCCAGCAGCGGCGCCTCGGGCGACTTGGCGAAGCGGAACATCGCATCGGCCACGCGGCCCGGCGTGGCATAGCCATTCGCGGCGATCTCGGCGTCATAGCTGGCCGCCCAGGCGTCATAAAGCGCACGGGTCTCGTCGGGATCGGCCATGGCATAGGCCTTGTCGAAAAAGCTGTCCTGCATGAGAGCAGAAAATCACACGGTTTCGGCGGCGTCCACGGCTGTTTCGCCCAGCCAGCCGGTCCAGGCCGTCTTGGCCCGGTCGGTATAGGCTTTGTAACGGTCGCGCCGGCCCCGGCGTCCGCCCTTGAGCCCGTCGACAGGGCGGAACAGGCCGAAATTGACGTTCATCGGCTGGAATGTCTTGGCCTCGGCCCCGCCGGTGATGTGATGGATAAGTGCACCCATTGCCGTGTCCTGCGGCGGTGCGGGCAGGGGGCGGTCCAGGATCTCGCCCGCCGCTAATCGCCCGGCCAAGAGGCCCATCGCGGCGGATTCGACATAGCCCTCGACGCCGGTGATCTGCCCGGCGAAGCGGATATGCGGCTTGGCCCGCAGGCGCATCTGTTCATCCAGCAACGTCGGCGAGTTCAGGAACGTGTTGCGGTGGATGCCTCCAAGACGCGCGAAACTGGCATTCTCCAGTCCGGGAATCATTTTGAAAACATCTGTTTGCGCGCCGTACTTCATCTTGGTCTGGAAGCCGACGATGTTGTAGAGCGTCCCGAGCGCGTTGTCCCGGCGCAGTTGCACCACCGCCCAGGGCTTCACGTCGGGCTGATGCGGATTGGTCAGGCCCACGGGCTTCATCGGGCCATGCCGCAGCGTCTCGCGGCCGCGTTCGGCCATCACCTCGATGGGCAGGCAGCCGTCGAAATAGGTCGCTGTCTCGCCTTCGTGGAACTCGGTCTTGTCGGCGGCCAGCAGCGCGTCGATGAACGCCTCGTACTGGTCCTTCGACATCGGGCAGTTGAGATAGGCGGTGCGCTCTTCCTCGGTTTCGCCCTTGTCATAGCGCGACTGCATCCACGCTTGGCTCATGTCGATCGTGTCATGGTAAACAATCGGCGCGATGGCGTCGAAAAAGGCCAGCCGGTCGGTGCCGGTCTCGGCGGCGATGGCCGCGCCCAGCCCTTGCGAGGTCAGCGGGCCGGTGGCGAAGATCCAGCGCCCGCTCTCGGGCAGGGTGGATACCTCGGCTTCCTCGACCGTCACGTTGGGATGGGCCCGCAACCGGGCGGTGACACCCTGGCTGAACGCCTCGCGGTCCACGGCCAGTGCGCCGCCGGCGGGCAGGCGGTGGGTCTCGGCCATTTCCATGATCAGCCCTCCCGCCTGGCGCATTTCCCAGTGCAGGAGGCCCACGGCGTTCTGCTCGTCATCGTCCGAGCGGAAGGAGTTGGAGCAGACCATCTCGGCCAGGTCGCCGGTCTGGTGCGCGAAGGTGCCGACCTTGGGGCGCATCTCGTGGATGACCACGCGCACGCCCATGTTCGCGGCCTGCCACGCGGCCTCGGACCCGGCCATGCCGCCGCCGACGATATGAAGTGTCTCTGTCATGGCCCCGCATTTAAGGGGTCGAGGGCGGTTTGGAAAGGGTCAGCTGTCACCCGGCAGCCCGGCCACCGGCAGGCCCGAGGGCACGGCATCCGGCACGCCGAGGCGACCCGTGCGCGAGACCGGATCGGTCAGCGCGTCGAGGAAATCGACAAGCGCGGTGATCTCCATGTCAGTCAGCGGCGTGCGGGGCAGGGTCGCGGCGGCATAGATGCTCAGCACCTCGGCCTCGTCGCGCATCGCCGCCTCCAAGCCGGTCTCGTCCGCGCCGATGTCTGGCAGATAGGCCGCCGTCAGGCCGGGATACTGCGCCAGCCCCGCGCCGGGGTCGGCATGATGCCGGATCATCGCACCAAGATCGCGATAGGCGCCGTTATGGCCATAGGGCGCGGTAAGTGCCACGTTGCGCAAGGACGGCGTGCGGAACTTGTAGGCGTCCGCCGGATCGCCGGTGATCGCCCCGAGGCCGATATCGGAATTGCCGTTCGCCCCGTGCCCCTTTCCCGGCCCGATCTGGGGCAGGCCGATTGCGTGAAAGTCGTGGTCGGTCTGGAAGGTGCCCGAATGGCAGCCCGCACAGCCTGCCTTGCCGTAAAACAGCGCCATGCCGCGCAGCTGGTCGTTGCTCAATGCCTCGTCCTGGCCCGACAGGAAGGTGTCGAACGGACTGTCGGTGGCGCGGAACTCGTAGGCCACGAAATCAGCCAGTGCGGCGGTGATATGGGTAATATGCAAAGGCTCGCCAGGGCCGATCAGCCACTCGAACCGGCGGCGATACTCGGGGATGTCCCAGACCCGCTCGGTGATCTTCTGCCAGGCACCGTCATAGCCCGCGATCCGGCCCTGTGCCACGGCATCCGCGATGATGTTCTCGCCCGGGTGGCCCGCCATTCCATCCACCGTCACCAGCGGCAGCAACGCCTGCGCGGCCAGCAGGCTGACCGGGCGTTCCAGTAAAATATCCTCCGGTAGAGAGATACCGTAGCGTTCGGTCTGGCTGGCGGTGACGCGACCGTCATGGGTCAAGGCAGTAAACTCCGCCGCGCCCAGGTTGAACAGCGGCGGCGCGTTGCGGGGCAGGCGTTTGGGCGGGTTGTCCGTGGCCCGGGTCCGTGCCGGTCCAAGCCCGCGGCCACCTTCGCCCAGGCTGAGCGACACGCCGTCGCCGCTGCCCATGTCGGGATGGTGGCAGGTGGCGCAGGCGATGTTGCGATTGCCCGACAGGATCGGGTCGAAGAACAGATCACGGCCCAGCAGAACCGACGTGGCCCCCGGTGTGGGGAACTCCGCGCGGTTTGCCGGGTCGGGCAGGTCAGTGGCCTCCGATGGAATGGCCAGAGAGAGGCTGGCCAAGAGGGACCAGATGCCGAAGACCGCCACCCGATATGTCATAGCGTCGTGATCATAGCGTCGTGCAAACCCCACACGATGCCCCCGATTACGGGTGTACCGGAGCGAATGTGGCGACAAAACGGCAAATGTGGAAATAGTGTGGCACGGTTTTGGAAACACTGCTGGACATCGTTGCACCCGTGCGCGGGGACTTATGTTTCGTGAGGTTGGTGCGACGAGTATGAAAAACCGAGATGCTAAAAAACGGATCGCGTGATCCTGCTTTGTGTCGCACCAACCTCTGTCCAATCATGACCAAATTGGGGCCGCGATAAACCGGCCTTTGAGGAACACACCAGACGCGATTCGTTAACAATCCGCTAATATATTGATTTGCGGGGAGAGATCGCTCCAGAGCGCGCGCGCCGCGTTCAACGACAACGCTCTTGGGCGGAAAGCTCTCCTATAGGTGGGCACGAAATCAATGGAGATCAACTTGGGCGTGTCTATTGCCGCGTCACTGATCCCACTCCGGCGGTCGCTTCTCGATAAAAGCGCTGATGCCTTCCTCGGTTTCGCGCCACATCATGTTCTCGACCATGACCTCGCCGGTGAAGGCATAGGCGTCGTCCAGCCCCATTTCCAGTTGCTTGTAGAAGGCCTGCTTGCCGATCTTCACCGCCGCGCCCAGCTTGGCCGCGATGGTATGGGCCAGATCGTCTCCGGCGGCTTGCAGCGCGTCATACGGCACAGCGCGGTTGATCAGGCCCAGCTCGATCGCGCGGTCGGTTTCGATGAACTCGCCCGTGGTCAGCATCTCGAACGCCTGCTTGCGCGGAATGTTGCGGCTGAGCGCGACCATGGGTGTGGAACAAAAGAGCCCGATATTCACCCCGTTGACGCCAAACCGCGTGCCCGTGGCCGCCACGGCCAGGTCGCAGGTCGCCACCAATTGACAGCCCGCCGCGGTGGCGATGCCATGGGGCAGGGCGATGACCGGCTGGGGCAGGTCGCGGATCGTGCGCATCAGCTTGCTGCAGCGCGAGAAGAGATCGGCGAAGTACGCCTTGCCGCCATCCTCGGCCTGCCGCCCCTGGGTCATTTCCTTAAGGTCATGCCCCGCGCAGAACGCCTTGCCTTCGCCGGCCAGCGTCACCACGCGAATCGAATTGTCCGCCGCGATCTCGCCCAGCGTGGTCTGAAGCGCCTCCAGCATGCCGTCGCTCAACGCGTTCAGTTTCTCGGGCTGGTTCATCGTCAGACGGGCGATGGCCCCGTCGTCTTGGCGTTCCAGGATTGTCATCTTGATCCTCCTTGGGGCTTGTGCCTTCTTACGCCGGCACGCGCACGGAGGAAAGCATGCCCCTGAAACTGAATGCAACCGATCTGATGGCCTATATCGACGAGGTCTTCCCGCAGGTGAAGGGCGACTTCACCATCGACAGCCTGGAGGAAATGGCGCTGCGCGTGCGCCTGAACGTCGAGGAACGCCACCTGCGCCCCGGCGGCACGGTATCGGGCCCGTCGATCTTTGCGCTGGCGGACGTGGCGGTCTACATGGCGGTCCTGTCGATGACCGGCCGCGAGGCGCTGGCGGTCACGACGAGTTGTTCCATCGACTTCATGCGCAAGCCTGCCGCCAATACGGACCTTATCGCCGACTGCCGCCTGCTGAAACTGGGCCGTGTTCTGGCCGTGGGCGACGTGCTGATCTTCTCGGACGGATTTGATCAGCCGGTGGCGCGGGCCAGCCTGACCTACTCGATTCCCCCCAAGGCATGAAAAAAGGGCCGGGAATGCACCCGGCCCAGTTTGAAGAGATCCGTATCGGGGACGATTACGGTCTCCAAAAGGGTTTGCGCGCTTCCATGTCGGCCTCGCGCGGGGTCAGGCCGATATCGCGCAGCATGTGGTCGTCCAGCCGCGACAGGTGGGCCCGTGTCTTTTGGCGTTGCGTCCACAGGACATAGGCCCATGCCAGCTGTACCGCGATCAGCGACAGGGCGGGCAGGGTGGTGCGTGCGGAAAGCCCCTCGAGTGCCGTGCGGTCGGTGCGGGTGAAACTGGTCATGGCGTATCCTTTCCTGATAAATTGTATTGACACAATATTGTGCGATTGCCACAATTGAGGGATACATTGTCCAATTGTCCGAATCCACGGAAATATTGTCATGGGTACAAATTGGCAGCCCAAGCTGACCGACACCGCCGCGCCCAAGTACAAGGCGCTGATGCAGGCGATCCGCAGTGGTATCGACAACCACAGCCTTGCCCCGGGCGACAAGCTGCCGCCCGTGCGCGATCTTGCCTGGCGGCTGGGCATCACGCCGGGCACCGTCGCGCGGGCCTATTCCGGGCTGACGGACGATGGCACGCTGGTGGCCGAGGTCGGGCGTGGCACCTTCGTGGCCGAGCCCAAGCCGATCCCCCCGGATTACTTCCCGATCGAGGCCGACAGTGTCGAACACAACGCCGGCGGCGACAGCTATGCCGTCAACATGATCTCGCCGCACCTGCCCAGCGTGGGGCAGGCCGGGCTTGTCCGGCAGCTTCTGGCGCAGATTGCCGAGGACCCGCCCTCTGGCGTGATGCATTACCCCAGCCGCCAGAACATGCAGCCCGCCCGTGCCGCGGCGGCGCGGTTCCTGTCCCAGGCGCCTCTGGGGCGGTTCACGGAAGAGGACGTGGTGCTGGCCCATGGCGGGCAGAACGCCATCATCCTGATCATGCAGACCGTCCTTTGCGGGCGGCGCCCCACGGTGCTGGTCGAGGAGCTGTGCTATCCGGGGTTCCGGCGGGCCGCCGACCTGTTGCGGGCCGAGGTGATCCCGGTGGCGATGGACGCCCACGGATTGCGCCCCGACGCGCTGGAGGCGGCGGCGCAAAAGCACCAGGCCCAGATGCTGTTCACCTCCGCCGAGGTGCATAACCCCACATGCCTTTTTACCCCCGCCGAGCGCCGCGCCGAGATCGTCGAGGCCGCTCGCCGGTGCGACCTGCAGATTCTGGAGGATGATTGCTACCGCATAGGCCCGTCACAGGCCCCGGCCTACCGGATGCTGGCCCCCGAGCGCGGCTGGTACGTGGCCTCGCTGTCGAAATCGGTGACGCCCGCCTTGCGCGTGGGCTTTGCGCTGGCGCCCGGGGATCAGTCCATGGCGCTGCGCCGCGCGGCGGAATCCTCGTTCTTCGGGCTTGCCACGCCGATCTCGGACCTCGTGGCGGCGCTGTTGTCACATCCCGGTCTGGACGAGCTGATGGACAAGGTGCGCATCCAGTCGGGCGACTACATCCAGGCCGCGCTGAACGTGCTGGGCGGGTACGACGTGAAATGGCGCCGCGACGTGCCGTTCCTGTGGCTGACCCTGCCGCCGGGATGGCGCACATCCGCCTTTTGCCAGGCGGCGGCGGAGCAGGGCGTGCAGGTCCGCTCGGCCGAGGATTTTGCCAGCCGCGACGCGGCCTCGCCTCATGCCGTGCGACTAGCCGTGAACGCGGGCGTCAGCCTTGCCAGTTACGAGGCCGCGATGCAGCGTCTGCGCCGGCTGTTGGACAACCCGCCCGAAGGCATCGGCGTCTGAGCGCGGGCTACAACAACCCACCCGCGCCCCACGCGAGGCCGAAGCCGATCACCAGCGCGCTAAGGGCGGCGGCATAGCCCATCAGCTTCAATTTACATAAGGGCCGTTCGCCGAAGGTGCGCCCGTCGATCCCCGAGACGACGACCTTCTGCGCCTTGCCCTCATAGACGTAATGCAGGATCCAGACCGGCAGCAGGATGCGCCGGTAATGGATGCCCGTCGTGTCGGTCCGATAGCGGATATCATGCACGCCGCGCTTGTTGATATGCCGCTTGATCCGGTTGCGGATCAGCAGCCGCTTGTCGCTGGCGTTGGCGTCCAACCCCTGCGCCACGGTCTGATGATGGCGCTCGGCCGCGAACCCGGCCAGGTAGCCCGCGCGATAGGGGCGCAGGCGGTCGGGATAGAATTCGTGCAGGATGCCGTCGCGGATCAGCGGTTTCACATGGGTCGAGGCCGGCACCAGCAGGTCATCGAAGTCGACGTTCATCGCTCCACCCGTGGAATGCGTGCGCCGGTTCTTGCCGGACCCGGTGGTGTACTTGGCCCAGTATTGAACGGCCTCCTTGCTGTCGAAGGTCCAGAAGGGCGCGTAAAGCCCGCTGAAATGGCCGTCTTCGACCTGCGTCCACAGGTCCGACGGCGCCGCGATCCGCGCACGCACCCAGTCCCGCGCATTGGCCTTGGCCGTCTCCAGCGTGACGCGAAAGGGGATCAGCGCCATCGTGTCGAACCCCATGTCGGGGTCGGCCAGAACCACCGGCCCGTCGCAATAGGGACACCGCTCGGACAGGGCCGGGCCGGTGAAGATCACGTGCCCGCCGCATGTCTGGCAGCCATGCTCCATCAGGTCGGGGCGGCTTTTCGGCTCTTCGGCGGGCACGTCCGGGTCATAGCCGAACTCGGTCTGGGCCAGGTGGTCGTCGGGCGTATCGAGCGATCGCACATTACCGCAACTGTCGCAGCGCAGCCCCGTGGCCTCGGCACTATAGCGGCACTGTCCGGCGCAGTCGGGACATTGCAGCGCGGCCTGTATCGCCTGTGCGCCGGGAACCGGGCCTGCCATCAGTCCGAATCCGCGATCGCCGCCGCGATCTCCAGCAGGATGCGCAGCCGCAGCCAGGCGCGGTCCGTCGCGCCGGCCAGGTCCTCGGTCGCCCACCAGTCGCCGATCACCGTGGCCACGAACCAGACCGCCATGGCCCAGAAAGCCACCAGCGACCAGCCCGCGATACCGCGGATGAAACCGGCCGAGCCGTGCTTCAGTTCATGCTTGGCCTCGTAGACCTTGATGATCTTGGCCACCTGCGCCATGCCAAGCGCCGTGGACAGCGCCAGCAGCAGCAGCGCGGCAAGTGGCGGGCCGGGGTTGTGAATCAGGCTTTCCATATGGGGTAAAATGATACCTAAATAACAAGTCTTTGTTTATGAACAAAAATAACGCACATTTCCCGCTTGAACTGTTCTTCTGAGCCTATATAACCCCGCAATCCGAATTATGACCCTCTGACCCTTGGGGACAAGACCATGAAAACCTTTTCTGCAAAACCGGCAGATATCGACAAGAAGTGGATCGTGATCGATGCCGACGGCATCGTTCTGGGCCGCCTTGCCTCGATCGTCGCCACGCGCCTGCGTGGCAAGCACAAGCCCAGCTTTACACCGAGCCAGGACATGGGTGACAACGTCATCGTCATCAATGCCGACAAGGTGCAGCTGACCGGCAAGAAGCGCGAGAAACCCAACTACTGGCACACCGGCCACCCGGGCGGGATCAAGTCGCGCACCACGGCGGAAATCCTGGAGGGCGCCCACCCCGAGCGCGTCGTCATGCAGGCCGTCAAGCGCATGCTGCCTTCGAACCGCCTTGCACGCCGCCAGATGACCAATCTGCGCGTCTACGCCGGCACCGAACATCCGCACGAGGCGCAAAGCCCCGAAGCGCTGGATGTGAAATCCATGAACAAGAAAAACACGCGGGTGTAAGAGACATGGCTGACGAAATCAAAACACTCGACGGTCTCGAAGCAGCCGTCACCGATGATATCGGCGGTGTCCAGGGCACGCCCGAGGAAGCGCCGCGCGAGCCTGTCCGCGACGACCTGGGCCGTTCCTACGCCACCGGCAAGCGCAAGGACGCGGTCGCCCGCGTCTGGATCAAGCCCGGCTCGGGCAAGGTCTCGGTCAACGGCAAGGAAATGAACAAGTACTTCGCCCGCCCGGTGCTGCAGATGATCCTGCGCCAACCGTTCACGGTGGCCGGTGTCGAAGACCAGTTCGACGTTCAGGCCACCGTCAAGGGCGGCGGCCTTTCGGGGCAGGCCGGTGCGGTCAAGCACGGCATCTCGAAAGCTCTGCAGCTTTATGATCCGTCGCTGCGCGGCGCGCTGAAGGCGGCAGGCTTCCTGACCCGCGACAGCCGCGTGGTGGAGCGCAAGAAATACGGTCGCGCCAAGGCCCGCAAGAGCTTCCAGTTCTCCAAGCGTTAAGCTTTGGGTTCAGAGTTTCGGAGAGGGCCGTCCGGTTGGGCGGCCCTTTTCTTTGGAGGCCTATGCCAGTACGCTGAGGAAAAGCGATGCGACCATGTTTGTCACCAGCCTGTTGATCTTCTACCTTTTCGCTTGGATCGGCTCGGCCACCTACGTCACGCGTCAGGCCGAGAAACGAGGTGTTGTCCTCAACCCGCGTTTCATTCTCTATACGAAACTAACTGCCGATCACCATAAGCTGACCAAACAGGAGATCAGGATTCTTAACTGGGGAACTTATGGTGCCTTGTCAGGCGCCCTGCTTGTTTTCATCGTCGTTAGACAATTTCTTTGAATGGACGCAACCAGCGATCCGATTGGGGGCCAGCCCCAAACTCAGCGTCGATTGGGGACCAGCCCCCAAACACAGGTTGAATTGGGGGCCAGCCCCCAAACCCCCGGGATATTTAGAGCCAGAGGAAGAGCAGCGCGGTGCCTACTGGTCCGGCGGCAACAGGCCCAGGCCCCGCAGGTAGATGCCTATCCCTGATTCCAGCAGATCCTCGGGCGGGAAGGGGCTTTGGGGCCCGGGCGAGTTGCGGGCGAACAGCTCCACCACGCCATGCGACAGCGCCGACCCCGCGGGTGCCGCGCTTTTTTCTTGCAACGCAGCCCTGTATCGGGTTCACGGATACCGCGAACTTACAGGGCAGTCCGGTTTGAAATACAGGCGTGAAATCGACGGTCTCAGGGCGGTTGCCGTGCTGCCGGTCATCCTTTTTCACGCGGGCTTTACCGCATTCGGCGGCGGCTATATCGGCGTCGACATCTTCTTCGTCATTTCCGGCTACCTGATCACCACGATCCTGATTTCCGACCGCGAGGCCGGCACCTACAGTCTGTGGCGGTTCTACGAGCGTCGCGCGCGGCGCATCCTGCCAGCGCTTTTCCTTGTCCTGGCCTGTTGCGTGCCCTTCGCGTGGATGTGGATTCCACCCGATCCGCTGGAGGATTTCGCGCGCAGCCTGGGCTTTACCGTTCTCTTCATTTCGAACGTCCATTTCCTCGAACATTCGGGCTATTTCGACGTCTCGGCCGACCTGCGTCCGCTGCTGCACACCTGGAGCCTCGCGGTCGAGGAACAGTTCTATATCCTGTTTCCGGCGCTGCTGTGGGCCCTGGGCCGCTTCCGGCGCGGTCGGCATGTCGCGGTCTTCGCCCTTTGCGCCGCTGCGTCCATCGCGATGGCCATATGGGGCGCGTGGAACATGCCGGGCGAAAACTTCTTCTTCACCCCGTCGCGCCTGTGGGAGTTGCTGGCCGGATCGATCTGTGCCGCGGTCCTGCTGAACCGCCCGCAAATGCGGAGCGAGGCGCTGGCCGCACTCGGCCTTGCGCTGATCGTGGGCAGCGTTTTCTGGCTTGGCCCCGAAGATCCATCGCCCTCGGGCTACACGCTGGTGCCGATCGTCGGTGCGATGCTGGTCATCCTCTTCGCAGCGCGCGAGACTCTGACGGCGCGGGCCCTGTCGTGGCGCCCGATGGTCGGTATCGGTCTGATCAGCTATTCGCTCTACCTCTGGCATCAACCGATCTTTGCCTTCGCCCGCATCCGCGGCTGGAGCATGGCGGTGCCTGGTCTGATCTGGGCTCTGATCGCTTTGTCCTTCGCTCTGGCGGTGCTGTCCTGGGCGTTTGTCGAGCGGCCGTTTCGCCGCTCGGGTTGGCTGCCGTCGCGCAGCGCCGTGTTCGGCGCCAGCCTCGGGGGGATCGTCGCCTTCGGCGCCATGGGCTCTACGGTTCTGGCATTAAACGGCGTGCCGCAACGCTTGGACGGCAAGGGACCTGAGGCGTATCTCGATCTTTTCACGAAGGACGAGACCGAGAACCTTGGTGGTTCATGTCCCGGTGGCGCGCCCGAAAGCCCCGGCGATCTGTGCCTGATGCGCGACAGCGAGGAGGCCAGCACGACAATCGCGGTAATGGGCGACAGTCATGCGGGCGCGATCCTGCCGGCCTTCGACGAAATCGCGGCCATGCGGCACATCGGCGTTTTGCACGGCATCCACCCGGCCTGCCCGCCCTTGTTGGGCGTTTACCTCGTCAACGGCGGCCAGTCGGCGCAGGAGTGCCATGACCGCGTCCGGGCCCATGCGGAAGAAGCCGTCGCACGCGGGGTCGACATGGTATTCCTCGCCGCAAGGTGGAGCCTTTACGTCAAGGGCGATGTCCCGAGCAAGCCGCGGCGGTTCATGATCTCGACCGATCCCGACAACCGCAGGCAAAGCGACGCGGAGTGGTTCGCCAGCTTCGAGACCGGCCTGCGCGAGACGATTTCCCACTACAGGGATGCCGGCATTCGTGTCGTAGTCCTGGACCAGGTGCCGCAGCAGGTGGTCTTGCCGATCAACGTGCTCGGGCAGGCGATCCTGCGCGACCTGCCGGAAGCCGAGTTCGAGGCCGATATCGCCCGCAGTTTCATCGACACCCGGGTGCATGACGAGCGGATGCGCGGCGCCCGCACGATCCTGGTGGACGTCGCAGACGACCTCGGCGCTGAACTGATCTCGGTCAACGCGTTCTTCGAGCGAGATGGACGGTATGCCTGGTTGCTCAACCGCGTGTTGCTCTACAAGGACGCGGATCACATCTCGGCCCCGGCTGCTCACGCCGTGGCGCCCTTGCTGGACAAGGCGCTGTTCGGCGACGGGCGCAGGTGACGCGGGCGCGAGGGCCGTACTCGCAACAAGTGCCGTCAGCTGTCCGGCGGCAACAATCCCAATCCTCGCAGGTAGATCCCGATACCGGATTCCAGCAAGTCCTCGGGCGGGAAGGGGCTTTGGGTGCCGGGCGAGTTGCGGGCGAAAAGCTCGACCACGCCGTGGCTGAGCGCCCAGACATGCGCCGACACCATCGCCGTCGGCGGGCGCTTGTCCGGGGGGATATGGGCTGACAAGCCCTCTGCGGCGCGTTCCAGCACGGCGCGTGCGCGGCCCGACACGGCGGCGAGGTCCGCATTGCGGTTGACCGAGATGCCGCTTTCGAACATCGCGATGTAGTGGCCCGGGTATTTCCGCGCGAACGCCAGGTAGGCACGGCCCGTCGCCGCGAAGGCGCTCAGCGCCGTCTGCCCGGTGCCATAGGCGTATTCGATCACGTCGGCGAAGATCTCGTAGCCTTGCCGCGCCGCCTCGGCGATCAGGTCCTCGCGTCCGCCGAAATGGCGATAGACCGCCGCCGGGGTCACGCCGGCCTGCTTGGCGGCCTCCGACAGGGTGAAACCGGTCGGGCCTTTCTCCTCGATCAAGGTCAGCGCTGCGTCGACCAGAGCCTGGCGCAGGTTGCCGTGGTGATAGCCGCGCTTAGGCATCCCAGATCTCGGGCCCGTCGCAGACTGACGCATCGGGGACGCCCAGCGATTTCGGCAGCTTGTGGTCGTAGTCGATATTGAGCAGCACATGCCGGATCGTCTCGACCCGCGCCCGCCGCTTGTCGTCCGAGCGTACGACCGTCCAGGGCGCGTGGGTGCCGTGCGACCGCGCCAGCGTCTCGGAAATGGCCTCGGAATAGGCGTCCCATTTCTTCAGCCCCTCGACGTCGATCCAGCTGAGCTTCCATTGCTTCAGCGGATCGGTCTCTCGCTTCATGAAACGGCGCAGCTGTTCGGCGCGCCCCACGTTCAGCCAGAACTTGAAGAGGTGAATGCCCTCGTCGGCCAGCATCCTCTCGAAATCGCCGACCTGGTGAAAGAAATGCTCGCGCTGCGCGTCAGTGCAAAAGCCGAAAACCTTTTCGACGACGCCGCGATTGTACCATGAGCGGTCGAAGAACACGATCTCGCCGCCCGCAGGCAGGTGGTCGATATAGCGCTGGAAATACCATTGGGTGGCTTCCGTCTCGGACGGTTTCGGCAAGGCCACGACGCGCGCACCACGCGGGTTCAGGTTCTCGCGGAAGCGTTTGATCGTGCCGCCCTTGCCGGCCGCGTCGCGCCCCTCGAAGACGCAGACGACCCGCGCGCCGCTTTCCTTGACCCAGGCCTGAAGCTTGACCATTTCGATCTGCAGGCGGTGCAGATCCCGCTCATAGGCCTTGCGCGGCATCCGGTCGGAATGGGGGTAGTCGGACGACAGGATATCGCCCTTGTCGGCCCGCCGGATGGCGTTGCGAACCTCCTCGGGGGCCTCGCTTTTGAAATAGGTGCCGATCGCGCCGTCAAATGGCAGGTCCATGCAGCCACTCCCTTGATTTTGGGGCGATTATGGAATGTTAAGCGGCTTAACGCAATCCGGCGCGAGAGGCCGCGCGGTCGATTGCCGCGACGGTCGCCTCGGGGCGCACATGGTGGGGCATGTGGCCCACGCCATCCAGCACCGTCAGGTTGCCGCGCCGCAGTTGTTTCGACAGCGGGATCGAATGCACGTCCAGCGGCACGGTGCTATCGGCATCGCCATGCACGATCTCGACCGGCATCCGCAGCGTATCGCGATACTGCTTCGACATTTCCACGATATGCGGGCGCAGGCCCAGCACCTGCTGACCGTTTGCCCGCAACGTCTCGCGCCGCAGGGTCAGCCCGGGGCCGAGATACTCGGAATAGCCATCGGGCGCGCTTTGCGGCGCGAAAGTGCCCTCGATGCTGCGCTCGATCCGCTCCTCCGAGGCCAGCGCGGTAATCACAGGCACTGCCGTGGCCCCGCCGAGGGCGGTGCCGGTGACGTTGTAGAAGGTGCCCAGATCGCCGGGCCAGGGGTTCGACACGCCCGCCAGCAGGACCAGCGCCGACGTATCCCGTGGCGCGTTCAGCCCCCAGGCCAGCGCCACGGCGCCGCCGAAACTGTGGCCGACCACCACGGGCCGCCGCACGCCGACCTGTGCCGCGGCCTTTTGCAATAACGCGGCCTGTTCGCGCGGGCTTTCGCCCTCGGTGCTGCCGACGCCGCCATAGCCCGGCAGGCGCTCGGTATAGCCCAGTCCCGGCCGGTCGAATGCGATGACCCGGTAGCGGGACGTCAGCCGTTTGGCCAGGTCAAACGTGAAGTCCCGCAGGTTGCCGCCCGCGCCGTGGATCAGCACCAGGTCCGGGCCCGACCCCTCGACCCAGACATGCACGCGGGTGCCGTCCACCTCGACAAACCGGCCCAGCGGCGGGTGGGTTTGCTCGGCGGTGCGTTCCTTGACCCCGGCCAACCCCGCACAGCTCGACAACAGCGCGACGGCGCCAAGCGCCGCCCAGACCAAGTTGCGTTTCATATGTCCACCTTTCACCGGGATCCGCCCGAAATCGTTACCAGCCGGAACCTAGCCCGATCGTGTCCATATCAAAGGCCGTTGTCTGGTAGATCTCGTTGATCCAGTTGCCGTAAAGCAGATGCGCATGGCTGCGCCACCGGTTCTGCGGCAGGCAGGAGGGGTCATCGTCGGGGTAGTAGTTGCAGGGCACGTTGATCGGCGTGCCTTGCGCAACGTCGCGGTCATATTCCTGTTTCAGCGTGTCGCTGTCGTATTCCAGGTGGTTGAAGATATACAGCGCCCGCGCCGCGTTGTCCTGCACCAGGCAGGGGCCAACCTCGTCGCTGTCCAGCAGGACCTCCAGCCCGTCGACCATCTCGATCTCGGCACGGCGCACCTCGGTCCAGCGGCTGACCGGGATCACGCAATCGTCGGAAAACCCGCGCAGGAAGGGTGAGGCGGGCGCCATGTTGCGGTGCCGGAAACATCCGAACGCCTTGGCGTCGAGCAGGTGCTTCTTGACCCCGTGGAAATGGTTGATCATCGCCATCCCGCCCCAGCAGACGCCGAAGGTCGAATGCACGTGGGTGGTTGTCCACTCGAAGACGCGCACCAGTTCGTCCCAATAGGTGACGTCGGAAAACTCCAGATGCTCGATCGGCGCGCCGGTGATGATCAGCCCGTCGAATTTCTCTCCCGTCGCCTCGACTTCGGAGAAGGGCCGGTAAAAGCTTTCCATGTGGTCGGCGGCGGTGTTCTTGGTGCGATGCTCTGACATGCGGATCAGGCTCAGGTCGATCTGCAACGGCGTCGCGCCGATCAGCCGGGCGAACTGGTTCTCGGTTTGGATCTTCTTGGGCATCAGGTTCAGCAACCCGATCCGCAAGGGCCGGATATCCTGCCGCGACGCCTGGTCCTCGTCCATCACCATCACCCCCTCGCGGGTGAGGACGTCAAAGGCGGGCAGGCTGGCGGGGATCTTGATGGGCATGTCGGAACCTGTGTCGGGGATCAGGCCTAGATAAAGGTTTATTCCGTACGCTCAAGGGCTCCGGCCACCAGCGCCTCGAAACTCTCGGTGGTTGTGACCTGCGCCACCTCGTCGGCGGTCAGCGTGATGCCCCACTTCTCCATCGCCGCATAGCGTGGCGCGCGGTGTGCCAGCGCGCGGGCATAGGTCCAGCGAATGAAGTGATCGGGTTCAACGTCGCCTTCTTCAACATTGTTTTCGTGCAGGTATTCCGCCCAGGCAGCCGCCAGGAACTCGGGCTGATAGCACATCGGCTTGGGCGCGCGGTCGAAGCGGCGGATCAGTTCCTGCCGGTGCGCCTCGTCGCCTTTCAGCCCGATCAAAAGACAGTGAGACGACAGTTCCGTCAGGATCGGATCGTCCGGATCGTCGCCATCGACCCATTCACAGATCGACCCGCCGGTATCGCAGACAAAATTCGGATAGCAATAGAGCCGCCCCGCGCGTTCGATGAAATGACCGGTATCCATCAGCGCGTTGATCTCCGCGTTCCGGAACTGATCCTGCCTCGTGCGATATTCGTCGATCGGCAACCCGCCCTTGTCGGGGTCGCCCGGTTTGCCTAGGTAGGTGGACACCGGGGACAGGTTGTCGAAGGTGATGTTCGAGCCGATATAGATCGAATCCGTCTTCAGCAGGTCCCGCAGAAACGGCACCTTCATCGCGTGCGCCTTGGCGTTGTCGGCGATCAACTCGCCCATGTAGCGGGTGCCGATCCGGTAATCTATGGAATAGTGAAACCAGTCGCCCGCCTCGCGCAGTATGTTCGACAGGTGGGTCTTGCCCAGCCCCGACATGCCGTAAAGCAGCACCCGTTTGTGCGGCGCATCCCGCCAATCCTGCGCGGTCTGGTAGATCATTGTCCAAGCTCCCTTTGCGCCGCTTTGGTAGACAGCGACGCGGAGGGCGTCAAACCTCTATCCGTTGCAGCCAAAGAAAAACCCCGCCGGAGTGGACGGCGGGGTTTTCCGATCTTGAGTGCAGCAGGGGTCAGAAGTGGTAGCCCAGCTTCATGCCCACGCTGATCGCGTCATTGTTGCGGAAGTTGCCGCGCGGGGTGCCCCCGGTCTGCGGCACGCCGTTGCCCAGCATCGTGTAGCGCACGCCACCCGACACATCGAGGCTGTCGCTGACCTTGTACTCGCCACCGACGGTGATGCCCGTCTGGCCGTTGGTCGGCCCGAGGGGCGAAACCAGATCGTCACCGCTGGTGTCTTCGTAGCTGATCGCGATGCTGCCCGAGAATTTCTCGGTAAAGCGCTTGCCGACACCGATCTCGTAGGTGGTGATGTCGTCAAAGCTGGCCAGGTTGTTACCGAAGATCGTCGGCGTCAGGGTGAAGTCCGACCACTTGGCGTGACGGATCGAACCGAAAATCAGTGTGCTTTGGTTGATACCCGATTGAACCGACAGTTCGATCGTCTCGGGCGTCTCCGAGTTCGTGAAGGTCGTGAACGTGCCCGCGCCGGGAATGGTTTCGGTGGTGCGGAAGCGCAGGTCGACCGGCGAGTGATAGGTCAGCGACGCACGCAGCGCGATTTCCGGCACTTCATAGGCTGCGCCCACGACGTATCCCGCGCCGGTCGTGTTTGCGAAGCGGAAGTTGGCGCCGTTGGCCGGACCATAGGCCAAGCCCGCAATCGTGATGTCGCCCTCGGCATTCAGGAAGCGCGGACCGATATAGGCCGAAATCCGGTCGGTGAATTTCCAGCGCACCAGCGCGGTCAGCGCGTGGGTTTCGGCATCGGCGCTCGTGCCGCCCAGCAGGGTGGTCGCCGGGTTGCCGCCATAGGCCGTATCGGCGCCATAGGGCTGATCATAGATCATCGCCAGCGACAGCTTTTCATTGAAATCGACCTTGAACGCGAAGCCGACGGTGGAGTAATCCCCGGCCACGTTGCTGATCGAGTTGCCAGCCAAGTCAGAGCCGGTCACATCCGGCATGGTGAAACCGAACGACAGCTCGGCATAGTTGCCTTGCTCGAACAAGGGATCGATCGGGGTATAGCTACGGTCCAGTCCGCCCGCATGGGCGGTGCCTGCCGCAAGGCCGAGAGTGGTGGCGGCCAGTGCCAGTTTTTTCATGAGTTACTCTCCTCCAGAACACTAAGTCACACTACTGTTGCGTGTGAAAATCGGTCAATTTTTACGCGACGTCATGAAGCGAGGAGCAGGGGGCGTGCGTGCAAGAATGTCACAGCCCGAGGCCATTCCGAACCGTTCGGTTCACCTCTTGCGGGTCTCGGACCAGAGGTTGAGGTAATTCGCGCCGAAAATCAGGGCCGCGCCGACGAAGACAAAGACGCTCACCGCCTCGTCATAGACCAGCAGACCCACGATCGCGATCACCGGCAGCCGCATGAAATCGATCGGACTGACCAGCGTGGCCGGCGCCAGCGCCAAGGCCGACGTGATGCAGAAATGCGCCGTCAGACCGCAGATGCCGATGGCCACCAGCCACGGCAGGCTGACGAGCGAGGGCAGGGCGATATCCCCGTCAAAGCCTGCACAGACCAGGCCGAACACCGCCTGCATCACGGTCATCCAGAACAGGATGCAGGTCAGAGATTCCGTCCGCGTCAGACGCTTGGCAAAGATATACGTCCCGGCAAAGCCGATGGCACAGGCCGCCGCCGCCGCGGTACCGATATTCAGCGTGTCGGGCGTGGGCCGCGCCACGATCAGGATGCCAATGAACCCCAGCACGGCGGCAATCACCCGCATCCGCGTCATCCGCTCGCCCAGCATCAGGGGCGACAGGATCAGCACCCACAAGGGCGTGGTGAATTCCAATGCGAAGACCTGCGCCAGCGGGATCATGGTGATCGCGAAGAACCACAGGTTCTGACCGGTGAAGTGAAAGACGTTGCGCAACAGATGCGTGCCGGTCTTTTGCGTCGGCAGCTCGTGCAGACGCCCCTGCGCCAGTACGAACCCCATCACCACGACGAGGCCCACGATGCTGCGAAACATCATGATTTCAAAGGTATCCAGCTCGAAGCTCACTTGCCGCCCGGCCACGGCCATCAGGGTGAAGGACGCCACCGCGCCCATCATGAACACCCCCGCGCGAAGAACGGGCACCGCGGTGTCCCGCGCCGGGTCTTGCAGGTTGTCGGTCATCTAGTCCTCGGGTCAGCCAATGGGCCATAGCGCAGAGCGGGCCACCCACGCTCTGTAAGTCACATGATCTCTAAAGAGGCGCAACGGGCTTTCCAAGGCCTGAGTGCCCGATGGTCCAAGCTTCGGTCACGCGCGGTTCAGAAGGTTCTTTCGACCCGGATGACGACGATCAGATCCGGTTTGTCGTGGGCGGCCTCAAGATCCTGCGCCAGACGCGGCAGGCGTTCACGCCAGTGCCCCTTGTGGTGAATTTCGCGAAACGACGCTTCAATGAACGGCTTCACCGCATGGGCGAAGGAATCGCCGACAACCCACACCGTCATGTCCGACGGCGGGTTCGAGTTGGTCACCACCTCGCGCGTGCCGAACGAATCAGACACGGTCGCATCGGGAATGCCGCGCCGCTGCACCTCGAAATCCCGCCTGAACTCGAACAGCCAGTTGTCCCCGGAATGCAGCGGATAGCTTTCCATTCCGGCGAGTCCCTTGATGATGTCGCCCTCGTATTCGGGCCCAGGTGAAAACGCCACCTCGGGCACCGGCAATCCGAGCGCCTGCATCAGCCCCGCCCAGGCAAGAAACGCGCCCTTGCTGTTCCAATGGGTGTCCGTGCGGTAATAGAGTATGCCCTCGGCCCCCTTGCCCCGCAGAAATCCGGCTGTGGGGTCGTGGAATGTCAGGTTCGGGATCGGGCCCAGGGCTTGCGCGAAAGCGTCGAAATACCGGCTATCCGCGGGCGTCAGCTCGGCCGGAAGGAACTCGGGATAGACCGACGACTTGTTGGGACCGACAAGCAGGGCAACACGCGTTCCGGATTTTGCCGCCGTCTCGGCGATGTTTGCGAACAGCGCACGCATGTCTTCCACCTCGTCGGGCGGGGGCGGGCTCTCGGATCGGAGCTTGGCCACCGTCCGGTCATAGCTGTTGCCGAGGAACAACCAGTCGTCACGCCCCTCGAACCACCGGCTGGAGGGGCCGATCCTGTGTTCCAGACCGTCCCGCAGGTACACCGTCCGGGCGGTGTGGCTGTCGCTGAAATCGGTCCGGCTGATCGCGAAGCCTGCCAATCCGACTGCCACCATGACCGCGGCGAGGCTCAGCGCACGCGCCGGTTCGCGGAATTTTCCAAAGCGGATCGGCCGCTCGATCAAGCGATAGGTCAGCCATGCCAGCAGGATGGCCAGAAGCACGCCCGCAACCCGCGCATCCCGGTGCGGCACGTCGTCCTCTGCAATGTGCAGGAATGACAGGACCGGCCAATGCCAAAGGTAGAGCGGATAACTTATAAGCCCGAACCAGACCGCGACGCGATTGGTGAAGAGGGGGGCCACCCCCCAAGCCGTCGCCCCGCCGAGGATCACGAGCACCGCTCCCAGAACGGGCAGGATCGCCCACCAGGACGGAAAGGCGACCGTCCGGTCGATCACCGCCACCGACACGACCAGAAGCAGCAGCCCCAGTCCTCCCGCCAGTTTGCGAACCGTTGCACCGGCCAGCGGCCCGTCCCGGTGCACCGTAATCCACGCCAGAATGCTCCCGCTCAGCAACTCCCAGAAGCGCCCGAACGGCCAGAAGAACGTCTCGACCGGATGCGTGGTGGCATAGACGACATTCACGACGAAGGAGGCCGCGAAAACGATCAGGGTCAGGATCAGCAGGCCGGCCCGCAGCTTCCACGCCACCCAAAGCGCCAGCGGCCACAGGATATAGAACTGTTCCTCGACCGCGAGGCTCCACAGGTGCAGCATCGGCTTCACCTCGGCCGCGGCGTCGAAATAGCCAGCCTCGGCGGCAAAGACGAAGTTGCTGATGAACGCCGCCCCGCTGGCGACGTGCAGGCCAAGCTGGTTGAACTCGTCCGACAAAAGGACCAGCCAGCCAAACAGCAGGCTGAGCGACATCACCACCAGCAGCGCGGGAAAGATCCGCCGGATACGCCGTTGAAAGAAGTCGGCAAAGCTGAACGCGCCTTGGTCCAGCTTCTCGAAGATATGGCTGGTGATCAGAAAGCCGCTGATGACGAAGAATACGTCGACCCCGACGAACCCGCCCGGCACCGCGTCCGGGAAGGCATGAAACGCGACGACGGACAGGACCGCGAAGGCCCGAAGACCGTCGATCTCTCTCCGATAGCCGGTATGATGCGGGGGCGTCATGAATTTCAACGTGGCGTTATTGGGGGCGGGGGGCCCGAGGGCACGCGCCTACTCCCACTCGATGGTGCCCGGCGGCTTGCTGGTGATGTCATAGGTCACGCGGTTGATACCCTCGACCTCGTTGATGATCCGCGTCGCGGTCTCGCCCAGGAAATCATGGCTGAACGGGTAGTAATCGGCGGTCATCCCGTCGACACTCGTCACCGCGCGCAGCGCGCAGGCATAATCATAGGTCCGCCCGTCGCCCATCACGCCCACGGTGCGCACCGGCAGGATCGCAACGAAAGCCTGCCAGATCTCATCGTAAAGGCCGTGCTTGCGGATCTGGTCGATATAGACGGCATCCGCCTTTCGCAGGATCTCCAGCTTGTCGCGGGTGATCTCGCCGGGGCAGCGGATGGCAAGGCCGGGGCCGGGGAAGGGGTGGCGCCCGATAAAGCTGTCGGGCAGGCCCAATTCGCGGCCAAGTGCGCGCACCTCGTCCTTGAACAATTCGCGCAGCGGCTCGACCAGCTTCAGCCCCATCTTCTCGGGCAGGCCGCCGACATTGTGGTGGCTCTTGATCGTCACGCTGGGTCCGCCGGAAAAGCTGACGGATTCAATGACATCCGGGTAAAGCGTGCCTTGCGCGAGGAAGGCCGCGCCCTCGATCTCGTCGGCGTATTTCTGGAACACGTCGATGAACAGCTTGCCGATGATCTTGCGCTTGGTCTCGGGGTCCGAGACGCCGTCCAACTCGCCAAGGAACAGATCCTGCTCCTGCGCGTGAATGACCCGTAGGTTCATGTGGTCTCGGAACATGCCCACGACTTCCTCGCCCTCGTTCAGGCGCAACAGGCCATGATCGACAAAGACGCAGGTGAGGTTCTCGCCAATCGCCTCGTGGATCAGGGCCGCCGCCACGGAACTGTCCACCCCGCCCGACAGCGCGCAGATGACTTTCGAGTCGCCCACCTGCTCGCGGATCGCCTCGACCATCTCCTCGCGGTAGGCGGCCATGGTCCAGTCGCCCTTGAACCCGGCGCGCTTGACGAAATTCTCGTAAAGCGTGCGGCCATTGGGCGTGTGATGCACTTCCGGATGGAACTGCACCGCGTAGAAATCCCGCTCCAGATCGGCGGTGATGGCAAAGGGCGCGTGCGGCGAGGTGCCGTAGACCGCGAACCCGGGCGCCAGTTCGGCCACATGGTCGCCATGGCTCATCCACACCTGCTCGCGCTCGCCAAGGAACCAGCCCGCCAGAAGTTCGATGCGCTCTTCCGTGGGCGACACCCAGGCGCGGCCGAACTCCGCCGTGCCGCCGCCGCCAGAGATCTTGCCGCCTTCGACGCGCCCACCCAGGTCCTGCATCATGACCTGCTGGCCATAGCAGATGCCAAGGATCGGCACCCCGAGGTCATAAACCGATTGCGGCGGGCGGGGTGCGCCGTCGCGGGTCACCGTGTCGGGGCCGCCCGAAAAGATCACGGCCTTGGGCGCAAAGTCCTTCAGGAATTCGTCCGTGACATTCTGGAACGGGTGAATTTCGCAATAGACGCTCAGCTCGCGCAGGCGGCGCGCGATCAGCTGCGTCACCTGGCTGCCAAAGTCGATGATAAGAAGGCGGTCATGCTGGGTCATGCAAAGCCCATATGAAAAGCCCGTGCGCGATGCAACAGGTTTGAGCGTGCCTGACCAAGCAGCGCACGGACATGACGTGCTACCACATCTCGTAAGGTGGGCGAGAGCCCACGCGCATTTGCCCGCCGCATCCTCATCATCCCCCCGAATGTCGTTATAGACCGTGAAACGGCGCAAATCTCCCCCGACTCGCCCGCATTAGCGGATAATTAAGGGGACAGTCGCACTCTCATCAGGGTGCAAGTCCACGTTGGGGAACCAGAATATGGCCGAAGCAGCAGCCCGCAGACGGGCCCGGGGCGGAGGCGGCGCAGCCCGCCGCGCAGAACGTACCGCCGTCAGCGTCGAAACCGCCAAATATATCGAGCGTAACATCCCGAATTTCGAGATCCTCAACGAAGAGGCGCTCGAGATGATCGAGCACAACGCCGAAACCGTTCTGGAAGAGATCGGCGTCAACTTCGTCGAGAACCCCAAGGCGCTCCAGATGTGGAAAGACGCCGGCGCCGACTTGCAGGGCGAGCGGGTGCACATCCCCCGCGGCCTCGCGCGTGAGCTGATCAAGACCGCGCCGTCGCAATACACCCAGCACGCCCGAAACCCCGAGCGCAGCGTCGTCGTGGGCGGCAACAACCTGGTCTTCGCCCCGGTCTATGGCCCGCCCTTCGTGCGCGACAACGCGGGCGGACGGCGTTACGCGACGATGGCCGACTTCGAGAAATTCGTGAAACTCGGCTACATGTCCAAGTGGCTGCACCACTCGGGCGGCACGGTGTGCGAACCCACCGACATCCCCGTGAACAAGCGTCACCTCGACATGCTGCGCGCGCACATGGTGCTGTCGGACAAGCCCTTCATGGGCTCCGTGACCGAGCCCAGCCGCGCGCAGGACAGCGTCGACATGTGCGGCATCCTCTTCGGTGAGGAGTTCGTGCAGCAGAACACCGTGATGACCTCGCTGATCAACATCAACTCGCCGCTGACCTTCGACGAGGTGATGATGGGCGCGATGGAGGTCTACGCCAAGAACAACCAGGCCTGCATCGTGTCGCCCTTCATCGTCGGCGGCGCCATGGCCCCGGTGACCGTGGCGGGCACCCTGACGCAGGTCATGGCCGAGGCGCTGGCCGGCGTCGCCTTCAACCAGCTCTGCAATCCCGGCGCGCCCGTCATCATGGGGGCTTTCGTGACCTCGATCGACATGAACTCCGGCGCGCCCACCTTCGGGACGCCAGAGGCCGCGCACATCACCTATGGCGCGGGACAGCTGGCCCGCCGCCTGGGGCTGCCCTACCGCTCCGCCGGGTCGTTCAACGGCTCCAAGCTGCCCGATGCGCAGGCCGCCTACGAGACCGCCAACAGCCTCAACATGGGGCTTCTGGCAGGCGTCAACTTCATGCTGCACTCCTGCGGCTGGCTCGAAGGCGGGCTGGTGTCCTCGTTCGAGAAGTTCGTGATGGATGCCGACCAGCTGGGCGTCTACCACCACCTCGCCAAGGGCATCTACACGGACGAGAACGGCCAGGCGATGGATGCCATCCGCGAGGTCGGCCCGGGCGGGCACTACCTTGGTTGCGCCCACACCCAGGCCAATTTCAAGACCGCCTTCTGGCGGTCCGAAATGCTCGACTACAAACCGTTCGAGCAATGGGCCGACGAGGGCGAGCAGGACACGATGGCGTTGGCCGCCACCCGGGTCGAAAAGCAGCTGGCCAATTACCAGCAGCCCGCGCTCGACCCCGGCGTGCTCGAAGCGCTCAACGCCTATGTTGCCGAGAAGAAGGCTTCGATGCCAGACGCCTTCGCCTGATCCTTCACGGCACCGGCGCGGGCTGCAAGCCTTGCGCCGGTGCCTCCGGTTTGGGCGCCAACGTGGCCCGGATCAGCCGCGCCTCTCCCATGATCGCAATCATCACGTCCACGTGCCGGGCCACCGCGTACTCCGCGCGCCGTCCGCGCCGGGCCGTGTCAAGCTCCGCCTCGAGCGCGAGCAACTCCGCCAGTGCCGCGCCGCTGTCGGGCAGGGCGCTCGTGTCCAGGTGCCGCGGCAAATGCAACTCGCGGCGGTACTGCCCGGCGCCCAGCCGGGCCGCGCGGATCAGAAGCCGCGGGCGTTTGAGCGTGTCGAGAACGCAAAGCAGATCGGTCATGTCAGGTCTCCTTCATTCGGGAGCCCGATGAGTGCCACACCCGGCCGGGGCGTTGCGTGAGTCGCTGTTCAACCGAACGGAACCGTTTCCAATTGTTCACACAATCGAAACCATTGTTTCCAGACTGGCTGTAAATTAACGAACTGGTAACCAAGTCGCCCCTAGGTTGCATCCCGCTTGTGGATAAATCTGTGGGCAAATTGGGGCAACTGATCCTCTTGCAAGAGATCAGGCCAAGGAGGGAAACGGATGAGCAAAGCTGGCTTGGCGGGGGCACCCGCCTCGAAAGATCTGTCCTGGGTGCCGATGGCAGCCATCACCTATCTGGCCCATACCGAGGGCGGCACGTCGATCCGGGCGCTGGCCCGGCGACTCGGCTGTCACGCCTCCACCGTTTCTCGACAGGTCCGTGCGCTCGAAGCCTTGCGCGACGACCACCTTGTCGACGAAGCGCTGCGCCGCCTTGGCCCGCGGGTGATGTCCCATCCGGACGCCGGTTCGTGCATCAAGGAGAAACGCATGACCGCGCTGCCCGAATACCAGAACGTCCAACCGACACTGACCGAAACCCGCCTCAACCGCGAAGCCCTGCGCGTGCTGCGCCGCCTGTGTGAAAAAGGGGCCGTGCTGGCCGTGGCCGCCGAGATGGACAAGGCCGTGGTGGTGCGCGAAACCGAGGCCGGGCAGAACCGCACCGCGGTCGTCGATCGCGACATCGCCGAGGCGATGGCGCTGAAATGCTGGATCAGTTGCGACGCGCCGGGCCGGGTGTCGCGCTATGCGATCACGTCGGCGGGGCGGACCGCGCTCGGACAACTGATGGCCCAGGCTGAAAACAGGGCCCGGGGATTCGTCGAGTCGCAAGCCGCCTTCCTGGGCCAGGATGCCGCGATGGACCAAGAAGATGGCGAAGAGCGACAGGCCCGATGCCGCATCCGCTATGGCATCGCCGAGTCGCCCCTGATCCTGCTCTCGCGCCGCCGCGACCGCGACGGCAGCCGCTTTCTCGGTCCCGATCTCGTCCGCGCCGGGGAGCGCCTGCGTGAGGATTTCGAGATGGCGCGTCTGGGCGACACGCCGCGCGACGACTGGACCGACATCCTGACCGGCGCGGCCCGGCCTACGCCCGCCGACTGGCAGAACGTCACCGCCCGGGCCGCCCAGGCCCGCGTGCTCGGGGCCCTGCGCGACCTGGGACCGGGGCTTGCGGACGTGGCGCTGCGCTGCTGCTGCTTCCTCGAGGGGTTGGAAAGCACCGAGAAAAAGCTCGGATGGTCAGCGCGCTCGGGCAAGATCGTGCTGCGCATCGCGCTGCAACGGCTCAAGCGGCACTACGCCGAATTGGGCGACAGCGCCGGACTGATGGGGTAGGGCGCGCGCGTCAGCCGCCCACCAGCCAGCCCACGCCGAACGCCGCCACGGCGCAGATCGTGCCCACCAGCAGCGTCTCGCCGACGCAGCGGCCCATCCGTTCGCCTGTCGCGTTCCAGCGCAACAGGCCGAGCGCGATAAGCGCCACCGCCGTCGCCGCGACCGAGAGCACGAAGGTCGATTGCGTGGCGTCGAGTATGAAATAGGGAAAGAGAGGTATCGCCCCGAAAACGATGAAGGACACGAAGGTGAACAGCCCGCTCAGCACGGGGCTGTCCTCGTCGGGGTCCTGCATGCCAAACTCGTAGGTCATCATCAGGTCGGCCATGATCTCGGGATGGCGCGACATGATCGTCGCGGCCGTGTCGGCCTCGCCCGCGGGCAGGCCGCGCTGGCGCAGGATCTCGAACAGCTCCATCCGCTCGTGTTCGGGGTCGGCTGCAATCTCGCGCAGCTCGCTTGTCCGCCGCGCGCGATACAGGTCGTGCTGTGATCGCAGCGACAGGAATTCGCCCAGCCCCATGCTGATCGCGTCGGCGAAAAGGTTTGCCAACCCGAAGACCAGAACAGCAACCCCGCCGATCTGCGCCACGCCCTCGGCCTGCGCACCGGCGAACCCCGCCACGATGGCAAAGGTGGTCACGATCCCGTCATTGCCGCCATAGACGATCTGTTTCAGGTGTTCCTGCGTCTGGCTCAGTCGATGCGCCTCGCGCCGGTGCCGTCGCCAATCCATAGCGCCCTCGGTTTCTGCCCCGAGCGCCAGCATAGAGCCGCCCACGCCTGGCGCAACAGCCCGCGCTCGCACTGCACGGGCGCATACCAAGCACGGCCCTGCAAAAAGAGGTGGGGCACTCGTTACCGGGCGTATCCGTCACATGCATGACGGGATTGCATCACTGGAACTTCCCACCGCAGTGACTTATAAATAGGATGTCTTACCAAAGGATTTGCGGGGAAAAATTCGTGCGCGATCTCAAGATCCCGGACCAGCGCCACCCTGAAAAGGCGCACCGGCCCAACAATGCCCAACCGAAAAAGCCGGACTGGATCCGCGTCAAGGCGCCCGTCGGCAAGGGCTATCTGGAAACCCGCCGGATCATGCGCGAGCACAAGCTGGTCACGGTCTGCGAGGAAGCGGGCTGTCCGAACGCGGGCGAGTGCTGGAACCAGGGCCACGCCACCATGATGATCATGGGCGAGGTCTGCACCCGCGCCTGCTCCTTCTGCAACATCGCCACCGGCAAGCCGCCCGAGGAGCTCGACCCGTTCGAGCCCGGGCGCGTGGCGGACGCGGTGCAGAAACTGGGGCTGAACCACGTGGTCATCACCTCGGTGGATCGCGACGACGTCACCGATGGCGGGGCCGAGCATTTCGCCCAGACGATCCGCGCGATCCGCCACCGTTCGCCCGGCACCACGATCGAGATCCTGACGCCGGATTTCCTGCATTGCGACCCTGCGGTGCTCGAGGTCGTGGTCGCGGCGCAGCCGGACGTCTTCAACCACAATCTCGAAACCGTGCCGGGGATTTACCCCGAGGTGCGCCCCGGTGCGCGCTATTTCCATTCCCTGCGCCTGCTTCAACGGGTCAAGGAATTGGATCCGGGCATCTTCACCAAGTCGGGCATCATGGTGGGCCTGGGCGAAGACCGGCAAGCCGTGCACCAGGTGATGGACGACATGCGCGCCGCCGATATCGATTTCCTGACCATCGGCCAGTACCTGCAACCCACGCCCAAGCACCACGCCGTGGATCGCTTTGTGCATCCGGACGAATTCGCGGCTTATGAAAAGGCCGCCTATGGCAAGGGTTTCCTGATGGTCTCGGCCACGCCGCTAACGCGCTCGTCCTATCATGCGGGTGACGATTTTGCCCGGCTTCGCGATGCGCGGATGGCCAGGCTGGGATAGGGGCGCGTCCCGTCGAGAACAGCAAGCGATCCCGGGTCAAGCCCGGGATGACGTCTGCGTCAGGATCGTACCGGACACAAGCCGCGTCCGACCATCCCGGACGTGATCCGGAATCTCATCTCGGCAAACAAAAACACCGACCTCGCGGGGCCGGTGCTCAACAGTGATATTCGCGTCAGGTCGCGCGGGGCCTTAGCGCCCCCAGCTGCGGACCGGGCCGCAATCCATGTGCACGAAGTTGGAGCCGGAGTAGCGGCCCACACCGCCGCCGCGACAGGCCGAAGCCGCGCGGTAGATCTGGTTCACCGAGCGCGAGTTCAGCCGCAGGTCGGCTGCCTGGCCGCGCAGGTGGCGCGAATTCTTCGCCACGCCGCTGGAGCGCGAGCGCAGCATCGCGTTGGTTTTCGGGCTGCGGTAGCCGGACAGTAGCAGGTAGGGCTCGTTCACATCCATCAGGTTGTGGGCCGCTGCCATGATGTCCATCGTGCGCATGTCGATGTTGTGGACGTCGTTGGTACGCCAGTCGCGCATGAAGAGGTTGATCTCGCGGACCGCGTCCCTGATGTATTCGCCTTCGATCCAGTAGATCGTGTCGATCTTTTCACCGGTGCGGGGCGAGGCCATGGTCAGCCGACGAATGTCGCCTGCGCCTCGAAGGAACCCTGCTGCGTTGGAAAACGTTGGTGCTGCGACCACTGTCGTAGCTGCAAATGCACCCAGTAACGCACGCCGCGTTACGCTCGTCGAGCTTTGATCGGTCATGTTGTTAGCGCCTGTCCCGTCGCTTGCCTGTTGCCGCGTTAAGTAGCGGCTCTGTTCATCTCATCCCCAGATGTGTGATTGTTATGGCATATCAGGAATCGGTTACCAAGGGGTGAAAGCCGGAAGGTTCCATAGCACAAGAGATTTCGGCAAGAATTTGCGCAAATTCCGTGCAGCCGTGTTTCCAGACCACAGCTGGCTTTGCGTCCTGGCGGCCACATGTGCCGGTTTTTACCTTTAAAACCAATTGTGATTGGACAGCTCATTCGCGATAGGAACAAATGATTGCGTGCGCTTGTTGCGCAGGCAGGGAATTCGTTGATTTGGAGAACGGCATGAGCAGCGCGTTGCGCACCTTTGGACACACCAGCATTTTCACCACCATTGTCAGTGGCCTGATGGCCGTTGTTTTCTGGATGTCCGCGTCACAACCCGCCGCCGCGCAGGTCACCGCCTTCAAACAGGCCGTCGCCGAGGCCGCCTCGGACGACCGCGATCTCGCCGCCTTCTATCGCAGCACCGGTTTCACCGGCATCTGGACCGACCAGGACGCGCACAAGGCCCGCCGACAGGCACTGTTCCTCGCACTGCAAACGGTGTCGGCCCACGGCCTGCCCCAATCGCGCTACGACATCGACGCGCTGGAACAGACGCTGCGCGCCGCGCGCACGCCCCGCGATATCGGCTTTGCCGAGGTCGCGCTCAGCAAGGCGTTTCTGAACCTGGCCGATGACATGCGCACCGGCGTGCTCGACCCGCGCCGCGTGGTGCCCGCGATCAAGCGCGAGCTGCGCGATTATGACCGCACCCGCACGCTGACCGCCTTTGCCGCCAGCGACGAGCCGCGCCAGTTCATCCGCCAGCTGGCGCCCTCGACCAACGAGTACAAACGCCTGATGAAGGAAAAGATGCGGCTCGAAACTCTCGTCGCCGAGGGCGGCTGGGGGCCGACCGTTCCGGGCGGCAAGCTCGAACCGGGCGCGTCCGGTGCGGCCGTGACGGCGCTGCGCAATCGGCTTATGGCCAAGGGCTATCTCGGGCGCACCGCCACGCAAAGCTATGACGCCACCATCCAGAAAGCCGTGCGGGAGTTCCAGCGCGACCACGGGCTGGAACCCGACGGCGTTGCCGGCGAAAGCACCCTGCGCGAGGTCAACGCCACCGCCGAGGACCGCCTTCAGTCGGTGATCGTGGCGATGGAGCGCGAGCGCTGGCTGAACCTGCCTGAGGGCCGGGGCAAGCGCCACATCCTCGTGAACCTCACCGACTTTTCCGCCCGCATCATCGATGACGATATCGAGACCTTCCGCACGCGGGCCGTGATCGGCGCCAAGGCCGCCGACCGTCAAAGCCCCGAGTTCTCGGACGAGATGGAACACATGATCATCAATCCGACCTGGCACGTGCCACGCTCGATCGCGGTCAAGGAATACCTGCCCAAGATGAAGCGCAACCGCAACGCCGCCGGTCACCTGCGCCTCGTGGACAGCCGCGGCCGCACGGTCAGCCGCTCCCGCATCAATTTCGGCGCCTACAACGCCCGCAATTTCCCGTTTGCCATCAAGCAGCCGCCCTCCAGCCGCAATGCGCTTGGCTTGGTGAAGTTCATGTTCCCCAACAAGTACAACATCTACCTGCACGACACCCCGCAGAAGCACTTGTTCGACCATGAAACCCGTGCCTACAGCCACGGCTGCATCCGCCTGCACCAGCCGTTCGATTTCGCCTACGCCCTGCTGGCCGTGCAGGAGGCCGACCCGAAGGGCAAGTTCCACGGCATCCTGAACACGGGGCGTGAAACCAAGGTCGATCTGGAAAATCACGTGCCGGTGCACATCATCTACCGCACCGCGGTGACCTCTCCCAAGGGTCATGTGAACTACCGCCCCGATGTCTATGGCCGCGATGCGCGGATTTGGTCCGCGCTGGAACGCGCAGGGGTTTCGCTGCCCGGCGTTCGCGGATAAACCGGCCCCGAACGAAGGGGTTGCCACATGTCCTATACCATAGACCAGATCGCGCGCGCGCTCGGGGCCAACGCCATGGGCGCGACCGACATCGCCATTGATGGCGTGTCCGAACCCGCCGACGCCGGGCCGGACCACCTCGCGCTGGCCATGAAGCCGGAATATGCCGAAACCCTCTCGCAGGGGCGTGCGCGCGCCGCGCTTGTCTGGGAGGGGGCCGACTGGCAGGCGCTGGGGCTGGAGGCGGCGATCGTCGCGCCGCGCCCGCGCTACGTCATGTCCGGGCTGAGCACGCTTTTCGATCCCGGGCAAGGCTGGGATGACGGGATTCATCCCTCGGCCGTCATTCACGACAGCGCCACTTTGGGGGACAATGTCACGGTCGGTCCGCTGGCGGTGATCTGTGCCGGCGCCCGGATCGGCGCGAACAGCGTGATCGGCCCGCAAAGCTTTGTCGGCACCGACGCGGTTCTGGGCGAACAGGCCTTCCTGCGCGAAGGTGCCCGCATCGGCGCGCGCGTGGTGATCGGCGACCGTTTCATCGCACAGCCCAACGCGGTCGTGGGCTCGGACGGGTTTTCCTATGTCACCCCTGACGTCTCGGGTGTCGAACGCGCCCGCCAGACCCTGGGCGACCAGGGCGACATTGCCGCGCAATCCTATGTCCGCATCCACAGCCTCGGCGCGGTCCGCATCGGCGACGATGTCGAGGTCGGCGCCCATGCCTCGCTTGACCGGGGCACCATCCGCGACACGGTGATCGGCGACCGCACCAAGATCGACAATCTCGTGCAGATCGGCCACAATTGCGTCATCGGCACCGACTGCCTGCTTTGCGGACAGGTCGGGCTGGCCGGCTCGGTCAAGGTCGGCAACAGCGTCGTTCTGGCGGGGCAGGTGGGGGTCGGTGACAATATCTTCATCGGCGACAACGTCATCGCGGGGGGCGGCACCAAGATCCTCGCCAACGTGCCCGCGGGCCGCGTCATGCTGGGCTACCCGGCGATGAAGATGGACACCCAGATGGAGGTCTATAAGTACCTGCGCCGGATCAAGCGGCTCTTTGCCGACGTGGCTGACCTCAAGAAAGCTGTTTCAAAACCGGATCAGAGTGACTAAAGCGGTTCGCGGAAAGAACGGGGTGCACCATGGATACCAAGGACAAGGTCATCGAAATCATCGCCGAACAGGCCGTGCTTGAACCATCCGACGTCACGATGGACAGCACGCTGGAGGAACTGGGCATCGACAGCCTCGGCCTCGTGGAAAGCATTTTCGCCATCGAGGAAGCCTTCGACATCTCGGTGCCCTTCAACGCCAACGCCCCCCAGGAAAGCGATTTCGACATTTCGTCCGTCGCCTCCATCGTGGCGGGAATCGAGAAGCTGGTGGCGGAACAGAAAGCGTGAAGCGGGTCGTCATAACAGGCGCGGGCACGATCAACGCGCTCGGGGCCAGCGTGCCCGAAACGCTCGAGGCGATGCGCGAGGGCCGCTCAGGCATCTCCGAACTGGATATCCGCGACGTCGACCGGCTGGCCATCAAGATCGGCGGCCAGGTCAAGGGCTACGAGCCCGAGGAACGCTTCAACCGTCAGCAACTGGCGCTCTACGACAGGTTCACGCAATTCACCCTCGTCGCCGCCCGCGAAGCCATCGCGCAGGCCGGACTTAAGTTCGAGGGCGAACTGGCCGCGCGGGCCGGCGTGGTGCTGGGCAATTCGGGCGGCGGCATGACCACGCTGGATGAAAATTACCGCTCGGTCTACGAAGAGGGCAAGAACCGCGTTCACCCCTTCGTGGTGCCCAAGCTGATGAACAACGCCGCGGCCAGCCACGTGTCGATGGAATTCAACCTCAAAGGTCCGTCCTTCACCGTCTCGACCGCCTGCGCGTCCTCGAACCACGCCATGGCGCAGGCGTTCCAGATGGTGCACGGGGGTCTCACCCCGGTGATGATCGCCGGCGGTTCGGAATCCATGCTCTGCTTCGGCGGCGTGAAGGCGTGGGAAGGGCTGCGCGTCATGTCCAAGGACGGCTGCCGTCCGTTCTCGGCCAACCGCAATGGCATGGTGCAGGGCGAGGGCGCGGGCATCTTCGTCTTCGAGGAACTGGAACACGCCAAGGCGCGCGGCGCCGAGATCCACGCCGAGGTCGCCGGCTTCGCCATGTCCTCGGACGCCGCCGACATTGTCATGCCGTCCAAGAATGGCGCCTCGCGCGCCATTTCCGGCGCCATGCTGGACGCCAAGATCAACCCCACCGACGTGGGCTATATCAACGCCCACGGCACCGGCACCGCCGCCAATGACAAGACCGAAAGCGCGGCGGTGGCAGATGTCTTCGGCGCCCATGCCGACCGGCTGATGATCTCGTCCACCAAGTCGATGCACGGCCACCTCATCGGCGGCACCGGCGCGGTCGAACTGCTGGCCTGCATCATGGCCCTGCGCGACGGCATTGTCGCGCCCACCATCAACTATGACGAGCCCGATCCCGAATGCGCGCTCGACGTGGTTCCGAACGAGGCGCGCGAGGCAAAGGTCGACGTGGCGCTTTCGAACGCCTTCGCCTTCGGCGGCCTCAACGCGGTGCTGGCGCTCAAGCGCTTCGCCTGACGATTGGCCTGCGGCCTTACGTCCGCGCGATGGATGATTGCCAGCCTCTTCAAAGGTTCAAACCGGACAGTCCGCCCCACAGAAACGAAAAACGCCGCCCCGAAGGACGGCGTTCCAAGTCGCAAGGTGGTGATGCGGCTTACTGGTCCAGCACCGACACCTCGTTATAGGCCGCGGTAAAGCCCGCCAGCGAGGCTTCGATTTCGACCACCTGGTCGGGGGCCTGCGCCGGCACCAGCGTCAGGCGCGCAGCGGCACCTGCCTGAAACGCGTCGATGTCGGCCTGGGTGAACCCGATACGGGCAAAACAACCACCCATCGAGCAGAACGAGTAGTTGTAGTTCTTGGCCTTGCCGCCATCGACCGAGATCTTCAGCCCCTGCGGCAACAGCGTGCCCAGCGGCACCGCGATCGTGGCACCCGCCACGGCCTGGCCGTCACTGGGCAGCTTGAACAGGCTGAACTCGGCCACGGGGTTCCCGCCTTCCTCGCGCAACAGCTGGTACATCTGGCAGGGGTCTTCGCCTGCCTCACTGCGGAAGCATTGAAGCTGCCAGTCGTCGAAGGTCTCCTTGATATAGGATGGATCTGCCTGCTCCTCGCGGCCCAGGTCCAGCCCGCTGGCCGGGTCGGTCTGTCCGGCGGTATCCGCAGCGTCGTCCGTTTCCGCCTGCGCTTCGGTTTCGGTCTCCGTTTCGGTTTCAGTCTCCGATCCAGTGGCGTCCGTCTCGGTCGCCGTGGCACCATCTGCAGTGCCTTCGGTCTCTTCCGTTTCCTGTGCGCTCAACGCCGAGCCGACGCCCAGCAGAACGAGAAATGGAAGGGTGTGCAAAAGTCTGGTCATGTGGACCCCGTTATCTAGTCTGAAATCAAGCTGCGTGCGCTCTAACATGGGTGATCGCAAGTGTCAGGATAAAACCGTAACGCCCGTGCCAGTGCAAGGCGGATTTTCGCTGCCTCTGAACCGGGGCCGGGCAGCGCTATCCTCTTGAAATAACAGCAGAACATTCCCCATGAAAAAGGAAAAGAGACCCAAAAGGTCTCTTTCCCAATTCTCCCTGCCGGACTGGCCGACTTATCTATTGAGCCGACGCTAGGACAGTTCCGACGAGCCGTCAACAGGCAATCATCAAAAAAACTTATCGAGCCATTTCAAGAGCATGCCCGCTAAGGTTGTGCCCGCGCCAACCGCCGGGAATTTGCCGCAACAAGTCCAGAAAAAGGGCCGCACCCGAAGGCGCGGCCAGTCTGACAGGGAGGAAGTCGCCCCGGACCAAGAGGACACGAGGCCCGGGACGAGATAAACACTGGCAGACAATCCTTAATTTTGTATGTTCGCATCGTGAAAAAACTTGGACGAGGGGGCAGGGGCTTGGAAAACAAGGTTTTCTTGGGCGGTGGCGGCGTCGATTACGCCGAGAAACAGGGGCTCAGCCTCAAATACGCGAACCGCCACGGTCTTATCGCCGGGGCTACGGGCACCGGCAAGACCGTCACGCTGCAGATCCTGGCCGAGGGCTTCTCCGCCGCCGGTGTCCCGGTCTTCCTGTCGGACGTCAAGGGCGACCTTTCCGGCCTCGCCGCCGCAGGATCGGCGGATTTCAAGCTGCATGAGGCCTTCATGACCCGCGCCGAGACCATCGGCTTTACCGACTACGCCTATGACAGCTTTCCGGTGACCTTCTGGGACCTTTTCGGCGAACAGGGTCACCCCGTCCGCGCCACCGTGGCCGAAATGGGCCCGCTTCTGCTCAGCCGCCTGATGCAACTGACCGAGGCACAGGAGGGGGTGATGAACATTGCCTTTCGCGTCGCCGACGAACAGGGCCTGACCCTGCTGGATCTCAAGGATCTACAGGCCCTTCTGGTCTGGGTCGGCGAGAACAGCAGCGAGCTTTCCCTGCGCTACGGCAACGTCTCGCGCCAATCCGTCGGGGCGATCCAGCGCTCGCTGCTCGTGCTGGAAAATCAGGGCGGCGCCCAGTTCTTTGCCGAACCCGCGCTGGAGTTGTCCGACCTGATGACCACCGCCCCCGATGGCCGGGGCCAGGTCAACATCCTCGCCGCCGACAGGCTGATGGGCGCGCCGCGCCTCTACGCCACGTTCCTTCTGTGGCTTCTCAGCGAGTTGTTCGAGACGCTCCCGGAGGTCGGCGATCCCGACAAGCCCAAGCTGGTCTTCTTCTTCGACGAGGCGCACCTGCTGTTCGAGGACGCCCCCAAGGCGCTCATCGACAAGGTCGAGCAGGTCGCCCGCCTGATCCGTTCCAAGGGGGTCGGCGTCTATTTCATCACCCAGAACCCCGATGACGTGCCCGAGGATATCCTGGGCCAGCTTGGCAACCGCGTGCAGCACGCGCTGCGTGCCTTTACCGCCCGCGACCGCAAGGCGCTGGAACGTGCCGCCGAGACCTATCGCCCCAATGACCGCTTCGATACCGCCGACGCCATCCGCGATGTGGGCACCGGCGAGGCGGTGACCTCCATGCTGCAAGACAAGGGCGTGCCCGGCATCGTCGAACGCACGCTCATCCGCCCGCCATCCTCGCGCCTGGGTCCCATCGACACGGCCGCCCGCCAAGGCGTGATTGCCGCGTCGCCCGTGGCGGGCAAGTACGAGACCGTCCTGGACCGCGACTCCGCCTACGAGATCCTTGCAAAACGCGCCGAGACGGCCGCGCAAGAGGCCGAAAAGGCCGAGACCGCCGCCGAGGAGAAATCCGCCGCCGAACGCGAGTTCAACGCGGGCCGCCGCTACTCCGGGTCCCGGGTCGATCGCTCGTCCTCGCGCAGCCGCAGGGAAAGCGACAGTATCGGCGGTGCCGTGATGAACGCCGTGGTCAAGGAACTGGGCGGCACCACCGGGCGCCGGATCGTGCGCGGCATTCTGGGCGGGCTCTTCAAGGGCAGGTAGCCATCGCCGTCCGGGGCACTTCACGAGGCGCGCCTGCCGGATCCTTAGCCTCAGGAGCTCCCGGATCAAGTCCGGGATGCGACTGGCTTTAACCAACGTTTAACAGCTAAGGCGCACGGTTTGTTAAATTCGGTCGCCGGAACCTGGCACCGTCGCGATACCGTAGGAATACCGACGCTTTACCGACGTGGTTTTCGCGCCTCCGCTGCCGTTAACCTTCGAGTCGCCTAGCGCCCGATCCGTTCCAGGTCGGCCAGCAGCGCCTCCGACATTTGCCGGGCCCGCCGCACCCGGCTTTGCGAGAGGTTCCGGGTCTCGGCCCGCAACAGCGCTTCCACCGCGATGAAGAAGGGCAGGGTCACTTCCCGCTCTTCCGCCGACAGCCGGAACGCGTCGCAAAAGGCGATGAAGCCTTGCCGGTCCACACCAAGGCAGGCCTCGCCCGACGGGATCATCGCGCGACGGCCCATATGCATCAGGAACCGCGCCATATCCTTGTATATGGGCGCCGGACGCGACCCGCCACAGTCAATTCCGGTCACCATATTTTCGTTCACGATCAAATTGTTGGGGTGAAAGTCCCCATGCGACACGGCAAACCGCCACTGGCTTTTGTCCATCAGCGGCACCAGGCGCTGGATTTCCTGCAGGATCGGCTTTTCCACTTGTTTCAACCGGGTGAACGCCTGCGTCTTCGCCGCCCGCTCGGCCCGCTTGGCCCATCCCGCGGGCTGGGCGGCAGCCTCGGTTTCGGTGCATTCCGTATAAGCCCGCAACCACCGCGCCGCGGGCTCCAGGTACCGCGCCCGCTCGGCCTCCGGCGCGCGGTAGATCCATTGCAGCAAGGGCGTGCCCTCGACCTCCGACACCGCCAGAAGGCCGGCTTCGGGTGCAAATCCCAGTGGCGCGCAGACCCGCAATTCGCCTTCACGCATCTTTGGCCAGATACGGCACAGCTCGTTCCAGTCCCGTGTGCAGTCCTCGACCCGGTCGAGATAGAGCCGGAAAACCGCCCGCTGCCCCCCGATCCGGCCACGCAGCACGACCCGCTTACCCGAAACCTCGCGGATGAGCTCCGTCACCTGAGTTGTTGAAAACGCGGCATCTTCCGCCGTCGCAGAATCCAGCCGCCGGGCGACTAGACTGGACAAGTCGGGGTCGGCCACGGGCGCGGCATCGGACGTGGAAAAGGGCTTCATGGCCGGTATCCTTCCCCATGCCCTGCGGGGCGTCAACCGAATTGAAGCCCGCGCCGCGCACCGCTATGGTGCCTGTTGAAAACCCATGCAAGAGGCCCCTGAAATGGACGACGACGCGATCAACACCATGTCTTTCGAACAGGCGATGAAGGCGCTCGAGGACGTCGTCACCCGGCTGGAGCGCGGCGACGTGCCGCTGGACGAATCCATCGCCTTGTACGAGCAGGGGGCCAAGCTGAAAAAACGCTGCGAAACCAAGCTGAAAGAAGCCGAAGAGAAAGTCGCGGCCATCACGCTCGACGGCGAGGGCACCCCCAAGGGCACCACCCCGGTCGAGGGGCTCTGATGCTTCAGTCCGCGCTCGCGGCGGACGCGACGGCCATCCGACGCTGCCTCGAGGCGCAAATCACCGGCGATCTTCCCCTGCATGCAGCAATGCGCCACGCGCTCTTCGGCGGCAAGGCCCTGCGCGGCTTTCTGGTGATGGAAACGGCCCGTTTGCACGATGTTAACCCTTCGCGGGCAGTCTTTCCCGCGGCAGGAATCGAGGCGATGCACGCCTACAGCCTGGTGCATGATGATCTGCCCTGCATGGATGACGACGATCTGCGTCGGGGGCAGCCCACGGTGCACGTGAAATGGGACGAAGGCACAGCCGTTCTTGTGGGCGACGCACTGCAATCGCTGGCGTTCGAACTTGCGGCCCATCCCGAGGGCGCCGACACATCCGAGGCCCGCGCCGAGCTTGCGCTGACGCTGGCGCGCGCAGCGGGAAAGGACGGCATGGTCTTGGGGCAGGCCCTTGATATCGCGGCGGAAACAGCGCCGGACCCATTGACGTTGGACCAAATCATCGCGCTGCAGGATGGCAAGACCGGCGCGCTTTTCGGCTGGGCTGCCTGCGCAGGCGCGGCCATGGCCCGCGCCGACATTGCGCCGCTCGCCGCCTATGCCAAGGCGCTTGGCCTGGCGTTCCAGATCCAGGACGACGTCATTGACGAGACGGGGGATGCCGCCGCCGTGGGCAAGGCGGTGGGCAAGGACGCCGCCGCCGGCAAGGCCACGTTCGTGTCGCTTCTCGGTCTCGAAGGGGCGCGACGGCGCGCCGCTGCCCTTGTTGACACCGCCTGTGACAGCTTATCTGCTTACGGAGAGGGGGCCGACCGCTTGCGCGACTTGGCCCGCTTCGTTATCTCGCGGCAGAGCTAGCCGCCCGGTCCAGGCCGGCAGCCAAATTCAAGGAGCGGCGACGCGTGACACGCCCCCAGACCCCCTTGCTGGACACGGTGTCCAGCCCCGCCGAGCTCAAGCGTTTCTCCGATGCGGAGCTGCGTCAATTGGCCGACGAACTGCGCACCGAAACCATTTCGGCCGTGTCGGAGACCGGTGGGCATCTGGGCGCGGGCCTCGGCGTGATTGAACTGACCGTCGCGCTGCACCACGTTTTCGACGCGCCGCGGGACAAGATCATCTGGGACGTGAGCCACCAGTGCTATCCGCACAAGATCCTGACCGGCCGCCGTGACCGTATCCGCACCATCCGGCAGGAGGGGGGGCTCAGCGGCTTCACGAAGCGCTCTGAAAGCCCCTACGACCCTTTTGGTGCCGCGCATAGCTCCACGTCGATCTCCGCCGCCCTGGGTTTTGCCGCGGCGCGCGACCTCGGCGGGGCCAGCGACACCGGCCATGGCGATGCCATCGCGGTGATCGGCGACGGGGCGATGTCTGCGGGAATGGCCTTTGAGGCGATGAACCACGCGGGCCACCTGAACAAACGCCTGATCGTGATCCTGAACGATAACGAGATGTCCATCGCCCCGCCCGTGGGGGCGCTGTCATCCTACCTTTCGCGCCTCTATGCGGGTGAACCGTTCCAGGAGTTCAAGGCCGCCGCCAAAGGTGCGGTGTCACTGCTGCCAGAGCCGTTCCAGATGGGCGCGAAACGGGCCAAGGAGGTGCTCAAGGGCATGGCCGTGGGCGGGACGCTGTTCGAACAGCTGGGGTTCAGCTATCTCGGTCCGATCGACGGGCATGACATGGACCAGTTGTTGCCGGTACTGCGCACGGTCAAGGCCCGCGCGCAGGGTCCGATCCTGATCCACATGATCACCAAGAAGGGCAAGGGCTATGCCCCCGCCGAAGGTCGGCGCGACGGGGGGCACGCGACCGCGAAATTCGACGTGGTCACGGGCGAGCAGAAGAAATCGCCTTCGAACGCGCCCAGCTATACCAAGGTCTTTGCCGAGGCGCTGCTGAAACACGCCGCCGAGGATGACCGGATCTGCGGCGTCACCGCCGCCATGCCGGACGGCACCGGGCTGGACCTGTTCGAGAAGCGTTACCCGTCGCGCTGTTTTGACGTCGGCATCGCCGAGCAGCACGCCGTCACCTTCTCCGCCGGGCTGGCCGCGGGCGGAATGCGGCCGTTCTGTGCGATTTACTCCACCTTCCTGCAACGCGGGTTCGACCAGGTCGTGCACGATGTCGCCATCCAACGCCTTCCGGTGCGCTTCGCGATCGACCGCGCGGGGCTGGTTGGGGCCGACGGCGCCACCCATGCGGGCAGCTTCGACGTGGCCTTTCTTTCGAACCTGCCGGGCTTTACCGTCATGGCCGCCGCCGATGAGGCCGAGCTGGTGCACATGGTCGCGACCGCCGCGGCGCATGACAGCGGGCCCATCGCGTTCCGCTATCCCCGCGGTGAGGGCGAGGGCGTCACGATGCCCGAACCCGGCGAGGTGCTGGAGATCGGCAAGGGCCGCATGATCCGCGAAGGCTCGCGCGTTGCGATCCTGTCCTTCGGCACCCGTCTTGGCGAGGTGATGAAGGCCTGCGAGGGGCTGGGCGCGCGGGGTATCACGCCGACCGTGGCCGATGCGCGGTTCTCAAAGCCTCTGGACACCGACCTGATCGACCGACTGGCCGCGGATCACGAGGCGCTGATCACGATCGAGGAGGGCGCCATCGGCGGGTTCGGCAGCCACGTGGCGCACCACCTGGCCGAGCAGGGTGTGTTCGACGAAGGCTTGCGGTTCCGCTCGATGGTGCTGCCGGACATTTTCATTGATCAGGCGAGCCCGGCCGACATGTACGCCGTTGCCGGGCTCAATGCCGCGCAGATCGAGGCGAAGGTGCTGGATGTGCTTGGGATTGGCCAGATCGCGGGAAGACGAGCCTGAGCGGGCTACACCGGATCGGCGCGACGGATGGCCCGCAGCATCGGGCGCGTCCGGCTCATTGATCTTCGACGGACTTGACCGAGATGCCTTGCTCTAACGCCGACGCCAGATTGTTAACCCCGCCTTGTGCGGTTTGCAGTGCGCCCAGGCAAAGCCAGGTGACGGCCGCCGCCATCACGACCCAGTCCACGGTCACGGCGCCGTCTTCTTCGGCGATGAATTTCTGGAGTGCGGAAAACATGGCAGTGTCTTTCCTAGTTGGTTGCGGAGCCGGTGCCCTTGGCGTTGCCGGCGAAAGTTAAGGTTCAGGGGTCAACACCCTCGACTGTCTTCGTTTCGACCGACGTCTTGATCGAGTCGGCAAGGCCAAAGGTTCCGTCCCGGGCCGTGCCGACTGTCAGGCATCCAAGGCAGATCACGCTGAAGCCAAGAACGATCCAGTCAACGCTCACCACGCCGGTGTCGTCGGTCAGAAAGTTTCTCAGGTGGTCCAGCATCCGGCTTCGGGCCATTGGTATTGTCTCGGTCTTTCGAAGTTGCCGCGTTTCGAAAGCAGCTTCGGCACGCATCGACGAGGATGAAGGTGGGTCTGAAATAGGGCGGAAATGTGGCAAATTGGGCAAAAGCGGGATGTTAACCTTTTCTAGGGCCAAATTTATGCCCCTTTCTGTGATGCCGAGATTTCAATGGAGCCGCATGTCGAAAACCGTTGAGTAGAGCGAAACAGTTAAACCGGGTCGGACAACGCAAATGCCATCTGATTGTCACATTGCACGAATCAATTTTAGCAAATTTTGCGTTGTCAGCGGATATGCTCAGTCTGCCTGATCAAGCGTAGCGCCTTTGAAAAAAAGGCCGGTGCGCCGAGCTACGATACAAGAACCGCGACGCAAGCGCCCAAAGTGAGCAGAAATCTGAACCCACGCGCCTCATTTTGACCCAGTTTCGACGGGGAGCCTGCACAGAAGACGTTAGCGCAGGGCGTCAGCCGTGTAGGACCGCGACCTCTAGGCAATCAGGACCGTTCATGGCAACCTGACTGCGATATCGTTTTGGGAATATTGGGATTAGAAGCATGTCCAGATATTTCGCCGCCCTGCTTGCCATCGTGACGATCAACTTGGCGGCTCCCTCTGCTGCACAAGAGAACCCCGAGTCTGTCTTTCGGGATTATGACCACATGCGCAGCATCATGGATGACGGCATGATGAACCAGAACATCGTCATGCTGATGCGCGCGTTCGGTGCGTCCGACGAGATGACGGCCGACGAATTGCAAAGCCTCGAGGCACAGGTGAAAGCGCTCTTTCCCAAGCCGCTGGATACGGTCGAAGTCATGAAATCCGAAAAGCTGGGCGATCATTGGACGCGCGAGATGTACGTCTACTACAGCGGAATCAATTACATCTACGCCTTGGTGCTGTTTCACACGCGGCCAGACGCCGTGGTCGCCGTCAACTTCAAGTTCAACACCGATCCCGTTGTTCTGTTGGGCGAATTCTGAGCCACCGGGGCAGGGCGGTTACACCCGAGGCGCGGGAACTAGACAGACAGTCTTGCCGCCTGGCTGCCACGCTCGCGGTAGGGCGTGGTGTTGTAATGCGAACGGTAGCATTTCGAGAAATGCGACGGCGAGGCAAAGCCACAGGCAAGGGCCACGTTGATCACCGTCATGTCGGTCTGCATCAGCAGGTTGCGGGCCTTTTGCAGGCGCAGTTCCATGTAGTAGCGCTTCGGCGAACGGTTCAGGTAACGCCGGAACAGCCGCTCCAGCTGCCGCGTGGACATGGCCACCTGCTTGGCCAATATCGCGGGGCTGATCGGCTCCTCGATATTGCTCTCCATCATCTGGATGACCTGGCTGAGCTTGGGATGCCGGACCCCGATGCGCGTGGGCACGGACAGCCGCTGCGTGTCCTGGTCGGTGCGGATCGAGGAATAGATCATCTGGTCGGCCACTGCGTTGGCCAACTGCTCGCCATGGTCGTCGGCGATGAGTTTCAGCATCAGGTCGATGGACGAGGTGCCACCGGCCGTCGACATGCGGTTTCCGTCGACCACGAAGACGGACTTCGTCAGTTCCACCTCGTCGAATTCCTCGGTAAAGCTGTCGTGGTTTTCCCAGTGGATCGTCGCGCGCTTGCCATCCAGCAGCCCGGCCTTGGCCATGATATAGGACGCCGTGCAAAGCCCGCCGATCCGCGGGCCCCGGCGCGCTTCGCGGCGCAGCCAGTTCAGCATTTTCTTGGTAGCCGCTGTCTGGATGTTGGCACCGCCACACAAAAGGACGACGTCCTCGCGGCGCAACTCCTCAAGCCCGATATCGACCTTGAACCGCGTTCCTGCCGAGCAGGATACGGTCTCCTCGTCGTCGGAGTCACCCGCCATAACCCATTCGTACAGGGTCTCGCCGGCCATGCGATTGGCGATACGCAAACAATCAAGCGCCGAGGCAAAGCTCAGCAGCGAGAAATTCTCCAGCAATACGAAAACGAAACGTTTTGGCCCGGACGTGGGGCCAGCGCTTGTTTTGGTCGCTTCCGTGCGCATGTTCTCTACTCCCTGCGCAATGGCCTATCGGATAGCTGTTCCACGAAAACCGCGAGGTTGGCAAGAGCACCGGCGGTCAATTTCCGACATATTCTGTCGAACTCGTATGGTGTCGTCCGGCCTGCTTTAGTATAGACGGGTCTCGTAATTCGATGAGCGGAGAAGAACGATGAGCGATTGGCAGAAATCGGACTGGCGCAGCAAGCCGCGGATCCAAATGCCCGATTACACCGATGCAGCGGCGCTGCAAGCGGTGGAGTCGAAGCTGTCCAAGTATCCGCCTCTGGTGTTTGCCGGCGAAGCACGACGCCTGAAGAAAGAGCTCGGCGCAGCATCGCGGGGCGAAGCGTTCCTGTTGCAGGGCGGTGATTGTGCAGAAGCGTTCGACCAATTCTCGGCCGACGCGATCCGCGACACGTTCAAGGTGATGCTGCAGATGGCAATGGTGCTGACTTACGGTGCCAAGGTGCCGGTGATCAAGGTCGGGCGCATGGCCGGTCAGTTCGCCAAGCCGCGCTCGGCACCGACCGAGGTGGTCGATGGCATGGAATTGCCCAGCTACCGCGGCGACATCATCAACGAGCTGGCCTTCACGCCGGAGGCACGGATCCCCGATCCGAACAAGATGCTGCAGGCCTACACGCAGGCGGCCGCCACGCTGAACCTCCTGCGGGCTTTTTCAACCGGGGGTTATGCCGACGTGAACCAGGTGCATGCTTGGACGCTGGGCTTTACCGACGGCGAAAAGGCGGAACGCTACCGCGAGATGGCGTCGCGCATTTCCGACACGCTGGACTTCATGCGTGCGGCGGGCGTCGACAGCGCCAGCGCTCCGACGCTGCACTCGGTCGATTTCTATACCTCGCACGAAAGCCTGCTGCTGGAATACGAAGAGGCGCTGGCGCGCGTGGACTCGACCTCGGGCAACTGGCTGGCGGGGTCGGGGCACATGCTTTGGATCGGCGACCGCACGCGGCAGCCGGACGGCGCACATGTTGAATTCCTGCGCGGCGTGCTGAACCCGATCGGCCTGAAATGCGGCCCGACGATGGAAACGGATGACCTGAAAAAGCTGATGGCGACGCTGAACCCGGAAAACGAGGCCGGGCGTCTGACGCTGATCGCACGCTTCGGTGCGGGCAAGGCGGGCGAACACCTGCCACGTCTTATCAAGACTGTTCGCGAAGAGGGGGCCAACGTGACCTGGGTCTGCGACCCGATGCATGGCAATACTATCAAGTCGGCCTCGGGCTACAAGACGCGCCCCTTCGACAGCGTGCTGCGCGAAGTGCAGGAATTTTTCGGCGTGCACCGGGCCGAGGGCACCATCCCCGGTGGCGTGCATTTCGAGATGACGGGTCAGGACGTGACCGAGTGCACCGGCGGCGTGCGGGCGGTGACCGAAGAGGACCTGTCGGACCGTTACCACACGGCCTGCGATCCGCGGCTGAACGCCTCTCAGGCGCTTGAGCTGGCCTTCCTCGTGGCGCAGGAACTGTCGGACCTGCGCGAAAGCCGGGCGGCTCAGAAAGTCAGCTGAAGCGATTGAAAAGAAAAGGAAAAGGCCGGCGCATTCGCGTCGGCCTTTTTTCGCGGAGCACCGTGAACGCGCGCGCAAAAACGCATTCGCCTTCGTGACCGAAGACGTGAAAAGGTTCTGCCTGGCAGCTTTAGCGCGGCCTCAGAACCAGCTTTGAACGCCGCGCGACGCGCCGGAAATATCCCGGCCGACACCTTCGATCGTGGCGCAGCCAGACAGGGCTGCGGCGATCAGCGCGAAAACAGCGATTTTCCTCATGATACCTGCTCGATTGTTACTGTCGTTTTTTATTGTTCACTTGCCTCGGACCACCAGACCTCGGGCAGGAACCAGATCCCGTCCCCGTAGACCGGCAGTCGGTCGGAAGGGTATTTCAAGTGGCTGAGATGCGCAATCCTGCCGACGGCATACTCGTGGATCGGGATGACATAGCGACCTGAAATCAACACCCTGTCCAGCGCGCGCACAGCGGCGACAAAGTCTTCGCGGCTGGTGGCGTTCAGCATAGTGTCGATCATCGCCTCGGCGGCGGGGGACTTCATGCCCATCACGTTGCGGCTGCCGGGGATGTCGGCGTACTCGGCGCCCCAGTAATATATCTGCTCGTTGCCGGGGCTGAGCGAGAACGCGCGGCGAAAGAAGGTGAGGTCGAAATCGAAATTCTGCTCGCGCTCGTTGTACTGCGCGGGATCGGTGGTCTCAACGGTCAGGTCGATGCCGAGACGCTCCAGCGCCTGGGCGTAGATCTCCATGTAGGTCACGGCCTGCTGCAGCAGCCCGTCCTGACGCAAAAGTACGGTCAGCTCCAATTGCGCGCCCTCGGCATTGCGCAATTCGCCCTCTTCGACGGTCCACCCGGCTTCGTTCAGCAGGTTCATCGCCTTGCGGATATTGCCGCGGTTGCGCTTGGTGCCGTCGCCGTGGGGCACCGTGTAGCCCTCCAAAGCCCCGGGCAGAAGCGTATCGGCGTAAGGTTCCAGCAACGCGCGCACGCGGCCCGTTGCGGGGCCGTCGCGCATACCCAGTTCGGAGCCCGAAAAGTAGGAAGTGATGCGCGGCTGCCGTCCGCGGGTCAGCGTGTCGTTGATATATTCGAAATTGAAGGCGAGGATCAGCGCCTCGCGCACGCGCCAATCGTCGAGCGGCGCGCGGCGGGTGTTGAACACGAAGCCGGTCATGCCCGAGGGCTTGCCGTGCGGGATTTCCGACAAGGTGACATCCCCGGACTGCACGGCCGGAAAGTCGTATTGCGTCGCCCATTTCTCGGCGTTCAGTTCGCGAACGTAAGAGATCGCTTGCGCCTTGAACGCTTCTTTCAGAACGGCATCGTCGCCGTAGAACTCGATGCGGATCTCGTCGAAATTGTTGGTGCCACGCCGGAAAGGCAGGTCATTGCCCCAGTACTCCGGGTTGCGCTTCAGCGTCACATGCCGGCCGACTTCATAGTCCGCGACCACGTAAGGCGCCGAGCCGATGGGCACGTCGGCCAGCGCGGCTTCGGAGAAATCCTTGCCTTCCCACTGGGCCTTTTTAAGGATCGGCCGCAGACCGGCAATGAGGGCCAATTCGCGGTCCTCTGTGTTGAAGGTCAGACGGACGCTGCGCGGGCCTGTGGCCTCGATCTTTTCGACCTTCTGCCAGAAGCCGCGATAGCGACCGTGACCTTCGGTGCCAATGGTCTGGTAGGACCAGATCACGTCGTCGACCGTGACGGGGGTGCCGTCGGAAAATTCGACCTCTTCGCGCAGGGTGAATTCGACCCATTCACGGTCGGGACCCGTTTCGACCGATTCGGCCAGAAGGCCGTAAAGCGAGAACGGCTCGTCATAGGAGCGGCCCATCAGCGACTCGTGCGTGAGGTGGCGCAACTGCCAGGGCGGTTCGCCTTTCTGGACGAATGGATTGAGGCTGTCGAAGCTGCCGACATTGCCGCTGACCAGCCGACCGCCCTTGGGCGCATCGGGGTTGGCGTAGGGTAGGGACACGAAATCTGGTGGCAGGGCGGGGTCGCCGTACATAGCTATGCCATGCGACGGCTCGGCCATGCCGGGCGCGGCCGCTAAACCGGCGCCAAGAATCGCGACTGCGTGCAGCGCGCGGTGGAAAAAATCTAATCCCATTTGGGCAACAATCCTGCTCGGGCCTTGTTTGTCTGACCAACGAGGTTAAAGGCGGATTTACGTCTTTTCAAACTTTTAGCTTGGATCATCACGGTGAATTGCGTATAAAGGTGTCACTGCTCGATAGGTTTCTTGCCTGTATGAAACCTGCCTCAATAACTTAACGCCGGCCTTGTGCCGGCGTTTTTTTTATGCGATCGGCAGTTTTTTCTCAACATGACCAACATGCGCCCATATGCGCCAAAACCCGTGTATGGCAGGTTTTCAACGGCCCGCGAAACGCGCTAGGTCTGACGAGCAAGTTAACAAAAGGGTGCTGTCTCATGTCTCTCGCCGGAAAAACCGCAATCGTCACCGGATCGACCTCGGGAATCGGTCTTGGAATCGCCACTTCTCTGGCCGAGGCAGGAGCGCGTGTCGTGCTGAACGGGCGGGCCGCGCGGGACGAGAATTACGAAATCGCGGAAAGAATTCGTAAAGACACCGGGGCGGAGGTGGAATTCATCGCCGCGGACATGAGCGACCCCGAGGCCTGCCGCAGGCTGATCGAGGAGGCCGGAGGTTGTGACATCTTGGTGAACAATGCGGGCGTGCAGCACGTGGCGGGCATCCCGGACTTCCCGGTCGAGAAATGGGACCAGATCATCGCGGTGAACCTGAGCTCGGCCTTTCACACCACCGCCGCCGCGCTGCCGGTGATGCGCGAACGGGGTTGGGGCCGAATAATCAACATCGCCAGCGCCCATGGCCTAACCGCGAGCCCGTTCAAATCGGCCTATGTGGCGGCCAAGCACGGGATCGTGGGGCTGACCAAAGTGACGGCGCTGGAGACGGCGGAAGAGCCGATCACCTGCAACGCGATCTGCCCCGGCTACGTGATGACGCCGCTGGTGGAAAAGCAGATCCCGGACACGATGGAAAAATACGGCATGGGCCGCGACGAGGTGATCCGCGAGGTGATCCTGGAACGCCAGCCGTCCAAGCAGATGGCGACGGTGGAGCAGATGGGCGGGACGACGGTCTTCCTGTGTTCCTCTTCCGCAGAGCAGATCACCGGCACGACGATCAGTGTCGATGGTGGCTGGACGGCGCTGTGACAGGACGGGCCGAGGGGCCAGCCCCTCGGGCTTCCCGGGATATTTATGGCCAGAAGAAGAGCGTGTGACTTGGGTGGTAAACGGATCAATCTGGCATTGCAGGGCGGGGGCGCCCACGGGGCGTTTACCTGGGGTGTTCTGGACCGACTTCTGGAGGAGGAAGCGATTGAGATCGCAGGCATTTCCGGCACGTCAGCCGGAGCGCTGAACGGGGCGGCCCTGAAGGCCGGCCTGTTGGCCGGAGGCCGGGAGGGGGCGCGCGAGAACCTTGATTGGCTTTGGGCGCAGATGGGCGCGGTGGAGGATTTTCGCCTGCCCGCGTGGATGGCGGGCCGGTTGCCCGGGATCGGCACGTTCAGCGACGTGCTGGAACTGTCGCCGGCCTATACGCTGGCCGACGCGGCCAGCCGGGCCATCTCGCCCTATGCCTATGGTCCGTTCTACGTGAACCCTTTGCGGCGGGTGGTGGACAGGTTCGCCTATGACAGGGTCTGCAAGATCTGCGAGCCGCAATTCTTTGTCGGCGCCACCAACGTGCATACCGGCAAGATTCGGGTGTTCGAGGGCGATGCGATCACGTCAGACAGCCTGCTGGCCTCGGCCTGTCTGCCGACGCTGTTCCAGGCGGTCGAGATTGACGGCGCGCATTACTGGGATGGGGGGTACAGCGGGAATCCTGCACTATTTCCGTTATACCGCAAGGAGTTGCCGGACGACATCGTGGTCGTCAACATCAACCCGCTGGTGCGCGACGAGGTGCCGAAATCGCCGCAGGAGATCCAGAACCGGATCAACGAGATCAGCTTTAACGCCGCGCTTCTGCGGGAGTTGCGGGCGGTTCATTTCGTGCAGGGCCTGATCGATGCCGGCACCATCGCGGAGGGTGCGATGAAGCGGGTCAGGGTGCACATGATCGCCGATGACGACCTGATGCGAGAGCTGTCGGTGGCCACAAAACTGGTGCCGAGCCCGCTGGTGCTGGACCGGCTGAAACGGGCCGGACGGGCGGCGGCAGAGCGGTTCCTGGAGACGGATTTCGAGGCTGTCGGAATGCGCGATACGGTCGATCTGGAGGCGATGTTCGGCTGAGTCGCCGCCGCATGATTAACGGCGCCGGACAGGCCAAAACCGGACGTCGGTATCGCGTCGGTATTCCAGTGGTATTGCGACGGTGCGAAAATCCCGTTCGGCGCGGATCAAGAGACCGGTTGCCGCATTTACCGGCCGGTAACTATTTCAGTGCTCACTTTCGGGCTGGACCACCTTGCCGTTCTGCCCCGGATAAACCAGCCCGGCGGAGATCACCAGCTTGGCCGCGTCCTCGATCGACATGTCCAGCTCGATCACGTCGGAGCGTGGAAAGAACAGCAGGAAGCCCGAGGTCGGGTTTGGTGTCGTGGGCACGAAGACGCTGAGCATGTCTTCCGATATCTGCGCCTTTTCGGCGACCTCGCCCTTGGCCTGGGTCGAGATGAAGCCGACGGCCCAGATGCCTTTGCGCGGGTACTGGATGAGGCAGGCCTTTTCGAAGCTGCGTTCGGATTGGGCAAAGACCGTCTCGGCGATCTGCTTGACCCCGGAATAGATCGAGCGGACGACCGGCATCCGGTCCACCAGGCTTTCGCCGTAGCGGATGAGCGAGCGGCCGATCAGGCCCTTGGCGACCCAGCCCACGAAAAGCGTGAACACGAGAAAGACGATCACGCCCACGCCGCGAATGTTGAAGTGGACCCAGTCGGCATCGTCGGGGCGCGTGTTGCCCAGAACGAAGCGGTTGATCAGGTATTCCGGCTGATAGATGTCCGGGACAAACGGCAGAACGAACCCGTCGACCCAGCCGACCAGCGTCCAGATCAACCAGATGGTCAGAACAACCGGCGCAATCACCACGATGCCGGTCAGAAAGCTGGCGCGCAGCCCCGCGAACCGTCCGGGTTTCTTGGGCGGGGGCGGGGGATCTTCGTCGAAAGGGGTGTTCATTGGCGCCTTCGGGGGTTCTATCTGGCGATATCTAGGCGCTTCAAGGGGACGCTACAACGGATTTCAGCGCCGAGCGCCGCTTTGAGGCTCATTGATTAGGCAGGTGGCGATTTTCGCGGCAAGCCGGGCATTGTTGACAACCAGCGCGATGTTGGCGTCGAGCGACCGGCCCTCGGTGAGGGTGTAGATCCGGTCGAGCAGGAAGGGCGTGACCTCCTTGGCGGTGATGCCCCGGTCGGTGGCCTCTTGCGTGGCCTGTTCGATGATCGGGGTGATCTCGGCGGCGGGGATTTCGGCGGCGGACGGTATAGGGTTGGCGACAAGCTGTCCGCCCGGCAGTCCGAGAGCCGCGCGGGTGAGGTGCGCACGCGCGATCGCATGCGCATCGTCGAGGCGTAGGGGCGCGGGCAGGTTCGAGTTGGCGGACCAGAAGGCCGGCAGGCTGTCCTGACCATAGGCGATGACCGGCACGCCGAGGGTTTCCAGCACTTCCAGCGTCTTGGGCAGGTCGAGAATGGCCTTGGCCCCGGCGCAGACCACGGTGACGGGGGTTTGCGCCAGTTCCTGCAGATCGGCGGAGATGTCGAAGCTGTGTTCGGCGCCGCGATGCACACCGCCGATGCCGCCCGTGGCGAAGGTGGCGATGCCGGCGATGTGCGCGGCGATCATGGTGGCGGCGACGGTAGTGGCGCCGGTGCCGCCGGTGGCCAGGCAGACCGGAAGGTCGGCGCGGCTGAGCTTGGCGACGTTCTGCGCCTTGGCGAGTGCTTCGAGCTGGCCCTCGTCCAGGCCGATATGCAACTGCCCATCCAGCACGGCGATGGTGGCCGGGGTCGCGCCCGCCTCGCGCACCGCATCCTCGACCTGCCACGCCGTTTCCAGGTTCCGCGGATAGGGCATGCCGTGGGTAATGATGGTGCTTTCGAGCGCCACGATGGGGCGCCCCTCGGCGCGGGCGGCGGCGACCTCTGGCGAGAACTGCAGGGGCAGGGTGGTCATGACGGGATCTCTCCGGAAATGTGGGTGGCGGCGGCCTGAAGCGCGCGGTCGAGGGCGGTGGCGCGGTCCTCGCCACGTGTTTCGGCGGCAATATGCGCGGCCATGAATGTGTCGCCCGCGCCGGTGACTCGGGTGACGAGAACGGGCGCTGGCTGGCCGGTCAGAAGGCCGCCCGGATGGGCGTCGGCGGCGGTCTCTGCGCCGTTGGTGACGACGGCGCGGGCGGCGCCCCGGTCGCGCAAGGCCTGCGCTGCGCCGGAGGCGGAGGCAAAGGTTCGGCCGCAGAGGATGCCTGCCTCTTCGAGGTTGACATAGAGGATGCCCCGCCCGGTTTGCAGGAACGGCAGCAGGCGTTCGGCCTTGCCCGGCGAGGCAGGGGCGACACGAAGGTCGGCGGCGGAAAAGGCGGGGTCGTGGGCGATCCGGCTCAGCAGCGTGGTCGTCAGGTTGCCGTCCAGCGCGATGGGGCCGGTATGTGGCTTGGCGGCGCTGCCCAATGTGCCGTCTTGCAGCGGCGCGAGAATCCGGTCTCCGGCGGCTTCGAGCGAATGGGCGTCGGCGATGGCCGCCACCAGTCCGCCCGCGCCCTCAATGGCCATGTATTGATCGGTCGGCAGCTCGGACGAGCGCCAGACATGGGACGTGTCGATGCCGCGCGCGGTGCAGAGCGCCAGAAGCTCTTCGCCCGGGGCGTCGCGGCCCACGGCGCTGAGCAGGGCGGGGCGCAGGCCGAAGCGCAGCAGGGTGAGCGCGATGTTGAGCGCCACGCCGCCGGGGCCGCGGGCGATGCGGCCGGGCACGTCCGATCCCTGGCGCATCGCGCTGGCGGAGCGGCCGATGATGTCCCACAGGACCGAGCCGATGCAGAGGATGTCGGGCGGAGGCGTCATGCGATCATTTGCACCGCCGGGAACGGCGAGAGCAAGCGGTTTGCGAGGCGCGGTGACGCGGCGTAGGGTGGCGCAATGGAAAAGGCTCGTCGCTTTCGCATCCCGCTGAGACCCGTGCTGGCGCTTCTGGTGTTGGCGGCGGTTGCCGCGAACCTGCCGGCCTCGTGGTTCACCGAAGAGACGGCAAAGGACCGGCGGGCGGAAGTGTTTTCCGCCTTTGCCAACCTCAGCGCCGCGCCGGGGGAGGGGGCCTTTGCCTTTCTCGGCACGGTCGCGGACCTGTCGGGACAGGAGGCGCGGGTGCGTCGGGACCGGCGGGCGCATGTGTTGCCGGGGCTGCTGGAGGCCTATGCCGACCGGATCGACATGCCCGCCGACTGGCTGCGGGACGCGGTGCTGGACCCCGACTATGCGCATCCGTTCGATATAGCGGCATTCGAGGTGACCGCGCCCGCATTCGACCGATACGGGTCGCAGGGCGACTGGCAGTGGGGTCTGGCGGCCAGCGGGACCGAAGGTCTGTCGCCAGAGGACGCGGTCACGAATTGGTGCGCACGATGGCTGGTGGTTTGGGATGATGCGGAATGGTTTTATGCGCCGGTCGGGACCGAGGTCCTTGAAGACATGCTGGCCGAGGCAGCGCCTGAACTGGCGGAGATCCGACTGAGCGAAGTGTGCCTTTAGCCCAAAGTCTTGGAGCGGGCTGGTGCAGATTACCAGCGGAAGTTTGACGATAGTTGCGCGAAGAAGGCGTTAATGGTACACTTATTGCGCGAGTGCCGGCCCTGGGCGTTTTTGTATCCACGGGTCGCCGGCCCTGTGTGCATAGTTTTTTAAATCTATTTCCAAAGCCGCCTGAACTGGCGTCAAAACTTTGATATTACGGAGAAATTTTCATGGCTATCTCGATCAATTCAAACACCGGAAACATCTCGGCAGGCGGTGACAACACCGATGGTGACCTGCTTTTGAACGCCAATGACGGCACGCGGCGCATTCACCTGGATGCGGGCAGCGGCAACGCGTATCTGGGTGGCAACGGCGCCGACGGGGACCTGGTGCTTATGCCCGCCGGGGCGACCAGCCAATCGGCCTCGGCGGGTACAATCCACATGAGCGGCGACTCGGGCAACTATCGCGCCGGGGGCAATGGCGCGGACGGGGATATTACGCTGAATTCGAACAGTGGCGACCGGCGCATCCATCTCGATGCGGGCGGCGGCAACCTGTGGCTGGGGGCGAATGGCGCCGACGGCGACCTGGTTCTTTTGCCAAGTGGTGCGACCACCCAATCGACCGCCGCGGCGACAATCCACATGAGCGGCGACTCCGGGAACTACCGCGCTGGCGGTAATGGTGCCGACGGAGATATCACGCTGCAGGCCGATAACGGCGACAACCGCATCCGGCTGGACGCGGGAGGCGGCAACATGTGGATCGGTGGGAATGGCGCCGACGGCGACATCGTGGTGTTCGCTTCGGACGGGGATAACACGACGCTGAGCCAGGCCACGATCCATATCAATGGCGACGCCGGTGACATCATCATGCAGAACGCCGACTTCGCCGAGGATTTCGACGTGGCCGCCTGTGCCGTGGCCGAAGCAAGCCCCGGCACGGTCATGTCGCTCACCGATGACGGATCGCTGGTACCGTGCGAGCGCGGCTATGATCCGAGGGTCGTGGGCGTGATCTCGGGCGCCGGAGACTTCAAGCCGGGGATCGTCATGGACAAGCGCCACGACGTCGAGGACCGGATGCCGATCGCTCTGGTCGGCAAGGTCTATTGCAAGGTCGATGCGAGCATGGCCGCGATTTCGGTTGGAGACCTGCTGACCTCGGCGGACATGCCGGGCCACGCGATGAAGGCGGTCGACCGCCAGCGCGCATTCGGCGCCGTGCTGGGCAAGGCGCTGGCACCGCTGGAGCAGGGCACCGGCCTGATCCCGGTCCTGGTCAACCTGCAATAGGAGGCCGGGACATGAGTGCAAGCATCAGAAACGTGGCGGACACGTGCCTGGACAAGACCGGGCGCCTGTCGCTGCGCGAGGACATCCTTGGCGTCTATGCCAATGACAATCCCCGCAACCGGTCGGTCCTGGCGCAGATGGACCGCATCCAGAACATGCCCTTCGTCAAGGTGGCGCTGGTCACGATCCAGGGGGCCACGCCCCAGATTCAGCGCGACCTGGACAATGGCAATGACGTTTACCAGAATGAGTGCGATGTCTGGATCTATCCCACGGACAGCATAACCGTGAACAACCCCGGGCTGCTGGTGTTCGAGCAGGACGATTGCCGGGGCAGCGGGCACAGTGTGAGCGACGACGAGGACGAACTGTTCGACCTGGGCCGGAACCTGGGTGCGAATATCGTCGGGTATTACGTCAACAACCCCAGCCCGTTCGGCTGTGCCGCGCACCCGTCCGACCGGCGCGGATTCTGGGTGGGGCCGGGGGCGTCGCCCTGGACTTGGGTGCATGAATTGACCCACGTTGTCGGGGACAATCCCCATATCGACAGCGATGACAGTTGCGACCTGACGAACCTGATGACCGGGTGCGGCACCAACAACATCAACGTCGCGCTGCCCAACCTGAACAACACGCAATGCGACAACATCAACGACGACGACGATGTCGAGGAATGCTGAGGAGGCAACAATGGCAGAGCTAGACAACATTGCCGAGCGCATGCTGGCCACCGATTGTGGCCATTCGCTGGAGGAACTGGCCCGCAAGGCGACGGCCGAGGACCTTGCCGCGCTGGTCCGGGTGATCGAGGAGAACAGCGCACCCGATGCCCGGAAGATCCGTGCGATGTTCGTGCTGGGGCGCATGAACAAGAAGGAAGCGGTGCAACCGATTTTGAAAGCGCTGCCCAAGCTGGACACGGGCGGAAAGCTTGCGGCGGCGGATGCGCTTGGCCGTCTGGGCGGAGCCAAGGCTCGGGGTGAGTTGGTCAAGATGACGGCAGCAGATGATGCTCAGATCCGCAAGGTTGCTTCGCAGGCGCTGGCACGGATCGGAGACAAGGCGGCAATGGACCGGTTGAAGGAGATCGCCGAGAGCGATGCCGAAGCCTTTGTGCGCCGTGCCGCCCGAAAGAAACTGGACCGCGCGAAATAGACCCGCGCGGGCGCCGACGCTGCGCGGCGCACGGCCTTTCCAACAACGCTCTTGCAAAGCGATCGGCTTTGGTTTAGGTCCGCGCCATTCAATCCCGCAGGTATGGGCGGGCTTTTCGGGGGAGACATCCCCGGAAGTCCACCGGTTGAAGCATCCGCTTCTCATCCCGTACCGAGGCGCAAACCGGAAAGGAAAAAGACCATGGCTCTTCCAGAGTTCTCCATGCGTCAGCTGCTTGAAGCTGGCGTTCACTTCGGCCACCAGACGCAGCGTTGGAACCCCCGTATGGGCGAGTTCATCTATGGCGCGCGCAATGGCATCCACATCATGGACCTGACGCAGACCGTGCCGATGCTCGACGCGGCGCTGAACGTCATCCGCGAGACCGTGGCCAAGAACGGCCGCGTGCTGTTCGTGGGCACCAAGCGGCAGGCCAGCGCGCCGATCGCCGAAGCCGCTGAAAAATGCGCGCAATACTACATGAACCACCGCTGGCTGGGCGGCACGCTGACCAACTGGCAGACCGTGAGCCAGTCGATCAAGCGCCTGAACGAGATCGACGAGATCATGGAAGGCGGCGCCGAGGGTCTGACCAAGAAAGAGCGTCTGGGCCTTGAGCGCGACCAGGAGAAGCTGAACGCGTCGCTGGGCGGTATCCGCCAGATGGGTGGCGTGCCCGACCTGCTGTTCGTGATCGACGTCAAGAAAGAATCGCTGGCCGTGGCGGAAGCCAACAAGCTGGGCATTCCCGTGGTCGCCGTGGTCGACACCAACTGCTCGCCCGATGGCATCGACTACATCATCCCCGGCAACGACGACGCGGCACGCGCGATCTCGCTTTACTGTGACCTGGTGTCCCGCGCCGCGCTGGACGGCATGTCGGCCCAGATGGGTGCGGCCGGAATCGACGTGGGCGCGATGGAAGAGGCCCCGACCGAGGAAGCCGTGAGCGAAGCGCCGGCCCCGGCCGCCGAAGCGCCCGCACCGAGCGACGAGGCGATGCACGACGACTCCATGTCCAAGGACGCGCCGCTGGACATCGAGTCCGCCGAAGAGGTCAAGAAAGAGGCCGCTGACAGCTGAGCCTGTCACGAAACCTATACCTTGTTGATATAACTGGGCGCGGGTCGACCTGCGCCCATGACAGCCCCAATATTCGAGGAGAGCCAAGATGGCGATCACAGCTGCAAGTGTGAAAGAGCTGCGCGACAAGACCGGCGCGGGCATGATGGACGCGAAGAAAGCGCTGACCGAAACCGATGGCGACATGGACGCCGCCGTTGACTGGCTGCGCACCAAGGGCCTGGCGAAAGCCGCCAAGAAATCCGGCCGCACCGCCGCCGAGGGCCTGGTGGCCGTCAGCGTGACCGGTGGCACGGGCGTTGCCGTCGAGGTGAATGCCGAGACCGACTTCGTTGCCAAGAACGCCGATTTCCAGAAGATGGTGGGCGACATTGCCGCCGCCGCCGTGGGCGTGGCCAATATCGACGCGCTGCAATCGGCAGAGATCGGTGGCAAGAGCGTGGCCGACACCATCACCGACAAGATCGCCACGATCGGCGAGAACATGGGCCTGCGCCGCATGGAGAAGATCGAGGGCGACACCGTGGTGAGCTACATCCACAACGCCGCCACCGATGGCATGGGCAAGATCGGCGTGCTGGTCGCCATGAAAGGTGGTGACGAGGCGTTCGGCCGCCAGGTCGCGATGCATATCGCCGCCACCAATCCCGCCGCGCTGAACGAGGCGGAGCTGGATCAGGCCGTTGTCGACAAGGAACGCCAGGTGCAGATCGACATCGCCCGCGAATCCGGTAAGCCGGAGCAGGTGATCGAGAAGATGATCGAGGGCCGCATGAAGAAATACATGTCCGAGATCACGCTGGTGAACCAGTCCTTCGTCATCAACCCCGACGTGACCGTCGGCGCCGCCGCTGCCGAAGCGGGCGCCGAGATCACCGGCTTCATCCGCATGGAAGTGGGCGAGGGGATCGAGAAGAAAGAAGAGAACTTCGCCGAGGAAGTCGCCAAGGCGGCTCAGGGCTGAGCTTGGCTTGACCGTGGGACCGAGGGGCCAGCCCCTCGGGCTACTGGTTCAAAGCGGGGGGCAGCCCCCCGCACCCCTCGGGATATTTCCGGCCAGAGGAAAATGGGCGCGTTCCGAGTCATCGGGGCGCGTTTTTTGCTTGGTTCGACGCAAGAGTTGTTGCTAGATCGGAGCCGGGCAGAGGCGATGGCGTCGCCGGGCCGGGTGGCGTTGTCCTTTCATCACATCCTGTACGCCGGGGCCGTCGGAAGATCGGCGGCCGCGCGATTTGCGTGTCGTATCTGCGCGACGCCTTTGCTTTTGGCGGCAAGCTGCATTGGACGGGTAGGGCGCCAAGAGAAACGGTGCCGCCCGGGCGGACGACACCGTCATTCCTTGCACCTGAAACGGGATGAGACGGTGCAGGCAAATCCGGCCGGTCCGCCGATGAATAGGCAAACCGACCGGCCTCCGGCAAAACCGGCAGGCCGGTTTCTCCCTGGTATCGCAGAGAGGTCCGACCCATGTTCCCAGGCTTAAAAGCCACCACTCACGGAACGCCCCAATAATGCGACGTAACGTCAATTCGGGGAAGTAAGGGAATCCTTACCAAGTGGTAAAACATGTCGCCAGGAGGGAAGTATTTGAAACTATATTTCGCGCATAGGTTGCGCCGATGTCAGGTTTCGAGCACGAAGATCTGGTTCTGGAACGCGGCCTTGAGCACCGCCTGAGCGGTGGTCTCGACGCTCAGGGCCTCGCGCGCGAGGCGCAGGTGCTTTTCCACCGTGGCCGGTGTCAGTTCCATCAGGAGCGCGATGTCCTGGATTGTTTTGCCGTCGCCAACCCAGCCCAGCACCTCTTTCTGGCGCCTGGTCAAGGACCGGCCCGGGGCCTCGTAGGGCAGGGTGAGGATGCGCAGATGCACGATGTTGTTGAGCAGGATGATGTCGTCGCCATGCTGTTCCCACAGCGTGTCGCAGGCCGCCTGGTCACGATCGGCATGCGCAGTGAGCGCGACGGCGCCCTTGGTGCGCGGCGACATGGATTTGAAACTGATCGAGTAGCCGCAGGTCACGCCCATCGAGGCGTTGAATTCGACCACCTTGCGTTCCTGCGGGGTCAGCGTATCGGTTTCCAGCATCTCGGCCATGACCCGCCAGGAACAGGCGCCTTCGTTGTCCAGCGCCCAGCGGACCATCGGCGCGTGGTGATAGAGACCGTCGCCGATGAACGTGTCCATGTATTCGGGCGAATGGTTGCTGAGCAGGACAAAATCGTCCGGGTCACCCAGCGACGTCGACGTCCGGTACCGGGTGAAGCCGTAGATCAGCCGGTCGAAGCCGTAGTCGGCCATTTGCGCGACGTGCATATCCCAGAGCTCTTCGACGCTGGGTGCGTTCAGGAGCGTGTTGAGATGCGCGGTTGAGATCACGTGGTAGCCTCCAGGTGGTTGGCCATGGCCTGAAGCGCCAGCGTGTAGCCATGCGCGCCGAAACCGCAGATCACCCCGAGGGCGACTTTTGCGATGTAGGAGGTGTGACGAAACTCTTCGCGTGCGTGGATATTGCTGAGATGCAGCTCGATCGTGGGGATCCCGACGCTGGAGATCGCGTCCATGAGAGCGATGGAGGTGTGTGTGTAGGCGCCGGCGTTGAGGATGAGGCCGTCATGCGTGCCGCGGGCCTCATGGATCATGTCGACCATCGCGCCCTCGGAATTGGATTGGGCAAAGGCGAGGGTCAGGCCGAGCGACCGGGCCACCTTGGTGCATTGGGCCTCGATGTCACCCAGCGTCGTGGTCCCGTAGACCTCTGGCTGGCGGGTGCCGAGGAGGTTGAGGTTGGGCCCGTTGAGGATCAGGATGGAAGTCATGTGGCGCGCGTCCTTTCCGCTACGTCATAGACCGTGACATACGGTGGTGTCGAGTGAGAGTTGCGGGGTCTGGCTCTCTGTGCGGCAGTGTGGCATCGTGGCTGACGACTTCGGTACGAGGGTGAGCTGATCCGGTCAAACCTTTGCTGTGTCTGGGTTTTAGCTGGCCGAGGGGGTTTTCCGGGATGCCTACATATTTAACATAATACTGATTATGCGCTTACCGCGTATCAGGAAGTGTCCGGTTGGAAACTTCTCGCCCCGTGTTTGCGTGGCTTTACATGACCTGTATCCGCGCATGGACCGGGACACGACGCCAGGGAGACGCTTGATGGCCGCGACAGACCCCACCCCGACCGCAACGCCAGTGACCCTGCGCGTGGGACGCACGTTGATCGCGGTGTTGTTCCTGGCCGGTGCGGTGCAGAAAGCGTTGGGACCAGAGCAAGGCATGGCGCTGCTGGGTAATCTGGGCTTGCCCGGTTGGCTGATCTGGCCCGCGCTGGTGTTCAACGCGGTGGCCGGTCTGGCATTGTTGATGGGATACGCCACGCGTTGGGTGGCGCTGGCGCTGAGCGTCTATTGCATGGTGACGAGCATTTTCCACTTCCAGCCCGAGGATGGCTGGCAGATGTCGATCTTCGTCAAGAACTGGGCAATTGCCGGCGGCCTGCTGGTGCTGAGCGATTACGCGCGGCGGTTCACCGGCAACGGCCCGTAGAGCAGGGCAGTCCCCTGCCCCGCAACGCCTTGTTTCGGCTTCAGAAAAACGCCTGAAGCCCGGTTTGCGCGCGCCCGAGGATAAGCGCGTGCACGTCGTGTGTGCCTTCGTAGGTGTTGACGGTTTCGAGGTTCATCATGTGGCGGATGACGTGGAATTCCTCGGAAATGCCGTTGCCGCCATGCATGTCGCGGGCCTGTCGCGCGATATCGAGCGCCTTGCCGCAATTGTTGCGCTTGATGAGGCTGATCATCTCGGGCGCGGCCTGGGCGTCGTCCATCAGGCGACCGACGCGCAGCGCGGCCTGAAGGCCAAGGGCGATTTCGGTCTGCATGTCGGCCAGTTTCTTTTGAAAGAGCTGGGTCTGGGCCAAGGGACGCTTGAACTGCTTGCGGTCGAGGCCGTATTGGCGCGCGGCGTGCCAGCAGAACTCGGCCGATCCCATGACGCCCCACGCGATGCCGTAGCGGGCGCGGTTGAGACATCCAAAGGGGCCTTTAAGCCCTTGAACATTCGGCAAAAGTGCATCCTCTCCCACCTCGACGCCGTCCATGACGATCTCGCCGGTGATCGAGGCGCGCAAGCTTTGCTTGCCCCCGATCTTGGGGGCGCTGAGGCCTTTCATGCCCTTGTCGAGCACGAAGCCGCGGATCTTGCCGTCATGGGCGTCGGACTTGGCCCAGACGACAAAGACATCAGCGATGGGCGCGTTCGAAATCCACATCTTGGAGCCGGAAATCTTGTAGCCGCCATCGGTCTTCTCGGCGCGGGTTTTCATTGCGGCGGGATCGGAGCCCGCATCGGGCTCGGTGAGGCCGAAACAGCCGATCAGCTCGCCCGAGGCAAGGCCCGGCAGGTATTTCCGGCGCTGTTCCTCGCTGCCATAGGCGTAGATGGGATACATCACGAGGCTGGACTGCACCGACATCATCGAGCGATAGCCGGAGTCGACGCGCTCGATCTCGCGCGCGACGAGGCCGTAGGTGGTGTAATTGGAGCCAAGCCCGCCGTATTCCTCGGGGATGGTGGTGCCCAGAAGGCCCATCTGCCCCATCTCGCGGAAGATGCCCGGATCGGAGGCCTCGGTCGCGTAGGCGTCCTTGACCTTGGTCTGCAGCGTCTCCTGCGCGAAGGTGCGGGCGCTGTCGGCGACCATGCGCTCGTCCTCTTCCAGCTGGGCGTTCAGCAGGAAGGGATCGGCCCAGTCGAACCCGGCGAGGTCGGGCTTGTCCTTGTCGCGCAGTTTGGGGGCGTCGAGGCTCATGGCGGTCTCCTTATACAGGGCGAATGTGCTTTGGCTTGAATTTATCCTGAGATAAGCGCAATAAAAAGCGGCAATTCGGCATATGTTCATGAGGAAACCGCATAGATGTCCCTGCCCCGTCGCTTTCTGCCATCGCTGGGCGCCTTGCGCGCGCTGGAGGCGCTGGAGCGGCTGGGCAGCCTGACGGCGGTGGCCGAGGAGCTGAACCTGAGCCAGAGCGCGGTGAGCCGGCAATTGCAGACGCTGGAGAGCCAGCTGGGCGTGCCGTTGTTCGTGCGCGAAGGGCGGCGCGTGCGGCTGACACCCGAGACCCGGGAATACGCCGGCGAGACGCGCGCGGCGCTGACCCGGATCAGCCAGGCCTCGCTTAAGCTGGCGCTGAACCCCGGGGGCGGCAGTCTGAACCTGGCGATATTGCCGACCTTCGGGATGCGCTGGCTGGTGCCGCGGCTGCCGGAGTTTGCGGCCGCGCATCCGGAGGTGACGCTGAACCTGTCGACCCGGTTGAAGCCGTTCAACTTTGCCGCGGAACCGTTTGATGCGGCTATACTTTTCGGGGATGGTGGCTGGCCCGGCACGCAAAGTCTGCGGCTGAAAAGCGAGGCGGTGGTGGCAGTTGCCGCGCCAGCGCTGCTGGAACGGATGCAGGTATCGGGACCGGGCGATGTGCTGTCCCTGCCCCTCATGCATATCGAGACGCGGCCCGAGGCGTGGCGCGCGTGGTTCGCCGCGCACGGTGTCGAGACGGGCACGGTGGCGGGCACGATCTATGACCAGTTCTCGACCATCACGCAGGCCGCCTTGCACGGGCTGGGCGTGGCGCTCTTGCCGGACTACCTGGCCGAACAGGACCTGGCCACGGGCAAGCTGGTGACCGTTTGGGGTGGGCGCACGGACAGCCCGGGCGCCTATCACCTGGTCTGGCCCGAGGAGAAGGCGCAGGACAGCGCGGTGGTGAAGTTCCGCGACTGGCTGGCGCCGCAGGCGGAGGACGAAGACCCCCTGCCCCGGTAACATGTGACGTGACCCGATTGTGTGGCTGCGCCACGCTTTATTTTTTTGATTTGAGTATTTGGAGCAAGAAAAAGCCGGGCGCATCCTGCTGCTTTTTCTTGCCGAAAATACTCATGTCTCGCCGCCGACCACGGGCGCGCGGTCAGCCGAGGGAATACCCGGCTCCGCGCACCGTGCGCAGCGGGTCGTCGCCGCCATGCTGACAGAGCGCCTTGCGCAGCCGGCCGATATGGACATCGACGGTGCGGGTGTCGACATAGATGTCGCGGCCCCAGACGCGGTCGAGCAGTTGTTCGCGGCTCCAGACGCGGCCCGGTTTTTCCATGAAGGTCGAGAGCAGCCGGAACTCGGTCGGGCCCAGTTTCAGGCCCTCGCCCTTGCGGGTGACGCGGTGGGTCTCGGAATCGAGGATGATATCCTCGTATTCCAGCCGTTCGCCCACGGTCGAGGGCCGGGTGCGGCGCAGTTGCGCGCGGACGCGGGCCATGAGTTCGATGACCGAGTATGGCTTGATCACGTAGTCGTCGGCGCCGGTTTCGAGCCCCCGCACGCGGTCCACCTCCTCGGAGCGGGCCGAGAGCATGATGATGGGCACGTTGCGCGTTTCCGAGCGGGTCTTGAGCTGGCGGCAGACCTCGATGCCCGACACGTTGGGCAACATCCAGTCCAGCAGGATGAGGTCGGGCGCGCCTTCCTCGACCAGCATCAGGGCCTCTTCGCCGTTTTCCGCCTTGGTTACGGCAAAGCCGTCGGCCTCGAGGTTGTAGGCCAGGACTTCGCGCTGTGCCGGTTCATCCTCGACCAGAAGAACGCTGGGCTGTTCGCTTGCCATGACGTTTGATGTCCTTCGTTATGCGCCGACCTGGGGCGAGACCTTGGGATCGAGCGATGTCTTGTCGCTCTTGGGGCGGCCGTCCTCCGGCATGGTGCCGGTGACGAGATAGACCACCTGTTCGGCGATGTTGGTGACGTGGTCGCCCATGCGCTCGGTGTTCTTGGCAATGAAATGCAGGTGCATGCAGGGCGTGATGTTGCGCGGGTCTTCCATCATGAAGGTCAGGAACTCGCGGAAGAGCGCGTTGTACATCTGGTCCACGTCGTGGTCGCGCTGGATCACCTCGCGGGCCAGCTCGGCGTCGCGCTGGATATAGGCGTCCAGCACGTCGCGCAGCATGCGTTCGGTCTCGCGGGCCATGCGGCGCAGCGAGGCGGTGGCGCCGGTGATCGGGGTCATCTGCGACAGCACCGTGGTGCGCTTGGCCATGTTCTTGGCGTAGTCGCCGATGCGCTCCAGGTTCGAGGCGATTTTCATCACCGTCAGGATGACGCGCAGGTCGATGGCGGTGGGCGCGCGCAGGGCGATGGTCCGCGCGGTTTCCTGGTCGATCTGCTCTTCGAGGTCGTCGATCACGCGGTCGCCGGCACGGACCTTTTCGGCCAGTTCCTCGTCGCGGGTGTCGAGCGAGATGGCGGCGTTCATGATCGCCTCTTCGACCAGGCCGCCCATCTTCATGATCAGCGCCTGGACGGTTTCGAGGTCGCGGTCGAAGGCCGATGAGATGTGTTCGTCGTTCATAGCGTGCGCTCCTTAGCCGATCCGGCCGGTGATGTAGCTTTCGGTGCGGGGATCTTCGGGGTTGGTGAAGATCTTGCCGGTTTCGCCGAATTCCACCAGGTTGCCCAGGTGAAAGAAGGCGGTCTTCTGGCTGACGCGCGCGGCCTGTTGCATCGAGTGGGTCACGATGACCACGGAATACTGCGTGCGCAGCTCGTCGATCAGTTCCTCGACCTGGGCCGTGGCGATGGGGTCGAGCGCTGAACAGGGCTCGTCCATCAGGAGCACTTCGGGCTCCGTCGCGACGGCGCGGGCGATGCAGAGACGCTGCTGCTGGCCGCCCGAAAGCCCGGTGCCGGGCGCTTGCAGGCGGTCCTTGACCTCGTCCCAGATGGCGCCGCGGCGCAGGGCACGTTCGACGATCTCGTCCAGGTCTGCCTTGTTCTTGGCCATGCCGTGGATGCGGGGGCCGTAGGCGATGTTGTCGTAGATCGACTTGGGGAACGGGTTGGGTTTCTGGAACACCATGCCGACCTTGGCGCGCAGTTGCACCGGGTCCACTTTCTTGTCGTAGATATCCTCGCCATCGAGCAGGATATCGCCCTCGACCCGGCAGATGTCGATCGTGTCGTTCATCCGGTTGAGACAGCGCAGGAAGGTGGACTTGCCACAGCCGGACGGCCCGATGAAGGCGGTGACGGTCTTGTCTTCCAGCGCCACGTCCACGTCCTTGATGGCGTGGGTGTCGCCGTAATAGACCTGAACGCCCTTGGCCGAGAATTTGATGTCTTTCTGATCCACGGCTCTCTCCGTATTTGGCGTATCGTACATGGGGAGGTCCCTTTCTACCAGCGGCGCTCGAAGCGGCGGCGCAGGATGATGGCGATGATGTTCATGGTAAGCAGGAAGGCCAGCAGGATGATGATCCCGCCCCAGGCTTTCTCATAGAAGCTGGCGTCGGCGCGGGCGGCCCAGGTGTAGATCTGGGCGGGCATGGCCGAGTTCGGTTCGGTGAAGCCGGCGACGAAGCCGTCGGGGTAACCGCGGGCGACGAAGCCGACCATGCCGATGAGCAGCAGCGGCGCGGTTTCGCCCAGGGCCTGCGCGAGGCCGATGATGGTGCCGGTCAGGATGCCGGGCATGGCCAGCGGCAGGACGTGGTGGAAGACCGCCTGCATCTTGGACGCCCCGACCCCGAGCGCCGCGTCACGGATCGACGGCGGCACGGATTTGAGCGAGGCGCGGGTCGAGATGATGATCGTCGGCAGGGTCATCAGTGTCAGCACCAGCCCGCCCACCAGCGGGGCCGATTGCGGCAGGTGCATGAACTGGATGAAGACGGCAAGGCCAAGGATGCCGAAGACGATGGAGGGCACGGCGGCGAGATTCGAGATGTTGACCTCGATGAGGTCGGTGAAGCGGTTCTGCGGTGCGAATTCCTCGAGATAGATCGAGGCGGCGACGCCGATGGGCAGCGACAGGACCAGCACCACCAGCATCATGAAGAACGAGCCCACGACCGACGCACCGATGCCCGCGCCGCCAGGGTTGTCCACGCCGGAATCCGCGCCGGTGATGAAGTTCCAGTTGAACTCGGACTTGATGATGCCTGCCTCGGCCATGGCATCCACCAGATCAAGGTCGGAAGCCATGAGGAACCGGCTGTCCTGCATGCTTTCGCGGGTGACGCGACCGTTGAAATAGCCGTCGACGCGCGACGAGGCCGAGAGCGAGAACTCCACCGGCTCGCCAATGCGGTTCTGGTTGCCGGCATAGTATTCGCGCAGGTTGCCGCCGACCTTGCCCAGCAGGCGTTCGATGGCGGCTTCGTCGAAGTCCAGCTCCAGCCCGCGTTCTTCGAGTTGCTGCTGAAGCTGGGTGATGAACAGGTTGGAATAGGCCTTGGTCTTGAAAAGCTGGCCCTCGGCCTCCTCGTACTGTTCCTGCGTGATGGTGAACTCCATCTCCACCACGGTCTGGGTGAAGGCCGGAAGGCCCGAGCGGATGATCGAGAAGAACAGCACCACGAGGAAAAAGAGCCCGATGCCGATGGCCGCCATGCCGTAGGCGCGGAAGCGTTTCTCGGCCGCGTTTCGCCGTTTGGTGTTCGCGTCGATGGTCTTGAGCGAGGAGCGGCCGTGGCCGCCGCCGCTGGCGCCGTTGAGCGTTGCGTCGGTCATTCGTACTGCTCCCGGTATTTGCGCACGATGTAGAGGGCGAAGACGTTGAGCCCCAGCGTGATGACGAAGAGGGTCATGCCCAAGGCGAAGGCGACCAGCGCTTCGGGCGAGGCGAAGTCGGCGTCGCCCGTCAGCTGGCTGACGATCTTGGCGGTGACGGTGGTCATGGCCTCGAACGGGTTGAGGCTGAGCCTTGCGGCGGCCCCTGCCCCCAGAACCACGATCATCGTCTCGCCGATGGCGCGGGACGCGGCCAGCAGGATGGCGCCCACGATGCCCGGCAGCGCGGCGGGCAGCACCACCTGGCGGATGGTTTCCGATTGCGTGGCGCCAAGGCCGTAGGAGCCGTCGCGCATGGACTGGGGCACGGCGTTGATGATGTCGTCGGAAAGTGAGCTGACGAAGGGGATGAGCATGATGCCCATCACCAGACCGGCGGTCATGACGGCGGTGCCGGCCTGCATGATGCCAAGCCCGTCATCGCCGAAGACCTTCAGCAACAGCGGGCCGACCGTCAGCAGGGCGAAAAGACCGTAGACGATGGTGGGGATACCTGCCAGCACCTCGAGCAGCGGCTTGGCGACAGAGCGAACCTTGGGCGAGGCGTACTCCGACAGGTAGATGGCGGCGAAAAGCCCGATGGGCACGGCCACGGCCAGCGCCACGATGGAGATGTAGAACGTGCCCCACAGAAGCGGCAGCACGCCGAGGTCGGAACTGCCGCCCCGGCCCGAGAAGCTGGGCGCCCAGTTGGTGCCGAAGAAGAAATCGGACGCGGGATAAAGCCGGAAGAACTCGATCGTGTTGAACACGAGCGACAGGATGATGCCGATCGTGGTCAGGATGGCGATGGAGGCCGCGCCGATCAGCAGCGCGCGGATGCTTTTCTCGACCGTGTTGCGGGCACGGAAATCGCCGTGGGATTCGCGCAGGCCCCAGAGCGCGCCGAGCACGGCCAGCACGAGCACCGCGATGGTCATCATGAGGTTGCCGGTGGCGTTCATGACCCGGTAGCGCTGCGCAGCGTTCAGGATGGGCTGGGTCACCTCGGAGGTGACGATCTGGCCCGCATCCTTGAGCCGCTGTGTGACATCGGCGAGGTCGGCGCGAGCGTTGTTGACGAAGTCTTCGTCCATCAGCCCCTGGGCAATGGCATTGTCGAGGCCTTCGGCGGTGCGGCGGACCTCGGCCATCACCAGCCCCAGCGAGCCCTTGTTGTCGACCGAACGGTCAGGGATCATGCCCGAGATCGTGTTGCCGACCACGATGGGCTGGATCAGCAGCCAGGCGATCATCAGCAGAAAGGCTGGCACGACCACTTTGATCAGGACGTTCGATCCGTAATAGGACGGCAGGGAGTGGAGCTTGCGGTTGTCGCCCTCCACGCTTTGAAGCGCCCGCCCGCGCCCGAGCACATAGCCCGCGGCCGCGATGCCAAGCACGATCAGGAATAGCCAGAGTGTCGGCATGAGCCCCCCATCCGTCTGTCTGGAAAAATTACCTAAAAGGGGTTGGGGGCGGCGGAATATGCCGCCCCCGGAAGGTCAGAGGCTCAGGAGCCGCTGCCCATGGTTTCTTCGGCCTCGACAGCCGACTGCGTGGCCGCCAGTTCCGGGTCCGCGACCAGGCCGTAGTTCGACAGCGGGCCACCGGGGCCTGCGATCTCGTCGGCGACGAAGAACTGGGCGTACTCTTTCAGGCCGGGGATCACGCCGATATGCGCTTTCTTGACGTAGAAGAACAGCGGGCGCGACACCGGGTATTCACCCGAGGCGATGGTGTCGGTCGAGGGCTCGATGCCGCTCATGGTGGCGACCTTCAGCTTGTCGGTGTTGTTCTCGTAGAACGCCAGGCCGAACACGCCGATGCCGTTGGTGTTGGCGTCGATGCGCGCCAGGGTTTCGGTGTAGTCGCCGTCGATATCGACCGACTTGCCGTCCTGACGGACGTCGAGGCACGAGTCCTCGGCTTCGTCTTCGCTCATGCCGCTGTCCAGCATGGCCTGCATCGCGCCGGTTTCCTCGCAGCCGATCAGCAGAACCTTCTCTTCGAAGACTTCGCGGGTGCCGTGCTTGGTGCCGGGGATGAACATCGCGATTTCGGCATCGGGCAGGTCGGAGTTGAACTCGGCCCAGCTTTCGTGGGTGTTCTCGACCAGCTCGCCGTCTTTCAGGACGGTGGCGCCGATGGCGTTGAAGATGTCGGTGGGCTCGAACGCGGTGAACGCGGGACCGGACTGCTGGCTGGCGAAGACGATGCCGTCATAGCCGATGCGCACTTCGATGATGTCGGTCACGCCGTTGTCGGCGCAGGCCTGGATCTCTTTTTCGCGGATGGCGCGCGAGGCGTTCGCCACGTCGATGGTGTTTTCGCCAACGCCTTCGCAGAAGCGTTTCAGGCCAGCCGACGAGCCGCCCGATTCCACGACCGGGGTCGGGAAGTCGGTGTTTTCGCCGAAGAGCTCGGCCACGATCGACGCGTAGGGCAGAACGGTGGAAGAACCGGCAACCTGGACGTTGTCACGTGCAGCGGCAGCGGTGGCCGAAACGGCCGCGATCGCCAGGGTGGAGGCGGTCATTTTCATGAAGGACATATATAGCTCCTGATATCCATGTATCCCGGTCACCTTGCAGCGGGCGACCTTGGCGCTCTGCTACGCCTCGGGCACGACGCTTCTGTTACAGTTTTGTAACGGTTTCATGACCGGCCGCATTTTCCGGGCGTTAAGGTCGAATTAATTGAGGTTGACGTCGGGGCGCGAAAATGAGCGGTGCATCAGGTCTGCTGCGCGGTCGGGCGCGAGGGCAGAATCACGTCGAATCGGGTGCCCTGCCCCAGTTCCGAATGCACCTTCAGTCGCCCGCGGTGGCGGTTGACGATGTGCTTGACGATGGCCAGCCCCAGCCCGGTGCCGCCCATCTCGCGCGAGCGGTGGCTGTCGATCCGGTAGAATCGTTCGGTCAGGCGGGGGATGTGCACCTCCTCGATGCCGGGGCCCTGGTCGATGACGGAAATCACCGCCGAGGGGCCGCGCAGCGCGGGGTGATCGGCATGGGCCTCGAGCATCAGGGTGACGGTCTTGCCGGGGCCGCCATACTTGATGGCGTTCTCGATCAGGTTGGTGAGGATCTGATGCAGCTGGTCGGCGTCGCCGGGCACGGTGACGTCGGACAGAGTCGTCTCGAACGCGATCTCGACGCCGGCCTCGTCCGCGATCGGGCGCGTGGCATGGATAACGGCGCGCATCAACCGGACCAGATCGACCCGGTCGGTGGGACGCACGCGTTCCTGCGCCTCGACCCGGCTGAGCGAAAGCAAGTCCTTCACCAGACGCTCCATCCGGCTGGCCTCGACTTGCATGGTGCCCAGGAAACGCTCGGTCGCGGCGGGATCATTGCGCGCCGGGCCGCGCAGGGTTTCGATGAAACCGAGAAGCGCGGTCAAGGGCGTGCGCAATTCGTGGCTGACATTGGCGACGAAATCGCGGCGCATCTGGCCCACCTGTTCAAGATGGGTGACATCCTCGAAACACAAGAGCACGCCGGAGCCCGCCTCGGTCTCGACCGGGCTGCAGGTGACGGCAAAGGCGGTGTCCTGCGTGCCCGCGCTGGAAAGGTAACGTGTCTGGCGCGTCTCGCGGTCGCGCAGGGACGCCTCGACCGCGTCCAGCACGGTGGGCTGGCGAATGGCGGTGATGAAATGGCGGCCGATCAGCCCCGGCCCCAACAAGGCCGCGGCGCGGTCGTTGGCACCGAGAATGCGCTCGCCCCGGCCGATCAGCAACGAGGCCAGGGGAATCGCCTGCAAGAGCGTGGCGATATTGCCCTGGTTCATTCGATCTCGACGCGGCGCATCCCCGCCCGGTAGCGCGCGGCGTTCTTCTGATAGTGCAGCGCGGTGGCCTTGAACGCCGCGATGGCCTTGTCGTCCAGGTCGCGCACGATTTTGCCCGGTGCGCCCATCACAAGGCTGCCATCGGGGATCTCCTTGCCCTCGGTGATCAGCGCACAGGCCCCGATCAGGCAGTTCTTGCCGATCTTCGCGCCGTTCAGCACCGTGGCCCCCATGCCGATCAGGGAGTTCTCGCCGATGGTGCAGCCATGCAGCATCGCCTTGTGCCCGATGGTGCAACCGCGCCCGATGGTCAGCGGAAAACCCGGGTCGGTGTGCATCACGGTGTTTTCCTGCACGTTGCTGCCCTGCCCCACGACGATGGGCTCGTTGTCGCCGCGCAGCGTGCAGCCGAACCAGACCGAGGCGTTTTCCTCCAGCACCACCTTGCCGATGATGTTGGCGTCAGGCGCGACCCAGGCGCCCTCCTCCAGTTGCGGTATCACGTCGTCAAGCGCGTAAATGGGCATTCATCTCTCCTCGAATTCGGCCTGAAGGCGTTGCACGTGGGCATTCAGGTCGGGCTGTTGCAGGCGGCGCAGGCGGGCGGCCGAGACGATGGTCTTGAGGGCTTTGTCCGTTGTCTCGAGGTCGTCATTGACCAGCACGTAGTCATATTCGCCCCAGTGGCTGATCTCGTCCCAGCTTTTCTGCATCCGCTTGGCGATGGTCTCGGGGCTGTCCTGGCCGCGGGTTTCCAACCGGCGGTGCAGCTCGGTGATGCTGGGCGGCAGGATGAAGATCGACAGGGTATGCGGGCCGAGGACCGAATTCTGGATCTGCTGCGCACCCTGCCAGTCGATATCGAACAAAACGTCGCGGCCTTCGTCGATGGCGGCCTGCACGGGGCCGCGGGGCGAGCCGTAGAAATTGCCGAAGACATGGGCGTGTTCCAGCATCTCGCCGGCCGCCACCTGTTTGCGAAAGGTGCTGTCGTCAAGGAAGTGATAATCCTGCCCGTCCACTTCGCCCGCACGCGGGGGGCGCGTGGTGGCCGAGACGGAAAACGAGATCGTCTCGTCCCAGTCGCGCAGGCGGCGCGACAGCGTGGATTTGCCCGCGCCCGAGGGCGAGGACAGGATGATCAGAAGGCCGCGGCGGTGTTTCATGGGGCCTCCGGTATGGGCGCATGGCCCGGCTTTTTCTTGCCCAAAATACTCATGCAAGCGCCGAAGGCGCGCTGCGGCGACGCCGAAGGTGGCGCAAACCCTTTAGCCGGGAGGTCCCGGGTCATGCCCGGGACAGGCAGGGTCAAGCCCGGGACGTGGTAGCGCAAAGAGGCCAGGAGATCCCGGATCAAGTCCGGGATGACCTGCAAAATTTTGTTTTGCAGGTCACTCCACATTCTGCACCTGTTCGCGCATCTGCTCTATCACGCTTTTCAGCTCCAGCCCGACGCTGGTCAGGTCGCTGCTTTGGGCCTTGGAACACAGCGTGTTGGCCTCGCGGTTGAATTCCTGCGCGAGAAAGTCGAGCTTGCGGCCCGCGGGGCTGCCCCCGGCGATAAGGTCGCGGGCCGCAGCGACGTGGCTGCGCAGGCGGTCGATCTCCTCGGTGACGTCGGACTTGACCGCCAGCACCGCCAGTTCCTGGGCGATGCGGGCTTCCTCGATGCCGTCGGTGTTGTCCATCACGCGCTGAAGCGCGGCACGGAAATTGACCTCGGTCTCGGGGCGGCGGGCCTCGGCGGCGGTGGTGGCGGCGTCCGTCAGCGCGGCGATCCGGTCCAGCTGGCCGGTCAGAACCTCGGCCAGCGCCACGCCTTCGCGGCGGCGCATCGACTGGAAACTGCTGAGCACGGTTTCGAAATCGGCCACCAGCGCCTTGCCCAGGGCGGCGGTATCCTCGTCCTGCGCGCCCGGCTCGAACACGCCGCGCAAGCCCAGCACATCGGCGGCGTTGGCGGGCGCGAGCGACAGGCCAAGCGCCATGGCGCGAGATTCGATCTCGGTCATTGCCGCCAGCACGTTGTCCAGTTGGGCCGTGTCCAGTTGCGCGGCGGCACCGCCATCCTGGGCCTGCAGCTTCAGTGACAAGGTGACATTGCCACGCCCGAGCGCCTTGGTCAGGCGTGCGCGCAAGGCGGGCTCCAGCCCGTCGATCCAGTCCGGCACCCGCAGCCGCAGATCCAGTCCGCGCCCGTTGACCGCGCGCAAGTCCCATGTCCAGCCGAAGCGGCCATGCATTCCCTGCCCCGAGGCATAGCCGGTCATGGAGTTCAGCTGCGCGGGGGCTTGGGTCACGGTCATTTGATCCTTTGCGGGGCGGGCCGCGAAAGGCCCGTTGTTGCAATGGTTTCCTAGTGCGTCGGCGGCCTGTTCGCAAGCGTCACGCGACGCCGGGCGTTAACCACTCGGCAAGAAAGTTGAACAAAATCGGGCGGAAATGTGGCAATCTTGTTTCAAGTTGAACTGCATCCGATTCAAGTTGAGCCTTTCAGGTGGATCGGGCCGCAGGGACGCGCCGGGGCGGCTTGCCTCGGTCGCGGAACCGCAGGACCGGGGCGGGTGGCCCTGGTGACGGGATTGAAAATTGAGAGGCAAGACCGGCCCCTGCGCCGGATGGGGAAAGACCGATGAAGGATGATTCTGGAAGCTCATTTCTGGACAAGTTTGCCGATCTGCGGCCCTCGGGCAGCGGCGGTCACAGCGCCCGCGTCGAGGCCGATCTGCAAAAGTTCGTCGGCTACTGGTCGGGGATGCGCCGGGGCGGCGATGTGCCGCTGCGCACTGAGATCGACCCGCGCGGCATCGAAAGCCTGCTGAGCAACGCCTTCATCGCCGAGAAGGTCGCCCCCGGCATCGCCCGGCTTCGGATCACCGGCACGCATCTGTCGGACGTGATGGGCATGGAAGTACGCGGCATGCCCCTGTCGGCGCTGATCGCGCCCGAGGATCGGGGGCGGCTGGCCGACGCGATGGTCGACCTGTTCGAGCGGCCTGCGACGCTGCGGATGGACCTGACAGCGCCCGGCGGCCTGCGCCGCGCGGCGATGGCCGCGACGCTGATCGTGCTGCCGCTGCGCAGCGACCTGGGCGATATCTCGCGTGCGCTAGGGTGTTTCGTGTCCTCGGGGCCGATCGGCACCACGCCGCGCCGGTTCAAGATCGTGGAGAGCAAGGTGACGCCGCTGGACCTGTCCGACACCAAGGTCACCGGATTCAGTGAAGAGCAGGCGGCACTGGCCGCCCCGACCCCGAAGACCCGTCCTGCCCCCAAAGCGCGCCAGGAGCAGCCCGCGGAGCTGTCACATCCCAGCGAGCGGCCCTACCTGCGGCTGGTTCACAGCGACTGAGCCGCGTCCAACCGGGCCTTGAGTTCGGCGTTCTCGGCCCGCAGACTGGCCAGTTCCTGCTGGAACGGCGCGAGGATGGGGTCGAGTTCCTCCATGGTCAGACGGACGGGAATGTGCTGCGGGCAATTCCAGTCGAAGCCTTCGACGGTGATGACCACGGCCCGTTCTGGGCGCGCCTTGTAGCCCTCGTCCATCAGTCGGGATATCAGGTCGGGATCGTCGCTGATCCTCACGCGGCCCAGAATCTTGAGCCGGGCGCTGTTGGGGTAGTCCATCAGGATAAGCGAGATACGGTCGTTGTCCGCCAGGTTGCCGGTGGAGATATACTGGCGGTTGCCGCGATAATCCGCATAGCCCAGCGTCTGGTCATCCAGCATTTTCAGAAAGCCGCGCGGGCCGCCGCGAAACTGCACATAGGGCCAGCCCGTGGCGCTGACCGTGGCCTGGTAGAAGCCGTCGCGCAGGGCGATGAACTGTGCCTCGTTGGGGCCAAGACGGTCGTCGGCGGGGGCATCGGGGGCAAGACTGCGGGCGTACATCGCCGCCGAGCCCTGTTTTTCCTGCATGGCGCGGACCGCGTCGGTGAAGGCGAGTTCGTGGAAGGTCTTGGCCATGTCTTGCGTCCTTTCGGGTGCTTCTGGCCGCTAGATCGGCATGCGCGTCGGTTTTCGCAAATCACGAGGCCGCGAGACGCGGTGTGCTCAAAGCCCGTCGAACTGCGATTTCTGCGTCTCGTTCCAGCGCACGGTCAGGGTATAGCCGTCCTCGTCCTGCACCTCGTCCTCGACAAGCCCCTTTTCGAAGAGCCATGCGCGTTTGCGACCGGCGTCAAAGCCCAAGGTGAACGTCTCGACATGGGTGGTGCCCGCCAGCCGGGTGATGATGGTATCGCTGAGCGCGTCCATGCCCTCGCCGGTGATGGCGGACAGAAGCTGTACGTTCTCCATCCGGCTGGCGCGGTTTTCGACCAGGGTGCGGTCCTCGGGGGTCAGACGATCGATCTTGTTCCAGACCTCGATCTGCGGCGTGGTTTCCAGCACGCCGAGGCTGGTGAGGATCTCGTGCACGTCGCCGGCCTGGTCCTCGGTCTCGGGGTGCGAGATGTCGCGGACATGGACGATCAGGTCGGCGGCCAGCACTTCCTCGAGCGTGGCGCGGAAGGCGGCCACCAGTTCGGTGGGCAGATCGGAGATGAACCCGACGGTGTCGGACAGGATTACCTCGGGGCCACCACCGGGAAGCGCGATCTTGCGCATGGTGGGGTCGAGCGTGGCGAAAAGCATGTCCTTGGCCATGACCTCGGCCCCGGTGAGGTGGTTGAAGAGCGTCGACTTGCCGGCGTTGGTGTAGCCCACCAGCGCCACGATGGGGAACGGCACCTTGGCGCGGGCGGCACGGTGCAGGGTTCGGGTCTTCACGACCTTTTCCAGCTGGCGGCGCAGGCGGACGAGCTGTTCGTCGATGGCGCGGCGGTCCGCCTCGATCTGCGTCTCGCCGGGGCCGCCGACAAAGCCCAATCCGCCGCGCTGACGTTCGAGGTGGGTCCAGGCCCGCACCAGCCGGGTACGCTGGTAGGACAGCGCGGCCATCTCGACCTGAAGCACGCCCTCGCGGGTGGCGGCGCGGTCCGAGAAAATCTCGAGGATCAGCCCGGTCCGGTCCAGCAGTTTGACGCCCAGCTTCTTTTCGAGATTGCGCTGCTGCACGGGCGACACCGGCCCGTCGATCAGAACCAGCTCGACCTCGTTGTCTTCGACAAGCTGCTGCAGTTCGGCCATCTTGCCCTTGCCGAAGAGCATGCCGGGATGCGGATCGCGCAGGCGCACGACCGAGCCGCCCAGCACCTCCAGCCCCGGCAAGGCGTGGGCCAGCGACACGGCTTCTTCGAGCGCGAGCGCGGGGTCACGCTCGCGGTCTGAACTGGGGATATCCGGGTGCAGGACCCAGGCGCGGGTGTCCGAAACGTCGGTCTGGGTCAAGACCCGTCATCGCCCTCGTACAGGCTGACCGGCTGGGACGGCATGATCGTGGACACGGCATGCTTGTAGACAAGCTGTGACTGCCCGTCGCGGCGCAGCAGGATGCAGAAATTGTCGAACCAGGTGATGACACCTTGCAGTTTGACGCCATTGATAAGGAAAACAGTGACCGGGATCTTGGTCTTGCGTACCTGATTCAGAAATGCGTCTTGCAGATTTTGTCGGTCTGTCGCCATTGTTTTTATAGCCTTTGTTCTTGCATGAGGCCTCTTGCGGCCCCGGTCTCCCTCGGGAGGGAGTATGGAGTGCGCGTTTCGGAGTTTCCAGCCCAAAAATCAAATCGTTGCGGTGTCTTGCCGGGGTGGTGTTTCAGGAGTGTGACAACATTGCCGCGCGGGGCGGATATTCCCGACGGTCAGCGGCGCCACAGGCTGGGGTTGAAAAGCGCGATCAGGGCCAGCGTCTCCATCCGGCCCAGCACCATCGCGGCGGAAAAGACCAGCTTGGCCGCCGGGTGCATTTCAAGCAGGGCGATGGGCGCGTCGGCGCCGACTTGCGTGAGCGGCCCGGCGGTGGCCAGCGCGGCGGTCGAGAGTACGATGGCGTTCTGCAGGTCCTCGCCGAAGGCCGCCATCAGGACGGTCACCAATGCCAGCGACAGCGCGAAAAGCATGAAGAAGATCCACGCCACGAAGGCGCCCTCGCGCCGCATGCGGCGGGTGTGGACCCCCGCGCGGCCCACCGAGGAGGGATGGATCAGCCGCTCCATCTCGCGCTGGCCGTTGAGGTAGAGCGCGTAGATCCGCAGGAGTTTCACACCGCCCGCCGTGGTGGCCACGCCGCCGCCGAACATCGCCAGCCCCATCAGCAACAGCCCCGGCGTGCCGAGACCCGACCAGGATTGCGCGGCCTCCCACGCCGCACTTTGAAAGCCGGTGGTGGACAGGAAGGACATGACGGTAAACGTGCCGCCCCAGAGCGCCTGCAGTGCCTGGCCCAAATCCTCGACCTGGTCGACGTCGAAGGCGCCCAGCCAGTGGCGCGAGAACAGGACCAGCGGCACGCCCAGCACCAATGCACAGCCGATGCGGAACTCGGGGTCGCCCAGCACGCTGGTGGACTTGCTGGTCAGCGTGTCCGACGAAAAGGTCAGCCGCGACAGGGCGAAGAACATGAACAGGAAGATCACGATCTCGCCGCCAAAGCCGCTGCCGGCATTCTCGACCCCGCCGACGGCGGAGATGCCGCTGGTGGCCATCGTGGACATGGCATGCACCGCCGCCACCAGCGGACGGTCACCGCCGATCACAAGCAGGAACCACACGACCCCGGTGAGGCCCACATAGACGGGCGCCAGCGCCTGCGTGCTTTGCGCGATGCGACGGGCAGAGCTGGCGCGGCGGAACCGGCTGAGCGCATCCTCCCCCTGCCCCGGTTCAGCCGAGACGGTGATCTCGAACCCGCCAAGGTTCATGGGCGCCAGCACGGCCGAGGCGGCAATCCAGATCAGAAGCCCGCCGAACCAGCCGACCACACCGCGCCACAGATGCAAGCTGTCGACCAGCCGCGCGGGATTGTCAAAGAGAGTGGCGCCGGTCGTCGTCAGGCACGACACCATCTCGACATAGGCGTTGAGGAAGCGCGTCGTCTCCAGCCCCTCGTAGAAGGGCAGCGCCAGGAACACCGGCAGCGCGGTATAGGCCAGCGCCAGCGAAGCGAGGTTCTGGATGTCCGAATTGTCCTGTTGCCGGCGGCCCGCGATGGCCAGGCCGACGAGCAGGATGAAGGTGACCCCCAGCACGCTGGAATAGAGAAACGCGCGGGCGACGGAATGATCGTCCTGCACGAAGGCGTGCAGCGCGGGGCCGAGCATGGCGATGCTGGCGATCCCGGTCAGTACGAGGATGAGTGGGAACCGCAGCAGACGGGCCGTGAGGCCCGGCGAGGATGTCTCAGAAGAAATCAATCGAGACCTGCAGGAGCTGTTCCACCCGGCCCACATCCGAGGCCAGCGCGAAGATCACCACCACGTCGCCCGCCTCGATCCGCATGGACCCGGAGGGTTTCAGCACCTTGCCGTCCCGCAGCACGCCCCCCACAAGCACCCCTTCGGGAAAGTCGATCGCGCGGATCGCGGCGCCGGCGATGTTGGACGTGGACATGACCTCGGCCTCGATCACCTCGGCCTCGGCATCGCCGATGGAATAGACCGAGCGCACGCGGCCATGGCGGACATGGCGCAGGATCGAGCTGACGGTGGTGGAGCGCGGGTTGATATAGGCGTCGATGCCCAACGGCTCCATCATCGGCAAGAGCGTGGGGTCGTTGATCAGCGCGATGGAGAAAGGGCAGCCTTCGGACTTGGCGCGCACGGCGGCCAGCATGTTGGTCTTGTCGTCGTCTGTCACCGCCAGCACCGCATCGGTGCGCGAGATATTCGCCTCGGCCAGCAATTGCGCGTCCAGCCCGTCGCCGTTGAGCACGATGGTGCGTTCCAGCGCGTCGGCGGCGCGTTCGGCCACCTTGCGGTCGCGCTCGATCACCTTGACCCGGGTGCGCTTGCCGCGCTTCTCAATCCGCTTGGCGACGCTGAGGCCGATATTTCCGCCGCCGATGATGACCAGCCGTTCCTGTGACTGCGAGGTCTTGCCGAAAACCTCCATCGTGCGCGGCACGTCCTCGGAGGGCGCGAAAACATAGGCGTCGTCGCCGACGAAAAGCTGGTCCTCGGCCTCGGGCGCGAACAGCTTGCCGTCGCGGCGGATGGCCACGACCACCACTTCGAGGGTCGAAAAGAGATCCGTCAACTGTCGCAGGGGCGTGTTGACGATCGGGCAGTCATCCTCGATCCGCAGGCCCAGAAGCTGCGCCTTTCCTTCCATGAAGGTTTCGGTGTCGAAGGCGGCGGGGGCGGCAAGGCGTTGCAGCGCGGCCTCGGCCACCTCGCGCTCGGGCGAGATCACCACGTCGATGGGCATGTGGTCGCGGCGGTAGAGGTCGGAGTAGATCGCGTCCAGGTAGGATTGGCTGCGCAGGCGGGCGATCTTTCGGTTGATGGAAAAGACCGAATGCGCCACCTGGCAGGTGACCATGTTGACCTCGTCCGAGTAGGTGGCGGCGATGATCATGTCGGCATCGCGCGCCCCGGCCTGGTCCAGCACGTTGGGATAGCTGGCAAAGCCGTTGATGCCCTGCACGTCCAGCGTCTCGGTCGCGCGGCGAACCAGGTCGGGGTTGTTGTCGACGACGGTGACGTCGTTGCGTTCGCCCGACAGGTGGCGCGCGATCTGCCAGCCGACCTGCCCTGCCCCGCAGATGATGACCTTCATGGGCTGTGCCCTTATTGACCCAATCGAGGGCTTTGCATGACAGATGGGGCAGTCACGGTCAATTGCTTTGTCCTGCGCGGATTTGCGGATAAGCTGGCGGTTATGAGATGGTACCTTGTCCCGATTTTCGCCTGTGTCGCGCCGCTGTTGGCGGGCTGCCTGCCGACCACTGTCTATTACAAGGAAGGCGCCCCGGTGAGCGGGGTCGCGCGGGACCGCACGCAATGTGACGTGGCGGCGCTGCGCGAAGTGCCGGTGCGCACGCTGACGCGCTATATCCCGCCGACCTACAGCTATCGCCCGGTCTGCAACGCGGCGGGCGCGTGCAAGACGGTCCGGGTGCTGCTGTCGCCCGGGCGGTGGGAAAGCTATGACGCCAACGAGGGGCTGCGCGCACGGGTGGCCAAGCAATGCATGGCCGACCAGGGATACCAGAAGGTCAGCCTGAAGCCCTGCCCGCCCGAGGTGGTGGAGGCCACGGTGATCACCGCGACGCGGGTGCAGCCGCCACTGACGGAAAACTCCTGCGCGATCCGCATCAAGGGCGGGAAATACCAGATCGTGAACCCCGAGTAGGTCTGCGTCGCCTAAAGGAGCGCCTGCGGCGCGCTTGATATCTCGGCGGCGGGGTCGTCTCGGGTTTGCCTCCGGCGGGGATGTTTTTGACCAGGGGAAGCGCAGCGTGTACGCGATACCCTGCCCTGTCAGCCCGTCGCGGCCTGCTGGCTGTCCTCTTCCTCGTCGGACACGCGTGCGCCCTTGGTCCCGGTGACGACCCCCAGCGATTTCAGCTTGCGGTGCAGGGCGCTGCGTTCCATGCCGACGAATTCCGCCGTGCGGCTGATATTGCCGCCAAAGCGGTTGATCTGGGTCATCAGGTATTCACGCTCGAACGCCTCGCGGGCCTCGCGCAGGGGCATGGTGGCCACCGTGCCCGACAGGACAACGCGATCCCCGTCGCTGGGCGTGGCGCTGTCGCCGGGGATTTCGCGCGCGGTGATGTCACCGTTGGACTCGCCCAGGATCAGCACGCGCTCGATCACGTTGCGCAGCTGACGGACGTTGCCGGGCCAGCGCATGGTCTGCAGGAGCGCCGCCGCCTCGTCGGCCAGGGCGCGGATGGGCAGGCCCTGTTCGCTGTTGAGCTTTTCGATGAAATAGGCCGCCAGTACCGGTATGTCCTCGCGCCGGTCCTCGAGGCTGGGTACGGCGATCGGCACCACGTTCAGGCGGTGGTAAAGCTCGCGGCGGAACCTGTCGGCCTGGATCTCGGCCTCGAGATCGCGGCTGGTCGAGGAGATGACGCGCAGGTCGACCTGCACCTTGTCGCTGCCGCCCACCCGCAGGAAGGTCTGATCGACCAGCACGCGCAGGATCTTGCCCTGCGTGACCAGGGGCATGTCGGCGACCTCGTCGAAATAGATGACGCCGGTATTGGCCTCTTCCAGCAGGCCGGCGGTGACGGTGCCGTCCTCGGCCTCGCGCCCGAAGAGGACCTCTTCCATCCGGTCGGGCTCGATCGAGGCGCAGCCGGCGCAGACGAAGGGGCCATTGGCACGGTCGGAATTGGCGTGGATGTAGCGCGCCGCCAGCTCCTTGCCCGAGCCGGCAGGGCCAGACAGCATCACCCGGCCATTCGACCGCGTGACCTTGTCCAGCTGGCCCACCAGCGTGCGGAAGACGGGGCTTTCGCCCAGCATGTCGGCGGGGCCGCTGCCCTGCCGCTTGAGCGCGAGGTTCTCGCGGCGCAGGCGGCTGGTTTCCATGCCGCGGCGGATCACCACCATCAGCTGGTCGATGTTGAAGGGTTTCTCGATGAAGTCGTAGGCGCCCTGCTTGATGGCCGCCACCGCGATCTCGATATTGCCGTGGCCCGAGATGATCACCACCGGCACCTCGGGGAAGTCGCGCTTGACCGCCTTGAGGATGTCGATCCCGTCCATGTTGCTGTCTTTCAGCCAGATGTCGAGGATCAGCAGGCCCGGCGGCTGGTTCCGGATCTCGGCCATGGCCTCGTCGGAATTGCCCGCGAGGCGGGTCGTGAAGCCTTCGTCCTGCAGGATGTCTGAAATCAGTTCGCGGATATCGCGTTCGTCGTCGACAATCAGGATGTCACTCATGGGTCTACCTCATACGGCCTGTCGTTGGTCATATTCGTTCAAATCGGGGTCGGAATCGGGGTCGGTATCCGGCGCGGCCTCGGCCCGAGTCAGGGGAAGGCGGATCACGGCCATGGCGCCGGGGCGCGCGCCCTCGGCGAAGGGCTCGGCGTCTTCCAGGCCAAGGCTGCCGCCATGTTCCTCGATGATTTTCTTCACGATGGGCAGGCCAAGGCCGGTGCCCTTTTCGCGGGTGGTCACGTAAGGCTCGAACAGGCGCGAGCGATCCTCGGGCAGGCCGATGCCGTTGTCGGAGATGCAGATCACGGCCGCGTCGTCCTCGCGCGTGCTGGTGACGCGGATCTGCGGCTGGTGCCCGTCGGAGCCTTCTTTTTCATAAAGGCTTTCAATGGCTTCGCCGGCGTTCTTGATCAGGTTGGTCAGCGCCTGGTGCAACATGGTGCCGTCAACTTCGGCCATCAGCGCGTCATCGGTCAGCGTGGCCTCAAACGTGACATCGGGCTGCCCGGCTTCCTGCAGCAGGACCGCCTCGCGCAGCAGGTGCGTCAGGCTTTCGACCTTGGTCTGCGGTTCGGGCATGCGGGCGAACTTGGAAAACTCGTCGACGATGCGGCGCAAATCGTTGGTTTGGCGCACGACCACGTCTGTCAGCTGTTCCAGGCTGGCGGCCTGTTCGTCATCCAGCACGCGGGTAAACTTGCGCTTGATGCGTTCCGCCGACAGCTGGATCGGGGTCAGAGGGTTCTTGATCTCGTGCGCGATGCGGCGGGCGACGTCGCCCCAGGCGGCCATGCGCTGGGCGGTCACGAGGTCGGTCACGTCGTCGAAGGCCACCACGTAGCCTTCGCGTCGGCCGCCGTCATTGCTACGGGTCGACATGCGCACCAGCAGGTTTTCCATCCGGCCCGTGCGGCTGACCTTGATCTCTTCCTGCGCGAAGCCGGTGTTGGACTCCTTCAGCCGGTCAAAGAGCGCGCCGAATTCCGGGATCGCCACGGAAAGCGCCAGCGATTGCTGGTCCTCCTGCCAGTCGAGCAGGCGTTCGGCGGCGCGGTTGACGAAAGTGACCCGGCCCTTGGCATCCAGCCCCACCACGCCGGACGACACCGAGCCCAGCACGGAATCGAACAGCCGCCGGCGGCGTTCGATCTGCTCGGTGTTGGTCAGCAGCGTGTCGCGCTGTTGCTTCAATTGCCGTGTCATCTGGTTGAAGTAGGTCGAGAGCATGCCGATCTCGTCATCGGCATCCTCTTCGCGCACCTGGGTGTCCAGATCGCCCTCGCCCACGCGCTGCGCCGCGCTGGTCAGGCGGCCCACGGGACGGCTGAGACGTTCGGCAAACCACATGCCCAGCCAGACGGCGGCAAGGATCAGGATCAGCGCGAAACCGAGATAGAGCACGCCGAACTCGAAGAGCACGCGGTCGCGCTCGTCCTCGCGCTGCTGGTAGAAGCGCGCGGTTTCCTGCGTGTCATCCAGCAGGCTGAGGATGTCGCCGTCGACATTGCGGCTGACGTAGAGATAGCGGTCGGGGATCTCCTCCAGGGGAAGAAGCGCGCGGAATTCGTTGTTGTCCCAGTCGCGGATGATGACGACGCCCTCTTCGTTGGCCTCGTCGAACATCTCGCGCGAGGGTTCCTCGTAGTCGAAAAGGTAGGAGCGTTCCCCGCGCGAGCGGATGTCGCCGGTGCCGTCGATGACGAACGCCTCGCGCAGGCCGCGCTGGATTTCGCGCTGGCCGCGCGACAGGATCTGGCGGATGTCGCCATCATCCAGGAAAACGGCGGCGCGCTTGGTGGCGTTGATCAGCGACGCCAGGGCGCGGGCATCGACCAGCAGATCGCGGCGGTGTTCATCCTCGTAGGCCTGCGCCGCGGCAACGGAGTTGTCGACGACGCGCCCCACCCTGTCGGAGAACCATGCCTCGAGCCCCATGTTCACCGACAGCGTGGCGAAGACGGCGACGGTGATCGTGGGCAAAAGCGCCATCAGGGCGAAGACCCCCGTCAGGCGCAGGTGCAGGCGCGAGCCCGCTGATTTGCGGCGGCGGGCGGCGACCATCTGGGCGACGCGCTGTAGCACCAGCGCGGCGACCATGATAATGTAGACCATGTCGGCCAGCAGGATGATGCGCAGAACGTTGGACGAACTGCCCTGATCGAGCGGGCCCATCACCAGATAGGTCAGAAGCGCCAGAACGGGGCCAAGCACGACAAGGCTGAAGGCGGCGGCATTGCGCACGCGTTTCATGCGCCGAAGGCGCCCGAGCTTTTCCCACGTCAGTCTGCGTGCTTTTACAGCCACGCAATCCCCCCATCAGGTTGTGGCGCGGGATGCGCCAGACCTCCAGATGTGGCTTGGAACCTGGCAGAGCTTCCGAAGGGCCACAGTGATGTTGCAGTTTTACATCAACTTGCGGCGCCGTGTCACGCGAATATCAAGGTCGGTGATTTTCTTGCGCAATGTATTGCGGTTAATGCCCAGAAGGTCGGCACATTTGGCCTGGTTCCCGCCCGTCGCATCGAGCGCGATCTCGATCAGGGGCATCTCCATTTCCTTGAGGATTCGCCCATAGAGGCCCGGTGGCGGCAGGGTGTTGCCGTGCAGGTCGAAGTAGCGGCGCAGGTGGCGCGAGATCGAGGTCGAAAGGGTCTCACCGCCGCCGCCACCGACCACGGGCGCGGCCTCGGGCTGGTTGCCCAGCACCGCCTCGACCTCGGAGCGGGTGATCTCGGCCGACCGCGCGGTCAGGCCAAGACGCTGCACCGCGTTTTCGAGCTGCCTCACGTTGCCCGGCCAGCTGTAGGCGCGCATCAGCTCCATCGCATCCTCGGACAACGTGCGGGGCGGTTGGCCCTCGCGCTCGGCCTTCAGCAGGAAGTGCTGGGCCAGAAGCGGGATGTCGTCGACGCGGGCGCGCAGGGACGGCACCTCGACCACGGCCCCAGACAGGCGGTAATAGAGATCCTCGCGCAGCTTGCCCTCTTCCAGTCGGTCGGCCAGACGCCCAAGGGACGTGGCCATGAAGCGCGGCACGTGATCGCCGGGCGCATCCATCATCCGCACGACGCGGGCCTGCGCATCGGTGCTGAGGTCCCCCACCCCGTCCAGCACGATGGTGCCGCCCTTGGCGCGGGCCATGACCCGCGCGGGCCCTTCCAGATCGGCCAGGTCGCTGGGTGTGACGGTGACGAAGGGCAGCGTGCGCCGGTCGGAAAAATCGTGGATCGCGCGGGCGATGAGCGTCTTGCCGGTGCCGGATTCGCCGGTGATCAGCACCGGCAGGTCGGTATTCATCAGCCGCGCGACGACGCGGTAAAGCCCCTGCATCGCCGCGGTGCGCCCGACCAGCGGCAACTCGTCCGGGCGGTCCTCGGACTTCGCCTCGGCCGGGGTGCGAGTGGTCCGGGCGTCGAGCGCGCGGGCGGTGCGCTTCATCAGGTCGGGCAGGTCGAACGGCTTGGGCAGATAGTCGAAGGCCGAGGCCTCTTCGGCCTGGATGGCGGTCATGATGGTGTTCTGGGCCGAGATCACGATCACCGGCATGCCGGGGCGGTCCTGGTTGATCTTGGGCAGCATTTCCAGCCCATTGCCGTCGGGCATCATGACGTCGGTGATCACCGCGTCGCCCTTGCCCTCGCCCACCCAACGCATCAGCGTGGTCAGGGACGAGGTGGCGTGCACCCGGCACCCCGCCCGCGTCAGGGCCTGCGTCAGAACCGTGCGGATCGTGCGGTCGTCATCGGCGACCAGTACCGTGCCATCCATCTAGCTTTCCTCCATGTCCTTGCCGGCGCGCGGCAGCGATATCCTGAATACTGTGCGTCCCGGCACCGAGTTGACCGAAAGCCAGCCATCGAGGTCCGAGACAATTTTGGCTGCGAGCGCGAGGCCGAGGCCGGTGCCGTTCTCGCGGCCCGAGACAAACGGTTCGAACACGTTGCCGGCGATTTCGGGCGGCAGGCCGGGGCCGTCGTCGATCACCTCGATCTGCAGAGGCAGCGACTTGCCCGGCCCCCCGCCGTCGCGGCGGACGCGCAGGGATTGCTCGTAATAGCTGTGCAGGGTGATCGTGCCGCCCTTGTCGCCCGCGGCCTGGGCCGCGTTCTTCAGCAGGTTCTGGATCACCTGCAAGAGCTGGTCGGAATCGGCCAGCGCCAGCGGCAGCGACGGGTCGTAATCCTCGACAATGGTCATGTGCGCGGCAAAGCCCACCAGCGCCGAGCGGCGGGCGCGATCGAGCACGTCATGCAGGTTGACCGCACGCAGCTTGGGCAGGCTCACGTTGCCGAACTGCTCGACCTGTTCCAGCAGGCCGACGATGCGGCGGCTTTCCGACACGATGAGGTCGGTGAGTTCAAGGTCGTCCTGGTCGAGGTTCATCGACAGAAGCTGCGCCGCGCCGGTGATGCCGGCGAGCGGGTTCTTGATTTCATGCGCCAGCATTTCCGCCATGCCGATGGCGGACTTGGCGGCGGATTTGACCGATTGGCTTTGCGTCACGCGGCCCGCCAGTTCGCGGGGCGAGATCAGCAGGATCATGTGATCGTCCCAGCCCGAGACCGGCGCGATTTGCAGGTTGCACTGCATCGGCGCGCGGTCGCCGGTGCCCACGTCCACGTCATTGACGAAAAGCGGCGCGGATTTCTCTCGGGCGCGTTCCAGCGCCTCTTCGATGGGCGCGTCGACGGCCAGCTTGTCCCATACGGGCTGGCCGACGATCGAGCGGGCCGAGGTCATCAGGAAGCCCTCGGCGGCGGGGTTGATCTGCGCGATGCGGTCCTGCCCGTCGAGGATCAGCCCGGGCACCGGCAGCGAGGTCCAGACCATTTCGTCCAATCCGGTCATGCGGCGGTCCTTTCGGGGGCGCTCATGGCGTCTTCGAGCAGGCGGTTGACATTGGCGGGGTCGCGTTCGGTCAGGATGCGCTTGCGCAAGGCCTGGGGCGTGTCGCGCCCGTCCATGTACCAGCCCAGGTGCTTGCGGGCGACGCGGATGCCCAGATCGCTGCCATAGAAGGAAAGCATGGCGTCGTAATGATCCTGCACCAGTCGCGTCAGGTCCCCGCCCTCGGGGATCTGCGGCGCGGGCGTGCCGTGCAGCTCGTGCGCCACCTGTGCCAGCAGCCACGGGCGGCCCTGTGCGCCGCGGCCTATCATCACGCCGTCCGCGCCGGACTTCATCAGCGCGTCGCGGGCTGTGGGTGTGCCGGTGATGTCGCCATTGGCGATGACGGGGATGCTGACCGCATCTTTTACGGCGCGGATCGCGGCCCAGTCGGCATAGCCCTTGTAGAACTGGCACCGGGTGCGCCCGTGGATGGTGATCATGCGCACCCCTGCCCCTTCGGCGCGTCGCGCCAGCTCGGGCGCGTTCAGGTTGGTATCGTCCCAGCCCAGCCGGGTTTTCAGCGTCACGGGGACCGAGACCGCGCCGACCACCGCTTCGATCAGCGACAGCGCGTGGTCGAGATCCTTCATCAGCGCCGACCCGCTGGCGCCAGAGCCGCTGGCGCTGGTCACTTTCTTGGCGGGGCAGCCCATGTTGATGTCGATCACCTTGGCGCCATTGCCCTCGACCTGGCGGGCGGCCTCGGCCATCCAATGCGCCTCGCGACCCGCCAGTTGCACGGAGGTGTCCGCCGCTTCGAAACCCAATTCCGCCTTCTCGCGCACGCCGGGCTTGGACTGCACCATTTCCTGGCTGGCGACCATCTCGCTGACCACGAGCCCCGCACCGAACCGGCTGACGAGGGTGCGGAATGGCAGGTCCGTAATGCCCGCGAGCGGGGCAAGAAGGACCGGGGGATGTAGGTTTCGGGGGCCGATGTTGAGCATGGGTGCCTAACGAATGAGCATGTGGAGCTTTTATGTCCGTGCGGCGCCAAGTACAATTTATGCATGCCCAATTTGAAATCAAAAAAGTGCGAGTGATTAAAAATTAAGCAGATGCCCGCAATGACGCCCCCATTGCATGCCCCAGCCTGCTTGCGTAAGCAAAGCGTATGAGCACCGCAGCCATCATCGTCGCCGCAGGGCGTGGCACCCGCGCCGGGGGCGAACGGCCCAAGCAATGGCAGCGCGTGGCCGGCAAACGGGTGATCGACTGGACGCTGGCGGCGTTCCGCGCGGTGCCGGCGATCGAGCGGATCGTGGTGGTGGTGCATCCCGACGACATGGCCGAACTGACGGGCGAGACAGGGGTCACGTTGACCGAAGGCGCGGCCACGCGGGCGGGCTCGGTTTGCAACGGTCTGGCCGCGCTGGAGGGGACGGATGTGGCCCATGTGCTGATCCACGACGCGGCGCGGTGCTGCGTGTCCCCGGACCAGATCGCCGATGTCATCGCCGCGCTTGGCCCCGATTGCCCGGCGGCGGCCCCGGCCCTTCCGGTCAGCGATGCGCTATGGCTTGGCCAGGACGGGCTGGTGAGCCGCACGCAGGATCGCGCCGGGCTTTACCGGGCGCAGACACCGCAGGGTTTTGCCCGCGACGTGATCGTTGCCGCCCACGCCACCGCGCCCGAGGACGCCGCCGACGATGTCGCGGTGGCCCGCGCCGCGGGCATCCCCGTTCGCATCCTGCCCGGGCGCGAAAGCAACCTGAAGATCACCACGCCCGAGGATTTCGCCCGGGCCGAGACCATCCTGAGAGGCCCCATGGACATACGCACCGGAACCGGCTTTGACGTGCACCGTTTCGGCCCCGGCGACCACGTGATGCTGTGCGGCGTGGCGGTCCCGCATGACAGGGGGCTGCAGGGGCATTCTGACGCCGATGTGGGGCTGCACACGCTGGCCGACGCGATCTATGGCGCGATGGCCGAGGGCGACATAGGCCGGCACTTCCCGCCCAGCGATCCGCAGTGGAAAGGGGCGGAAAGCCATGTCTTTCTGTCCCACGCGGCGGGTCTGGCCGCCGAAAAGGGGTTTCGCATCACCAATGTGGATTTGACCCTCATCTGCGAGACGCCCAAGATCGGGCCGCATGCCGCGGCGATGCAGGCGCGGGTGTCCGAGATCATGGGACTGGAGGTGGAGCGCGTGTCGGTCAAGGCCACAACATCCGAGCGGCTGGGCTTTACCGGTCGCGGCGAAGGCATCGCGGCACAGGCCGTGGCGACGCTGGTGCGGCCATGAGGGCGGCGCAGCTGATCGCGACTTTCGGCGGCGTGGGCTACCTGCGCCCGGCACCGGGGACCTGGGGCTCGCTGGCAGCCCTGCCTGTGGCGGCTCTGTTGCATGTGCTTGGCGGGCCGGTACTGTTGGGCTTGGGCGTGGTCGCCTCATTTGCCTTAGGGTGGTGGGCGACTGCACTGGAAACAAAGGGAAAAGACGATCACGACCCGAGCGAGATCGTTATTGATGAGGTCGCCGGGCAATGGCTGGCCTTCCTGCCCGTGTCGATCGGGGCCACCCATGCAGGCGCGGCGCTGACCGCATTGTGGCCGGGTTTCGTGACGGCCTTCCTGCTGTTCCGCCTCTTCGACATATGGAAACCCGGCCCGGTGGGCTGGGCTGACCGGCAGGGCGGGCCATTGGGCGTGATGCTGGATGACGTGATCGCGGGGCTTTTCGCCGCGCTGGGGGTCATGCTCTTCGCGTGGCTATCGCACGGGGTGCTGGGGCTGTGAGCGCCGAGGCCGTGCTGAACGCCGCCAAGGCGGCGGGGCTGATGGTCGCCACGGCAGAATCCTGCACCGGCGGCATGGTGGCCGCCGCGCTGACCGATATCGCGGGCTCCTCGGCGGTGGTCGAGCGGGGGTTCGTGACCTATTCCAACACCGCCAAGCAGCAGATGCTGGGCGTTCGGGCCGACACGCTGGAGGCGCATGGCGCGGTCTCGGAGGAGATCGCGCGGGAGATGGCCGAAGGCGCGCTGGACCATTCCGAGGCGGATGTGGCGGTGTCGATCACCGGCATTGCCGGCCCCGGCGGGTCCGAGCACAAGCCCGAGGGACGGGTCTGTTTCGGGCTGGCCCGCGTGGGCCGGGTGACACAGGTGGAAACGGTAGAGTTCGGTGCCCTGGGCCGCGCCGAGGTACGGGCACAGGCGCGCGATCATGCGCTGGACCTGCTCTTGCAGGGGATCGGCTAGACGCCCTGCCCTGCGGACATGGATGGTACGGCGCCGTCAGCGAAGGACGACACGACATGACGACACGCGGCCATTGCCATTGCGGTGCAACGCGCTGGGCATTCGAGGGACCGCCCAACTGGGCCTGCTATTGCCATTGCGACGACTGCCGCCGCAATTGCGGGGCGCCGGTGGTGGCGTGGCTGGGCGTGCCGGTGGCGGCGTTCCGCTGGACCGGCACGGCGCCCGCGACCCGCGAGAGCTCGCCCGGCGCTTACCGGCATTTCTGCGCCGCCTGCGGCACGCCCATGGCGTTCGAGGCGGATCACTACCCGGGCGACATGCATGTCTATGCCGCGTCGCTGGAGAATCCGGGCGCTGTGCAACCGGCATTTCACGTGCATTACCGCAGCCGCCTGCCGTGGCTGATGATCGACGACGACCTGCCTAAGTATGACGGCAGCGTGGTCGACCTGCCGAAGGACGCGGTCATTTTCTCCATGGACTGACCGGCGAGGTCTAACGGACCAGCAGCGCCGCGAATTCCTCCGGCGGGGCGTCGGCCTCGATCGCCTGCCAGATCGCGTCGGCCCGGCCTTCGCCCAGCAGCGTGGCCGCCTTGGCGCGCACGCGGTTCTGGCGCGCGGCCAGGCCCGGATCGGCGTCGAGGTCGTGAAAGAGCTCCTGCACGCTGCCGTCCTTCAGCGTCACGCGCAGACGGGCCTGCATCTCGGTCAGGCTGTCGTCGCTCTGCACGCTGACCCGTTCGCGCAGCGCGGCAAGGCCGGCGTCGGCGCACAGCGCGTCGTCGAAGGTGTCCAGCCGCGCGGTGTCGTACCCGGTCAGCGCCATGGCGGTGACCATCCGGTAGCTGAATTTCGACTGAAGCCCGCTTTCGGGCGTGGCGATGTTGCAGACGCTCAGCCAGCGGGGATGGGTGGTGATTTCCACGCTCTCGACCGCGTCGGCGCCTGCGTCGAGGTCGCGCAACGCCTCGAGCGTGGCGTGCAGGCCATGGCAGCAGGCGTGGAACTTGTGCTGCACGCTCTCGAACAGCCACTCTTGGCCCAGCGTATCGAACGCCGCGCCCTGCCCTTCGCCATGATGCGTCGGTCCGAAACCGTTCTGCCCGTCCATCGCGCCCGGCGCGCTGACAAATCCGCGCGCGGCCAGCTGCGCGGCCTCGACACCGTTGGAGGCGGCAAGGCCCGCGTTCATCGGTTTGCCCATGGTGCCGAACTGCGCCTTGATGCCCGAGGCGCGGGTGGTGACGAGGCCGATGGCGTGCTGCATCTGTCCCTTTGTCAGCCCCATGAGCCTCCCGGCGGCCAAGGTCGCGCCAAAGGCCCCGGCGGTGGCGGTCTGGTGATAGCCCACCTGGTAATGCGCCCGGCCCAGCCAGACACCCACGCGGATCGAGGCCTCGACGCCGATCAGCGCGGCCTCCTGCATCGCGGGGCCGGAGGCGCCCACCGCCTCGCCCACGGCCAGGGCGGCGGGGATCACGGCGACGGACGGGTGACCGATATGGGCAAAATGCGTGTCGTCATAGTCGAGCGCGTGCGAGATCGTCCCGTTGACCAGCGCCGCCATGCGGGCCGGTATGCGCAACTCGCTGCCGATGAGGGTGGCCTGGGGGGTGCCGCCTTCGTCCGCAGCCTGTTCGCGCAGGACCGTAGCCACGGGTTCGTCCCGCCCGGCCACGCTCACGGCGGCCCAGTCGAGCAGCGACAGGCGCAGGATCTCCATCGCGTTTTGCGCCGTGACTGCGCCGAGCGCGAAGCCGGCCAGCCGTTCGCCGATCTCAACCCCGTCCATAAAGCTTTTCCGCCCGTGTCTCGAAGGCGCGCACGATGCGTTTCATCGCCTCGTAGAAAAACAGCTCCGCCGCGCCCTGCAACAACCTGTTCTTGAACTTGAAATCCACGTCGAACCCGACTTCGCACTGGCCCTCGCCAATATCACGGAACTCCCAGTTGGAGCGCATGTGGTGGAACGGGCCATCGAGGTATTCCGTCTCGATCCGCTTCTGTTCCGGCCACAGGACGACCCGGCTGCTGAACCGTTCGCGGAAGACGCGAAAGCTGATGACCAGGTCGGCCTCCATCACCTTGCTGCCGTCGTCCTGCGGCGTGATGCTGTTCACGCGCGCGGCGGCGGTCCAGGGCAGGAATTCCGGGTAAGAGCCGACATCGGCGACAAGATCGTACATCTGCTGCGCGGTATACGGCAGCGTCCGGGTTTCGGCGTGGGAAGGCATGCGGGCAGATCGGTCCGTAGGGTTGTGGCGGTATGGGACTGTGTCGTAAACTGGCCCGCGAAATGCAAGGGGGGCCGGGTATGCCGCGCGAAAAAGTCATGGGTTTCGGAACGGGACCGGCCCGTCAATGAATCCCAGATGGCTGTTTCGCATGTCCCGCTGGGCGCAGAACCCGCCAAGCGCGGGGCGGGTCAAGTTCGTCTTCGCGATCATCGGGATCTGTTTGCTGATCTTCGGGATCGAGTATTTCGTCGGGCTGCCCGACTGGATGGCGGTCGATCCCAAAAGCGGCCGCTATCGCCCGTGATCCCGCGCGGGACCGCCCAAGATTCTTCGTACGAAGAATCTTGGGCCCAGAAAATTCGTACGACTTTTCATGGCGTCGCGCGGAGCGTATTGACCGTTTCGAGCCAGGCTCAGATTGTCAGGTTGAGAGCAGCATCCCATACTGTCGACTGCGAGCGGTCATCCGTCCGAACGCGAGAGCTTTCTGGCCATCACCCGACCTGAAACGTATCTCAGGCGTGCCAGTTCGGGCCGCGGGTCATTCACACTCCACATTGGATAGATCTTCCGGCCGGACCTGACGCTCGCAAGCCACTCCCGCACGCTGAGTTCACCACGCCGGTAGAGCTCGATCGAGGCAAACATATCGCGCAACGGGTTCCACAGCCTGATGTCTTCGCTGGACTGGGACATCTCAAACCTTTCCTGGCCGGTCAGGTGCGCATAGATGAATTCATCAATCTTCATGCCCGATGCCGTCACCAGGGCATGGCCGCCAGTGAAACGTGGATTGCATTCGATGACCTTGAGCTGACCGTCCCGCTCGTCCCTTTTGAATTCTATGTTGGCGGTGCCCCGCCATGGCATGTATCCGAAAAATCTCCGCCCCATCTCTGCGGTTTCGGGCAGTATCACGGACTTATGGTGGCAGGTGCCCCCACGGTTGATCGGATAGCGCCTGATGACGCATTTCGTGTAATCGAACAACCTTTCGCCGTGCTGGTCGATATAGGTGTAGTAACTGCTCAGCAACGAGTCGGGACCCGGTATCATCTCGACCAGCATGACGTTCAGTCCGTGCGACTGAGCCAGCGTGATCTTGTGCCGCGCTTCTTCGAAATCGCTGTTGATGATGAACAATTTGCACCCGAACACTTTGGTGAACAGATGCGAATGGATCGGCTTCACCATAACCGGGAAAGTGATCTCGTCCCGAATTGCATCAAGGTCTTCGACACTGTTGACGGTCCAGAAATTCGGTGTCGGCACCCCAGCAGCCCTGGCTATTTCCAGCGTTTCCTTCTTGTCCAGCATGGCCAAGCGAAGCTCTGGATCGAAATCCTCCAAGATGTATCGCTCCTCCAACCAGTCCTTGTTCTGGCAGACAAACGTGATTGAATCGTCGCAAAGCGGAAAGATGACAGATCCTTCCAATTCGCTATCGGATCGCAGGAGGTCATTCCAGAAGCTCGACGCGTCAACACCCTTGGGCACCGGATAGCGCTTGTCGCAATAACGCGAATTCAACACCCATGCACCGTGCTCGCCGGACGCGGAAACGTGAATACCGAGGGCCGATAGGTTCCGCGCGACAGAAACGCCGTTCTCGCCACCACCAAGTAAAAGCACACCAGCTTTGGGTAAGGTCAATCAAGGTCTCCTCGCTAAATCGTAAACAATTTATTTTTGTCATTTTGATTGCTTTATTCGCAATAGTATTGAACCGTAGTGACTGTGTCACGGATCGGCACGATAGTAGACTACATACAATATGTTATTGAGAGTTTGGTGAAAATTGAAAAAAGATTGTTTCGAAACCAGCGACGGTGCCGTTGCAAAGCCGAAGTCGTCCGAGATGAATCCGGGTCCCGGTTTCATGGTCAGGAAATCATTCGCGCGTGTTGACGAGGACGTCATAGATGGCTTCCGTGAATTCGAGACGACGGATGTCTCCGACGCCTTGAACCGGATGTACACGACGGGCAGTGACATTCAGAACCTGGCCAATCACAAGAGCCTTGTCGGCACGGTCGTCACCGTGAAGGTCTTTCCCGGCGACAACCTGATGGTCCACAAGGCACTCGATCTTGCCAAGCCCGGAGATGTCATCGCCGTCGATGCCAGCCAAAGCAAAACAGCCGCGGTTGTGGGCGACCTGATCGCCAACAAGGCAAAATCCCGCGGGATTGCGGGTTTTGTCATAGATGGTTTCGTTCGCGACCTGCCCGGGATCGTGGAATGCGGCTTGCCGATCTATGCTATCGGGGTCACGCCTTTCGGCCCGCTTCACCGCGGCCCGGGCGAGATAAACTACCCCATCAGCCTGGGAGGCGTTGTCGTCCAAGCCGGCGACATCGTGAGCGCTGACCGCAGTGGCGTTGTCGTCGTGCCCAGTTGGGCCGCCAAGGACACGCTCGAACGGCTGAGGGAAAACCGTGACCGGATGAGTCAATACGTTGCGGACGTCAAGCGCGGCAGGTTCTCGAATGCCTGGGTTGATGATCAATTGAACGCCGAGGGTTGCCAATTCAACGAATGACGCCACCGTAGCAATCGAACAAGGCTACAAAGATCGTGCAGTACCATTTCGAGAGGCTTAGGCGCCGCCTACTAAAGTTGCGGGATCTGGACGCGGTCCTCAAGCGGCGACGGTTTCGAGGGCTGCGCGACGAATTTTATGATCGTCTTTGGGCCGAGGCCGCCCGGGATGTGAGTGCCAAGGTCGAAAAGACCGATGGGCTGACGCAAATCAAGGCCGGTTCGCTATGTACCTTCGTGCATCATTCGGACCTTATGCTGGACGATACGATTACGACACGGGTCATGGCGGACAAGGCCGTGACCTATGGACTGCTTTCAAAGCTCGGGCATCCGGTACCGGATCACTGTGTCTTCTCCATTGACGATTTGGCGAAGGCGCGTTCCTTCCTCGCGCGTCATCCCGGCGGGATCGTCGTCAAACCGGCGCGTGGAACCGGCGGCGGCAACGGCGTCAGCGTGGGCATCCGTTCCAACGAGATGTTAAGCCAGGCGGCCAGACACGCGGCCAGTTTCAATGCGAAACTTCTGGCCGAACCTATCCTCGAAGGGTCAAGTCTCCGCTTGCTTTACCTGGATGGCGTGTATCTGGATGCAGTGCTACGCGACCGCCCAACCGTCATCGGAGACGGACGCGCCACCTTGCGGCAACTTATCAGGAACGAGACGCGAAATCGGCTGATACGAAAACCAATCGTCGCGCTGAACCCTCTGAACATTGATGTGGACTGCCGCAGCTTCCTGACGCGACAGAAACTCGCGCTAAGCAGCCGTCCGAGTGCAGGGCAGCGTATAGCAGTCAAGAATGTCGTGAACGAAAACGCCGCGCGCGACAACCGCTCGGTTCGTGACGCTGTCAATTCGGAAATCATCGAAGCGGGCGGGCAGCTCGTCGCAAATCTGAACGTCCGCCTTGCCGGGCTGGACGTCATCGTGCGCGATCACACGGCCCCGATGCAGGAAAGCGGCGCCTATTTCCACGAGGTGAACATCGGACCGGGATTGCATCATCATTACCTTATCGCCAACCGTGACGAAGGCGTGCCCGTTGCGAGCCGGATCCTCGAAATCATGTTCAGCCAGAAGAAAGGCGTGATCCGGACATGACGGTCACCCCCTGCAGAATCCTCCCCGAGATGCTGTCGGAGTTCATGCGAGACGCACTGGTGCGATCCGGCGCAGACGCTAAGGAGGCCGCTTGTGTTGCGGAAAACCTGATCTGGAACGATCTCGTCGACCGCCGAAACCATGGCTGCGAGAGGCTGTCGATCCTTTGCACCAAAGTGCGGTCGGGCGCGATCCGGTCACCGTCCCGCATGCGGTTCACGAAATTGGGGTCAGGCGCCGGATCGCTGGATGCTGACGACGGGTTCGGGCAGATAGCCGGGCAGCGCGCGATGGCGCATGCAATCGATCTTGCCGGAACCGCCGGCATGGGCGGCGTCAGCGTGTCCGGAAGCAACTTTTTCGGCACCGGGGCGGCCTTTCTTGTCGAAGCGACCAAGGCCGACATGATCGCCCTGATCATGAGCAACTCTTTCGCCAAGGTGGCCGCGCATGGCGGCGTGGCGCCTGTCTTGGGCACAAACCCGATCGCCTTCGGAGCGCCCCGACGCGACGGCCGCGCCCTTCTCGTGGACATGTCGACGGCCGGGCTTGCCGGGTCGACCCTGCGCGCGCACCGCAGGCAAGGCCTGGACCTGCCCACAGGGCTCGTGATCGACAAGGCAGGCAATCAGTTGACCGACCCGGAACTCGCATTGAACGGCACGTTGCTGCCGGCTGCCGGTGCAAAAGGTTTCGGCTTGTCGCTTTGCGTAGAGATTCTTGCCGGCGTCCTGAGCGGCTCTGCGATGTCCAAACAAATCGGCTCACTATATGCAAACTCCTCGCAACCGGGAAACAACGGGCATTTCGTCCTGGCTTTCGACATCAAGCACTGGATGCCGTTGGAAGCGTATTACGATCGATTCGACGCGATGGCTTCGATGATTGCGTCCTCCAGCCCGGACGGTTCAGTTCGCCTGCCTGGCGAAGCCCGCTGGGACGCGTTGGATCGGAATTCCCGCGAGGGGATCGAGATCGAGCCTGAGACGGCCCGACACCTGGAAGAACTGGCCGCAAATCTGGGGATGCAGACACCATGGTAACGCCAGCATTGACCCGGATGGCTGCAAGGATCGGCCGGCTTCGAGATTGCACAGGGTAATCCGATGCGTCATTTCGGAAAGCTGCTTTTGTTCCTGCTCGTCGCCTACGTCCTATTGGTAGGCGCTATGCGGGTGTATGTGGAAACTTACAGGCAAGATTTGGTGCAGGGCCCGGTCAGCGCCATCGTGGTCCTGTCATCAGGCCCGATGAGAGACGACCGGGAGGGGCGAACCGGTATGCGCACACGGTCCGGGGTGGATCTGTACTTCAGGCTGCGTCAGGCGGGCGACGACCCGAAACTCGTCCTATCCGGCGGCAAGGTTTATTCTGACCACCCCAGCATGGCCGAGGACATGAGGGACCTGGCCGTCGATCTGGGCGTGCCGCCCGACAAAATCATCGTCGAAGGCCGCTCTGGCTCCACGCTTCAGAACGCCTTGTTCTCCCTCCAGTTACTTGGGGATGAGGCAAGTGGCCAGATTGCCGTCGTCACTGACCGCTTTCATATCCCGCGCGCGTGGACCAGCTTTCGCTGGGCGGGTATGTCAGACCTCGTGATGGTCTCGGCCGACGGGGAAACCGAGCCGGTGGACTGGGACAACCTGATGGGTGAAGGCATAAAATGGCCTGCCAATGCATTACGCGGCTTGGTTTTCTCGATCCTGACCACACTGGGGCGGGCAGAAGAAGATACTCTGTGGATCATCGAATGAGTCGAAATGCCGTGCGCAAAGCCTGAACCTGGGCGGCTTTTGCGGGCTGATGTGTCCAATTTTTCATCCGCCGACCGACACGCGTCGGTAAATCATATTATTTAGGTAGGTTTTTTCCGGATTGCGCTTAAAAAGCCTTGAGAGGATGGCGACTCTTTGCAATCTTCGTGAACATCAATTTGCTTTATTTCTGCAAAGTCACAGATATGAATTACCCCAAGTCCTATTCCGAACTGAAAAGCTTAACCGTTTTCTCACATGCCTGGGCCGCACAAAGCCTGGTTCAACTGGTGTTTTTCCATAGTGTTTGGTTCGAGCAAGGCGTGATCCTGGGCTACATTTTCGCCGCGCTCGCGATACTTGTTTTCATGTTTCCCGGCCGGGTCTGGCTCTTCGGCGCCATGATCTTCGCGAGTATCGTCTATTTCGTTTCGCAGTGGCCGTTTGTCGTGAACCACATTTTCATCGACACGTTTATGTCGGCAAGCATGCTGGCGGCCCTGATCTGGATGGTCTTGCATTTCAAGCGTCGGCAAATTCCGTTCGATCGTGACTTGGCTGACGCCTGGTTCGACAAATTCGCCCCGGTGTGTGGCGCCGCTTTCGCATTCATGTACTTCTCCATCATCGTTTCAAAGCTGAACACCGACTTCTTCAACCTCGATATAAGCTGTCTCGCGGGAATGATCGAAGAGGCGCATGACAGGCGCCCGTTGCTGTCGCCCCTCCTTTCGATAGCGAGTGTCGAATTTTTCTTCTGGTTCTTCATAGTCGCCGAAGCTCTTCTTCCGCTGATGCTGGCCATCCGCAAGACGCGGCTTCTTGCATTCTACTTCGGCGTCCCATTCCACGTCCTGCTTGGCTTGATGGGTCACTGGCCGTTTTCGTCCTTCATGATCGCCCTTTATGTTCTGGTCGCTGCGCCGGCCCTTGTGGATGTGCTCGGCAAGGTGACGGATTGGGCAGACAGGTTGCGCAATAAATTCGTGCCGGCGGTGTCGCCGACTTTGGGATTTGCGATCGTGAGCGGATTGTTCCTGGCCAGTGTCTGGGTCATCAAACCCAGCTGGGCCTGGCTTATCTGGACGCTCGGCGTCGCGACGGCCCTGCTGTGTGCGACCGTGCGTGAACATATCAAGCACGGCTTGTTCGCCGGGACCGGCGTTTCCCCTATGTGGACCTCGAAACCGGGCTTGCTGTGGGTCTTCTTCGTACTGGTCGTGTTGAATTCCTTGTCACCCTATGTTGGCCTCAAGACCCAGACCAACGTCGCCATGTACAGCAACATGCGAACCGAGGGCGGGGTGAACAATCACATGTTTATGCCAAGGTTTCCGTTGTTCGACATTCAGGACGACCTCGTGGAAATCGTTGCCTCGAACAACGCAACTATCGAAGACCTGAAGACACATCCGGCCCGGTATGGTTTTGGCGGACAAGACTTCGACGTTTACGTGAATTACTTCGAACTTCGCCGCAGCGTCGCGGGTCTGGAAGATCGGGATCTGGAGATTACCTATATTCGTGACGGTAAGCAGAAGACGTTCAAACGCGGCGAAAGCAACGAAGCCGATCCCGACCTCGATATCGCTCCGTCCATATGGATGCAAAAAGCTCTGTATTTCCGGCCGGTGTTTAAAGGAGATTTATCCTATTGTCTGCACTAGACGCGAATTCCGGAACCAGCACACCGCCGGGCAAAGCGGATAACTGGTTGCTTTATGACGGTGAGTGTCCGTTTTGCAGCCGCTATGTAGAGCTTGTTCGCATCCGTGACGCCGTCGGACCCTTGCGCCTTATCAACGCACGGGACGGCGGACCCGAAGTTGACGAAGTCAAAGCCCGCGATCTGGACCTTGACGAAGGCATGGTGCTGAAGATGTCAGGCAAGCTGTATCACGGGCAGGACTGCATTCACGCTTTGTCTCTGCTGAGTTCGCCGGAAGGCGCATTCAATCGGTTCAACGCGTGGGTGTTTCGCTCAAAGACCCGCGCCGGGCTTTTGTATCCCCTTCTTCGTGCTGGGCGTAACACGACTCTCAGGCTGCTCGGCCGCAAGAAGATGCGGTCGAGTTAACGCGGTAAGGCGGTCGGCCCGCTTCGACGCATGAAACGTCTATCTATCCGGCGACGTCGTGCACCAATCGATCACATATCGGTCCCGCAGCATGTTGAGGTGATGCAGACCAATGCTGCCCGGCTTGTCCTCCGGCGTGAACCTGTGCACCAGCCTTTCTTCGTATGCCATGTGATCGAGGCGCGTGATCTCCATGATGTTCAGCCCGTACCCGTACACACCGAAGCTGTTGTTCTGAGATGGCCGATAAATGCTCGCCTCCCTCCGGATCACGGACCCCGCGTTACGCGCAACGTCAGAGCCGATCACCACAGGATTTTGCGGATGCGGAACGATGCTCGCGAGATCAGGGCCGTCCACCGCAAACAGGTAAAGTTCGCTGGAATGATCCTGGAAGGCATAATGGTCTGAAAGATTCGTCAAGAGCCAGCACTGTCCATCCTCCGTCCGAAACAGGCTGCTATCGGCAAGGTACTCGCCCTCGAACGCTGTCGCGTGCAGTTCCCATTCCGTGGGAAACGTCTTGGCTTTCCAGACTTCCAATCGCATTTTCTGCTGTGTTTCAGGAACCATGAAAATGTCGTTCCCTTCTCGAAACAGGTATGGATAGGAAAGGTGGTATGGACGTTTCAGCGCCACCACCGAAGGCGATAAAAATCCCTCGCCCAGCCGTGCCGCTTCGATCCAACCATTGCTGTCGTTCTGGCCCATGGCCTCGTAGAAGATCCAGGTCTCGCCATCGTGTTCGAACAGAAAGGGATCCGCCATGAAATATGCGTTTGCCGGAAGATCCCAGGCGTCACGCAGGTTGATATCCATCCGGTCGGACGTGCCGCTCATGACCCTCCAGGTAAGATTTGGGCTCGACAGCTTTCCAGGAAGGCGCCGCGCCAGCCTTTGGCAGGCCGTCGAAAGGAAACTGCCGAGATAGGGCAGAAGGTCAGCATGGCCCGAGGGCGCGCGTGGTGGCAGTGGTTCCGCCAAGTCGTGGCCGAAGTCCGGGTTGGATTGCAGGTCCTTCAATGTCCGTAAAACCAAAAGGACGGTCTTCTCCGCTACGAACGCCCCGGTCAGGACGGCCCCCGGCTTTGGATTGTAAGCCGCACGCCGCAGGGTTCGCCCAATCGTTTCCCCAAGCTTTCGGAGTACGATGTCCACCTTGATGTTGGGCGCTGTGAACACGGTGCGACAGGTCCCGATCCAGTCGGGTGTCGAGGACCCCTCGTAGGTGACGGAAACCTCACCGACGCGCGCCAATTGCAAGTGCTTTTGCGCAAGCGTACTTGCGCCCAACACAAGAGCGACGTCAAAGACAGGCCGTGCGGCGTCGTCACGGATCTCGGACAGCTCTGCCAGCCGAGCGGTCGCCGCCGCTGTGTCGTATTTGGCAATACGGCGGCTCATGAGATATCGCTCCGCCGCCAGCGCCCAACGAACAAGGAAAGGCGGCCGTCGCATTACAGTCGGCCGTTGACCTGCAAGCTTTCCGACAAGCTGAAACTCTCCCGACGCGCTTAGTCGGTCAAGCAGCATGGCTTGCGCATCGGTCAGCGTCTCGCCGGGCGTGTAAGCCAGCGCCAACCTCAGGGGCGTCGACGGTTTCGTGCAAGCATCACGCATGATCAAGCGCGCGCCCGGAGATGTTTGCATCAACGGCAAACTGGACAGAAATCACCACCGCGACGTGCTGGAGAAACATTGGAGTATCACCTGTAAAAAACTGTTGAATCAATCTGTCGTAAAAATCGCCTACCATCGCCAGTCAAACCCAAGCTTGTCGAAAACAGAAGCAATTTCGGGCCAAATATGCGATTTCTCGGAAACCAGTCTTTCCCGGCTAGGTTCGCCCGCCATTTGCCCTCTCATTTGGCGTCAGGCGCGCTCTTGTCTGGCCTTCCACGGTATCTTCGAGCAGGTCCCCGTAGAGGTCGCACAGCGCATCGCACCACTCTTTCGCACTCAACGACAGCTGCCGGCCGTTGGTCTTCGCTGCCTGGGACATGTCAGCCACTGTGCGATCATCGCCACTCAACTCCCGCAAGATTGCCGCCAGCGCCTCATGGTTGCCAGCCTTGAAAGTTCGTCCCATGCCAAGCCTGTCTATATCCTGTCCAAGCAGCATACTGTCCGAGATGATTACGGGAACTCCGGACAAAAGCGCCTCGACCGGTGCCAGGCCGAATGGTTCGGGGCCAAGAGTGGGAGCGATCAGCAACCGTGCGTTCTTCATTGCGTCTTGCAGCCCTGCCCGATCCTGCCAACCGCTGTAAACATGCTCGGGATATTCATCGAGAAGCCTTTCCCTATCCCTTCCTTCGCCGACGAAGGTAACAGACACACCAGCCTGCCGGCCTGCCTCCGCCAACAGGAACACGCCCTTGTAGGCATGGATGTCTCCTATGTAGAGAACGCCCCGGTTTCGTTCCGCTGCGACCGGTGTTTCCAAGAGCGGATCGACCGGATTGGGAATTGTACGAACCTGCCCTGCCGCCCCATCCGGAAACAGGCGAGTCTCCATTCCTTCGTGGATCAGGATCGTGGTGACTTCGGGCGACAGCCGCGCCCGAGCGCGGTTCTGCAGCGACTGGCGCGCGACACGCCAAAGCTTCTGCGCATAGCTGCGCTTGTCGCAATTCCTCAGCACACATCTCGAAGACATCGCCCGCCGATCACAGGTTTCTCCCGATCTGAAATCGAAGAACGCCCCGTTTGGACAGGCCAGGAAATAATCGTGCGCATGCATGACCGTTCGCGATGCGACGCCTTCAAGGGCGGCAAGGACCGATGGTGAGAGCGTTTGATGATAGCCGTGGACATGGTAGATCGTACCTGGGTTGTCGTTTGCATCTACCCAGTTTCTCAGCAGCCGAAGTGTATTGGCGTTCCAGAGCCCGCCAAGAGCAGCTTTGACCTTGCCCTGCTCCAGCAACCTGTTGCCACCTGTCGAAACCGCGTGCACGCCCTTCATGGACAGGTCATTGGAATCTCCCGAAAAGAAGGTCACGGGCACAGCTCGGTCTGCCAAAGACCGGGCGTGCAGCAGCGCCAGCTTCGACGCCCCTCCCTGGACAGTGGAGAAATCGCTCAGGATGACAACGCGGTCGAGTTGCAACGAAATCACTCGAAAGAAAGAATCTGTTCAGGAGCCAGGCGCCCGCGGGCCAAGTCCTTGAAGGCGCGAAAATTACCTACGAGCCGCCCCCTGCGATCAACCTCTGGCTCAGGTTTCAAAGATTTCACGACATTGCTCACCAAGTTTCGGGACATGATGTTCAAGGCGCGAGGCTTGGACATGGTCCCTTTCTTGGCGAGATATATAGGGTTTGCGATCTGAGAATAGCCGAACCTCAGGCCGCTGCCTCGACCAGTCTTCGTGCCGAGATGCACCCCCCTCAGCAAAGGGGACGAAACGATTTTTCCATAGCGCGCCACCTGGCGGGAAAAGTCGACATCCTCGAGCCAGCAATAGGCTTTAAGCCGTTGATCGAACCGCAGCTTGTTCTGCATGACTGGATTGGCCTTGAGCGCCATGTTGCAACCGTAGCAGTTATATACACCAGCCAGCGCAAAATCTTCAGACGCAACAGGTTCCGATATAAGCCTACGGCCAAAGTCGTGGCTCAGCCCCGGCCCATGAATTCCGTCCGCCAAAACGTGACCGGTGCACATGGCCACGTCAGGATGCTTTTGGAACAGCCGTTCCAGGTTGGCGAGATAGTCAGGCGCAAGAAGGAAGTCATCATCCAGAAAAAGCATGATATCGTCTTCGCGCAAGATGCCCAGAGCCGCATTCCGCTGGATCGTGAGCCCCCTCTCCGTCTGAATTACGGAGACCGGAAACGAGACTTCCGAAACCGAGCCTGTATCGACATCGCTTTCGTCGGCGACGACAAGCAGGGTCAAATCGGGTTTACGGGTTTGACGTTCCAGATCTTTAACCGTCGACATCAGGATCGAACACCGGTTCGTCGACGGGATTGCCACTATAATACGCATATCTGAAGAAGCTTTCTCATCACACCTAATTACAAAAACATCAACGATCCGAAGCATTTATTGACTTGCTTCAAGCGACCCTTCAACATTTGATACAAAACAAAAACAAACGAGCAGTCAAAAATGAAATCAGCTGTACTTGCGAAGCCTACCCTTTGTATGGGTATTGTGAAATCAATTCCAGCCAGCACACACAGAACCGCCGTGGTCCTTGGTTGTGCAACTTTCTGGATCGCAGTTATCGGGGCTATTGCGGCATAGCTTTCCAAGCTTTGTGAACGTCTATTTCGCTCCATCCACCGTAAGCATGACCTTCACGGTCTTCAGAATGATCCGGACGTCCCCCCAGAACGTGCGGTTGCGAACGTATTCAACATCCAACGCGACCCGTTCCTCGTAGGTGGTATTGCTGCGACCACTTACTTGCCAAAGCCCAGTTATGCCCGGGCGGACCGAAAGATAGACGTTGGCATGGCGACCGTAGTGTTCCAACTCGTCCTTGACGATCGGGCGCGGACCGACGATGGCCATTTCCCCGCGCAGAACGTTCCAGAACTGAGGCAATTCATCCAAGCTGGTTATGCGGAAGAATTCTCCGATGCAGCTCACACGTGGGTCATCGTCCAGCTTCTGATTGGCAGCCCATTGGGCACGTGCGTCAGGATCGCTATCGAGGAGTTTCTTCAATTGCTCATCAGCGTCCACAACCATGGTTCTGAACTTGATGCATTTGAATGGTTCGCCGTTCTGACCCACGCGCTTGTGCGCGAAGAAGATCGGTCTGCCCTCTTTCAGAAGGATGACCAGCGAAATTGATAAGATAAACGGCGCAAAGAGTAGAAGCGCCAAAAATGCAAAGGATTTATCGAAGAGCGACCCAAAGATACGGGCACTCCTGTGCTTACGCGGGGTTGGAAACTGGGAACTGACATATCCTGGATGGAATGCCCTTAGATCTGTTTCCCCATGAAGTTGATCTCTAGAGCTCATAACTTATTCACTGAAATATTTAAGATTTGCATGACGGGTACCGCACAAATGACAAAACGAATCGGAACCAATGGTTTGTGAGTTCAAAGACAAGCATAGAACAAACTGCCCTTTTTGACTCAAATCTTTACAGAAAATTAACGAATTGAGGCAAGAAAAAGGCGTAACAGGCGGATTTCAAAAGAGTTTTTTCCTAAAAGATCGTCGAATTTGTCCAAAATGTAACCACTTTAGGGCCTTCGATTTTCCGTTGATTTAAACCAATCCTGCACATTTGCGCTGGTTGTGCAGATCCGCGCACTAAAGCGCGGCGCCCGCCTCGAGCGTCGTGTCTTCGCGACTTGCGGAATTGAACGTTTGAACCGCCTCGTCTCGAGAGACGGTCGCGAGCGCAGCCAAGGACATGAGCAACAGCGTCGGATCGGCCGAAGTTGCCGACAGGAGCATCGAGCAGAGCAACGTCAGGCTGCCGATCCGGCTCGCATAGAACGTGCGCTGGATGTCGGCATCGTGATGCCCGATCGGCCTGATAAGGGCATAATACAGAAAGCCTCCAAAGGCGATCAGCCCCGGCAGTCCAACACTTCCCATAAGAACGGACAACAGCCCGCTCCCCCTCAGCGAACCTACCCCCGCCCCCAGCCCCCACGTTTCCCAGAAGGCGGCGAAGGCGGAATAGGCCCAGGCACGGCGCTCGATACCCGACATTGAATTGCGCTTTTCAAGAATCTGGTGTTCGACCATGTCGGCAATCAGGTCCGGCGCAGGTGTCAAAAGCAGGATCATGCACACTGCAAAGACAACGGTAGCTGCTAGGATGACCAGCATATGCGCAAAGGTTCGGGACAACGTATTTGTAAGAAACCCGCGCCCATGCAGAAGGATCAGCACAAAGGCACAAACCAGCGCCACTGTACCGGTCGAAGAAAAGGCGAACACCGTACATATCAGATTGCCTACAGCCAGGACGACATCACGCGTCTTTCGACCAATCAGAGCGGACATGGCGAAATAAGCCGTCAGAGCCGCTGATGTCGTAGCAAAGCTCGCGGGCTCCGAGAACCCACCTATGACACGCGCAATTCCTGCCATTTGCTGCTGATTTGCAAGAGAATAGTCAGCTGTCCTGATTATCGCCAGCAAGTTGTCCATGGCCAGGAAATCAAGGATGCCCAGAAAGATGTTGATCGACGTCGCGATGACGAGCCCAAGTTCGATGATCTGGCGGCCAAAGCGTTTCGAAGCACTGATCGCCGCGATGAAAAAACCGCAGGACAGCAGGATGTAGAAGGCTTGGGAAATATTGGCGTTACTCGGACGCAGCAGCCACACCGATGATGGAAAGAAGATGCTGACCTGAGTTGTTCCCGCATTGAGGTTCATAGGGAATACGAGAAAATCTCCCGCGAACAGTCGGACGAGAACAAGCGCCGAAAACAGCGCGTAAGCGGCAAAAAATACTAGATATCTACCATCTATAGGTAACAACACCGATGTCCCCGAGGTCCGCGTCGTGATCCAACGCACGACCAATGCAACCATGGTCAGCATCGCGAGAAAATGTGCCAGGAGAAGAGACAAACCGGCGACGCTGATCGCCGCAAACATGCCAAAAGGCAGGACTGCGATCACAAAGGTGATCCCATTCTCCAGCTTGCGCAGAGCCACCCACAACCAAGCGATTATGAATATGGCGGCGAATGGGGCGAAAGACATGTCGGTGTTCCGGATAAGTCACTAGGTGTTGGTCGCGGACGGCGTCGCTGACGTGGGTGAAGCCTGCCGTGGGCCGAACAGAACTGCCAGATCACATTGCCCTGTCTGCAAGCACCCGATCAACAATTTCAGAAAATTCGCGTCGGAAACGGTCTGCCGCGAAAGTTTCAGCATGCGCACGGATCGCCGAAGCATCAAACAGCGCGGCTTGGTCCTCGAACCTTTTGACCACTTCGCGAATGGCATCGGGGGTTTGAGAATAAAAGAACAGGCCCGTTTGGTCCTCCACGACGCTATCCAGCGCTCCGCCGCGTCCGTAGGCCAGAACCGGCGTTCCGCAGGCCATGGCCTCCACTGGAACTATGCCGAAATCCTCTTCCGCCGGGAAAACGAGTGCACGGGACGTCTGATAGAGCTTGCGCAGTTCCGAGGCCGGCACGCTTCCGAGCAACGTCACGTTCGCGGGCAGGTTCTGTTCAAGCTGCGCGCGTTGGCTTCCGTCGCCGACAACAATCAGCTGTCGGTCCAGCCCCCGGAACGCCTCGATCACAAGCTCCGCACGCTTGTAGGGCACCAGTTGCGAAACGAACAGGTAGGTCCCACGCTCCGCGCCCGCGTCGGGAAGTCCGTATTGTTCAAGGTCGACAGGCGGGTGCACCACGCTGGCGTCTCGGCGATAGTAGCGCTTGACCCGCGCACCGACGAACGTCGAATTGGCAACGAATTGATCGACCCGCGCCGCTGTCGTCACGTCCCAGATGCGCAGCCTATGGCAAAGCCGGGAATAGTACATGCGGCCCAGGCGCCCCAGCTGCCACTTGTGCAGCTGGTAGTGATCCCAGATGTACCGCATCGGCGAGTGGATGTAACAGATATGCGGTGTTCCCGGGGGGACGATGACGCCCTTGGCGGGTCCACTTTCCGACGAAATGACCAAGTCGTATCCCGACAGGTCCAGTTCTTCCAGGGCGCGCGGCATGAAGCCGAGATACTTCTGGTAGTGGCGCTTGGCCCCCGGCAGTCGCGAGACGAAGGTTTCCACAATTCTCTGGTTCGCCAAGAGATCTGACAACTTCTCGCGGTCTGCCACATGCGTGAACAGGTCGGCTTGCGGATAAAGCCGGACAAGTTCCTCGAGAACCCGCTCCCCTCCGCGCATGCCAACCAGCCAGTAATGGACGATCGCAACCTTCACCCTTAACGCGCCTTAGTACTCGTAATTGAACATGTCGAGTTCCGTAGATTTTGAATGGGAACGACGCACCATCGTCAAAACCGTTCCGACCACATTCGCATCCTTCGCCTTCTGCAGGCGATGCAGCGACTCGGTGACGACCTTGGAAGACGTGCTGTCGCACTTCACCGCCAACAGAGTGGCATCGGACATTCCGGCCAGAAGCAGCGTATCGGAAAGATGGAGTACCGGCGTCGCGTTGATGACGATCATGTCGTACTTTTGCGACACGCGCGTAATCAGTCCCAACAAGACCGGAGAGGCCAGCAGATCGGAGGCATTGTCCGCGCTTCGGCAGGGGGCAATGACATCCAGTCCAAGCGACTCAGACCTCTGGATCAGGTTTTGCTGCTTGATTTTGCCTTCAAGGAAATCAACCAGACACCCGCCGTGTTTCGGCATGTCCAGAGCTTGCCGAATATCCGGACGGCGCAGGTCAGCATCGATGATGAGAACGGATTTCTTCGGCTGGATGAGAACTTTCGCCAAGGTGCAGCTCAGCGATGTCTTGCCTTCGTCCGGTACCGACGACGTGATCATGATGACCTTGGGTTGCTGTCCTTGACCGACATTGAAGAGTTCCGTGCGAATTGCCTTGACCCGCTCGAGGTACGGTGAGCCCTGCTCTGCCGCGAGCTCAGTTTTGAGCCACGCGTTTTTGTCTTTGAACGCACTGCCGACAAAGGGCAGAACCGCCAGGTTCGGCAAGTTCGTCAGTTCTCTGAGTTCCGAGGGGTTCGAAACGGGCGAGCGAACCAGGTTGCGAAGGAACACGAACCCTATCGCAGCGGCCAGCCCCATAATCATCGTGGAAAGCAGAAAGAGCGTTTTCTTCGGCCCGGACGGGACGACGGGCGTAACCGCCGTAGCAATCACGCGGGCCTCTGGTGTCTGAAAATCGGCCTGAGCCCTGGTTTCCTTGAAGCGCGTGAGGAAGTTCTCGTAAACAAGCCTCGTTGCTTCCGCGGTCCTCTCCAGCTGTCCAAGCCGGACCGAGTCCTTCGACAGCTTGTCGGCCTGCTCCGACACGACCAGGATTTGATCTCTCAGTGCGATTTCCCGGTTTCCGGTAACACGCACATTGCTACGCAGTTCTTCCACCCGACGACTCAGCTCGCCATCGATGCTGTTATTGATGTCCGATATCTGCGCCGAGATCCGGACCATGTCCGGATGTCGCGGGCCAAGGGAGCTCTCCAATTGCGCCCTGTTGGCCGTGATCACGGCCAGTTCCTGCTGAAGAGTTTCAAGTAACGGTGAGGTCAGGACATCTCCCACAGCGTCCAAGCCACCGTCCGCCAGCAAACTTTCGACCTGTTGCAGCCGAATTTCCGAGTCTGCCCGATCTGTGGTGCTCGCGACCAACCTGGTGTTCAGCTCTGCAAGCAGTTGATTGATGGTCTCTTCGCTGCCGCCGGCGTCGTCTATCATTTTGGCCTTGAAATCCACGACCGCGTCGTCGGCTTCCTCCACCTGAACGCTCAATTCGTTCAATCTTTCGGCAAGCCAGGCGTTGACGCGTTGTGTGGCCACGGCCTTGGTATCGAGCAGACTATCGATATACTCTTCCGTGACTGCGTTCGCGATTTCGGCCGCAAGCTCCGGGTTCTCGCTGTCCACCCTGATCGCGATCACGTAGGACACGCCGACTTGCTCGACGGCGATCCGTTGGCGCAGCGCATCCACGACCCATGACCGAAGGACGCTGTCAGGAAGCCTCTTGGCAACCTCGTGACTGGGCTCGCGTCCCGTGAGGAAACGCTTGAAGAACGGCCAGAGACCCGGCCAGCGCGGCACGCGGGGATCGAATTCGGGGTTGTTCGTCAGGTCCAACCTGTCAACGACCCGGCCGATCAGGACGTTCGAGCGTATCGTTATGATTTCACCCGCCAGCACCGCACTCGTCACGTTCAGGTTCGAAATGACCTCCTGCGCCGGGGTTATCTGCTCCTCTCGGGTGTCGAGGATGACCGACGCATGCGCGGAGTATTCAGGTGGTAGCGATTGCAGGTAAACGTAGCCGAGGATAATGAACGTGACGGTGATCGCCAGGATCAGCCGCAGGTTCCGCTCAAGAACCGAGTACATTCCCATCAAATCGATCGACTGAAAGGGCTGCTGAAGCCTGCTCGTCCCTGCCTCGAACGCAGAATTCCGCCAGCCGCGCGTATGGGGTGTCGCTTTCATCCCTCGGTCTCGAGCGTGTCTGGTGACTTGACGACGACCACGAGCAGGTCGCCCGGCAACAATTCGTCATAAGGCTGCAGGACCTCGTTCACGAACTGGCCATTCTCGCGGCGGCGCACCTGGTACTCCAGCAGGTATTCGGTATCCAGCCCCGATGCCGCGTTCATCCATTGGTCCAACAGACGAATCCGGTCTTCGATAGACGCCCTGCTTGCCTTCAGCTTCTTGATATCGCTCCAGAACATCTGCGACTCGTTCAACAGCTGCTTTTTCCAATCGGAGTCGAATTGCGACAGTTCGGATTGGATATCCGCAAGCTGTCCGCGGGCATCCGACTTCTGCTCCTTCAGCCTCAGCAAATCGCTTTGCGCCTGCGCAAATCCCAGTTCGCTTGTGTTGACGCTCGAAGTCTTTACCAGTCCGCGTTCGGCCATGTCCGTGACCCGGGCCAATTCCTCTTCCGTGACCTTCAGTATCTGCAGTTGAATGCCTTCGCGCTGTTCCAGCAATTCAATACGATTGCGAGCCTCCTCCGCCGCATCCGTAAGCAGTTTCCGCCTTTTCGAGACGTCCTCGGCGGACAGGGCGATGATCTGGTCTTCCTTGATCTTGTGCTCGTCGAACAATTCGCGGTTGATGTCGGCCCTGGCGTCTTCCGGCAGGTTCGACCACGTGGCGCTGTCCTGCCCCTGCAATTGCGCCTGTACACGCGCGTATTGCGCCGCCGCCAGCGCCAGGTCGAATTCGTGATTGTTCAGCGCCCCTTTGAGGTTACGGCGTTCAAGCACCCGCGCCTCCTCGTTGTTGGCGGCGATCGTCGGCCCGCCGGCCAGGCCAACCGCCTGTTCCGCGGTCATGAATGGCTGGTACTCGTAGTTGCCAGGTTCACGCACATCGCCTAGCACGGAAATCGGCCGAAACGCTGCGATGGACAACTCGATCGAGGGATCCACGAAGATCTGATGCTTGATGTACTCTTTCCTGATCTGCAACCGTGCGTCCCCGACGGTTTTCGATGAGACGACAAAACTGCCGATGAAGGGAAGTTGCACGGCCCCGTTCCGGCCTACGATGAAGCGCTCCGGCGGGGCGGCATCATCAAGAATGTCCAGCTCAAGTTCGTCGCCCACATTTATCAGGTAGTCTTCGGGTGTTGCTGCCGATACCATTGTGGTCAGAACAAGCATTACAAGTGAAAAAAGCCACGCAAGGCAATGCACACGGGATCTCCAAGATCTGGAAAAAACGGAGTGACCGGCGTCAAAGAACATTTCGAATCATTAAATCCACAGCGAAAAAAACATGATAGCAATTAAATCTTCATATGCCAGCGGCTTGCATCTGCCAAATTTGTCTTCTGCAAGCTGCACCGTCGCTACCTGACAGCTTCTTTATACTAACAGTGTTAACGACCGCACGCTATTAAGATAAAACAATAATTCAGCTTCAGGTGATCATGAAAGACACTTTCTCATGAGCAAGTCCCACCGGACTAGCGCCAAATCAGCTTCGGCATTAAGAGGCGGATCCTGGACGCTAGTGTCGCGCGTCGTCATCCAGGCAATTCAGCTCGTTGTTTTTATCGTTGTCGCGCGATGGGTTGACCCGGCGGCATTCGGGGTATTTGCGCTTGTCGCGGCCTGCGTGGTGATACTTGAGCAACTGTCCATGGCGGGCTGGGCTGAATACATCATGCAGAACGAAACCGCCGAAGAAAAAATGGGAAGCGCGGTCTCCATCGCCGTCGTCAGCGGATGCGCTGCGTCGGTATTGGGTGTAGCGATTGCGGTACTGGCGGGGCCGCTCTTCGATACCCCCGACTTGGTCCTGCTTGCCGCGTTCATGTCGATCCGCGTTGTGTTTTCCGCCACGGCAGCCGCCTATGCCGGAGTGCTGAACTGGCAAGACAGGCTGGAGTCGGCCGCGGTCTGCGCCGTCCTGGGCGAGGTCACAAGCCTGGTCGTGTCGATCTGGGGACTCTTGGCAGGGTATGGCATCCTGGCCCTCGCTTTTGGACGTGTTGCCCACGGTGTCACGTGGGCGCTATCGGCAGGCATAAGTGCAGGGATACGCCCGCAGCTTCCGACAGACGTATCCCTGATCAAGGACATGGTGGGCTTTTCCAGGCACATCATCCTGACCAAAGTCCTGTTTAATTTGCGCCTCCACGCCTCGACATTCATCATCGGCGGCTTTGTGGGGCCGACGGCCGTCGGCCTGTTCCGAGCTGCACAGCGCGTTATCAGCGGCTTTGAAGAGATTTTCAGCGAGCCTGTCCGAGTCCTCTCGTGGTCGCTTTTCCGAAAGGCTCGCGAGAGCGAAGAAGGCAACCGGATCGGGAAGTTCGATGAATTGTCGCAGACCTTCTTCCGCGTTCAGCTTTACTGTGCCACGCCGGTGTTTGTGGTCATAGCAATCCTCGGACAGGATCTGATCGTCGGACTGGTGGGCGACGAATGGGCCGCCGCGGGACCCGTGGTTCAGATATTGGCTTTGGCCGGCCTCGTCCGACTTCCCAACCACGCGTCGATCCCGGTCCTTTCACTGGCCGGAAGAGCCGACCTCCTCCCCCGTATAATCCTGCTATTCTCGATGATCACCGTGTCCTGCATCCTGATCGCGGCAAGCTACGGCATCGTGGCGATCGCGCTGTCCGAACTTGCCGCTGCACTAATCGTTTTCGCCATCAACGCGTATATTCTGAAACGTTTTGCGAACATCCACTGGACCCGGATTCTGAAAGGATGCTGGCGAATCCTGCCGGCTTTGGGTCTGGCGGTTGCCGGCCACTTGTTCGCGGTGCGGATGGAGATTGCACAAGAGCTTCCCGCCCTGCTGCGGGTTTTGATCCTGGGTTCTGCGATGGTCGCCCTCTACACACCCGTGATCCTTGTTCTTGACGGCACTATCCGGCGAATGCTGACCAGCCAATTCAGAAAGGACCGCAGCACAAGCACGAAGGACTAAACACCATTGCAACCTAAAATTGTTTGCCCTACACTCGGCAAGCGTCTACGCGATGAAACGCATACACCGTTTGGACTATCCTGGTGCTGGAAGTGACCAGAAAATAAGCGGTCGGACATCACGCGCGTGACATGCGCCATCGGCCAAATCTTGCGGTAAATCGCGGGTAACGTAAAAAATAGTTATTTTGTTGCACATGAGAGTTACAACGCGGCATGGACATACAAGATCACACCAAGCTTGAAAACTGGCCTTCGAAGCAACAGGCTACGTACCGGTCCAGTCGACAGTGTGTTCCGTTTGGCAAACGCACGCTCAGAATTTCGGTCGTTGCCGGATGTGCCATGACTTGGGTTTTGATAATCTTAGCGTTTGCCCTCTAAGCCCTTGAATAAAAATATTTGTTCACATTAACGAAACAATTCTTCCGACATTAGCCCTCTGTTTCCTATTGAGAAACAAACTTCTTTTTGACTTGTGTAAGCGAGTCATCCGCCGACGTGGTCCCTTATTCACACAACAAGAAGAGCGAGCGGGCATTCGGGCCTGCTCAATCGAATCACCACGTACGGGAAGAAATTAAGCTTTCCGAGCCAACCTCCTTGGCTGCCAGATTGCAGAAAAGCCCGGCGATCGACTGAGGAGTCGCCTTGAAACGGGACCACACGCTGCGTCATTCTTCTGCTGACAGCCGAAGCACCTGGATACGTCGCCGCACCGAGCTATCCCCCGAGGGCCCCGTTGGAACCAGTTCGAAATCGATGACGTCACCTGCTTCCAGGATAAGTTCGAAATGATCGAGATCGTACGGATCCGAAGACAGCTTTGGCGCCTCCGCAACGATGTTCCGGTTGTGTCGGATGATCAGGCGGGACGGTTCGGAATCGTCTGTCGTCTTCCACCACCCTTCGACGGCATACGTGCCGGGCTCATTTGCGGTGAATCGCTCTATGACGTGGTAAGGCTTGCCGTGAAACCGCGCCATCGTGATGCTGGTGTCCCGCACGGCCAGTGGAGCCAGGTCAGGCGAACCACGATAGCTGGTCCACTCCCAGTCAATGATTTCCAGAGGCCTCAGGCTCTTGCCGGCCCGAAGGACCAGGTAACTCCAAGGCGATTGATTGAACTGATACAGACTGTCGGCCACCACCCCTGCGGAGGCTACCGTTACCTCTATGTTGTCTCCGATCACGTAAATCGGAGTTTCGGTCAACACTTCTACCCGGTCGATAGGCCGACCCCGCGTGTCAAAGAACTCGGCCGCTCCGTCGACCTTCAACCGACCGCCCACGCCCCAGACTGCGTAGGCTTTGCTGTCTGAACCGAATTCGAAAACCCGGACGGACGGCAGATCACTGCGCAAGACCGGCCGCCCCAACGGCAACAGGGTCTGCTGGAGAAAGCGAAACGCGTCCGCCGCAGGCTTTTCTGTTGAACCGTCCTCTTCCAGCAATCCCATATTCGGCCACCAAGGCTCGTCGGTCAGCGCATACCAGTGCGCTTCACGCACGCCGGCGGATGCAAGTTCGATCACCATCTTGCTCATGTAGTCCGGCGCGTCTTCCGGATCGTCCAGCCAGATACCGAATTCCGTCGCGTAAAGCGGTTTTTCCCCCCCGAAAAGCTGCATCAGGTCCTTCAGTCGATCAATTTCGACGCGCAGCGTTTCAGGGAAATCGCGATAGGGATGGAACGAAATGCCGTCGCAGGCCAGCAACCCCCCTGCCCGAAAAAAATCGCGGTAGAACTCCATCGCGATCGTATTCAATCCTGTGCAGACAATCTCCGCGCCTGGATTATCCTGTGCCAGTTTTTCGTCCACGGCCCGAACGACCGCAGCAAGGTTCCCTGGCTTATCTTCCGCGAAAGGACCCGTTACGAAATCATCGGAATTCACCTCGTTTCCGATCTCGACCGTCAAGTTTTCTGCACCGTAATGGGTGTAAATCGCACTGATGAAGTTTGCCAATCCTGCAATACCTTCATCGGAATAGGGCGTTTGCCCGCCATCGTATAAAGGGTTTCGGCCCGTAAATACGATGAAAGGCTTGATGCCGGCTTCGATCAAAGGCTCTATGTACTGGTCGGCGACCGAAAAATCGTAAATGCCCTTCGTCGTCTCGGTCTTGCGCCAGTTGATTTCGTCGCGCACCGAGACCGCGCCGAGGTCTGCTGCGCGATCAATAAGGTGTGTCGGCCAACCTTGCTCGAAATGAGTTTGTACCCCAAGCCGGAACGTCGGTAGACCTTGCTCCGCGCTGGCTTCGGGTCCTGCAAGCATCATGGAAGTGAGAAGCAATGGGCGCAGAATGTGCATAGGACTCACCAATTTGAAAAAGGTCCCTGACAAGGGCAGGATTACCCGCAATGGAGTTAGCTATAAACGGGATCACAATAACATACTCAGCCCTGCCCGCGCGACACAAAGCGATCATCCGAGTCAGCCACATGCGTGTCAAAACCATGCTCAGGACGCGCGAAAGAGGTGCTGTATTCTCATGCAACGAGGACGCCGAATGTGGTCGCCGCTCTGTTGCTCTCGACCGGTCCTGTTAAAGACCGACGTGATGCCGTGACTGCACAAGCCACGACCAACCATATCCGAGCCGACCAGTAATTGCCCGAGAAACGGCTTAACCCGCAGAACACGCGGGTTAAGCAAAACCTTCCAGTCGACCTAGGCGGATGCAGGTACCTTATTCGGCCACTGCCAAACTCGCGTATATGTTTTCCCGCAAGGGATCAGAGCCATCGTCGTTAACCTTGATGTACAGCACCGCCGTGCCGGCAGCCTTAACTCTTTCATGGTAAAGGCTGGAACCAAGAAAAGCGACAACATCGCCCAAGCTTTCGTTCAGCATCCGGGCCTCCGGGCCGTCATAAAGCGCTCGGATCTTCTCGGGGTCACCTTCTTCAAGAAACACCGCTTTCGGTTCGGTGTTCGGCCCAGCCTTAAGGCTCGGGAAGACACAAACAGTCGATCCCTCCGACATCCGGACCGGCAGACCGATCGAAAAGTGAGAGGCCGAACGATCCTTGTGCGGCGCCGGATAGGGATTTGCCGCATCGTCATAGACCTTCAGATGCCGCTCGGATATCGTAAAGTCTTTCTCTGCGATGCCGGTAAGCTTGGCCATTCCCTTGCGAAATTCCTCCGCCGCTTCGTCCGAAGGAAACTCGAATACAAACTGTCTTTTCTTGCCTTTGATCTTCCAGTCATCGCTTTCATTCGACGCTTCTGTCATCGCAGCGTCCAGAAAGGTTTGAAGATAATTCCGAAAGTCGTCAGTCAAGACGCCTTTCAAATGAGCGTAGCCCTTCGAGGCGATCTCACCCGCTTGCGTTCCCGGATCATAGTTGAACATCATTTTTCACCCAATTTTTCTAACATCAATGGTTAAGATTACTTATGATTCTCGCTTCATGTCGCTTCAATCAACAAGATATTACCAAACATCTCTATCTTACGCGCGACATGTCAACTGAGATTGTTATTTGAGCGCTGGAAACAACGCTTTTCATCTTTGTGAACAATTAACGATCACCACACCACGCCGCAAAGTCAACGATTCTCACTAATCGCGTTCCGCTCCAACCAGTCTGGAACGGACCACTTCATCGCTCACGCAGCAAAGCTCAACCCTGCGCTCTAAATCAAAGATTGCTGGCGCTACATAATCAATTTTCAAGCGTTGGGAACTTGGCGATCTCACCAGGATTCGAACCTGGGACCTCTACCTTCGGAGGGTAGCGCTCTATCCAGCTGAGCTATGAGACCGACGAGCGTTTACTACCGTGTCCAAAAACCGGGCGCAACAGGAGAGTTTCAGGACCATTTCAGGACAAGTCTGTTTTCATGTGTTTTTTTATCCATGAAGAACAAGGAGTTGCCGATAGGTGCTTGCCTTCGGAGGGCAGCGCTCCGTCCAGCTGGGCTACAGGGGCCTGCGCGAACAACAACCGCCTCGGTCCAGTGCCGCAACGGTGAAAAACTCCGCGATATGGCGCAGGCTGCCGCTGGTGTCTAGGCCCGGGCGGATGCGCCCGGGCCGGACGGTTCAGGGACGCGCGCCGCCCTGATTCCCTCCACCGGGGTTGCCTCCGCCGCCCCTTTGGGGCTGGCCCGGGGTTCTGGGCGGGGTTTGCGGATAGGTGTCCGGCAGGCACTCATCAGAGCCGCCGGCGGTGCCTTGCTGGCTGCCGCCGGGACAGCCGCCACCACCCCCATCGCTGTCATACTTGGTCAGGATCGGGTCCGGCGTGATCGCGGCCCGACTCTGAGCCGTGGGCGCCTCGGTGCAGGCCGACAGGGTTGCGCCCGCAAGGGCGACGAGAATGGTGGTGCGAAACTTGAACATGATGATCTCCTTGGTGTTCCGGCCATGGGTCGGCCCACCAAGGTCATTGGTTCAAATGAACCGGATTGTCAGGCGAACAGCTCGTGCGCCAGTTCCAGCGCATCGACCAACGCATCGACCTCGGCCTCTGTATTATAGAGCCCAAAGGACGCCCGGCAGGTCGCCGTCAGTCCGATATGATCCATCAGCGGCCCGGCACAGTGGTGGCCGGCGCGCACCGCGACGCCCTTCTTGTCCAGGATGGTCGAGATGTCATGGGCATGCGCCGCGCCGTCCAGCGTGAAGGAAAAGATCGCCGCCTTGTCCGGCGTCTGCCCCTGCACCTGCAACCAGTTCAGACCGCCCAAGCGGCCCACGGCATAGTCGCGCAGCCGGTCCTCGTGGGCGGCGATGTTCTCCATCCCCAACCCCATCATGTACTCCAGCGCCACACCCAGCCCGATGGTCTGCACGATGCCGGGCGTGCCGGCCTCGAACTTCATCGGCGGGTCGGCATAGGTCACTTCGTCCTTGGAAACCTCGCGGATCATGTCGCCGCCGCCCATGAAGGGGCGCATCTCGGCAAGGCGCTCTTTCTTGACGAAAATCGCGCCCGATCCGGAGGGGCCATAAAGCTTGTGCCCGGTGATGGCGTAGAAATCCACGCCCAGCTCGTCGAGGTTGACCGGCATATGCACCGCCGCCTGGCTGCCATCGACAAGCACCGGCACGCCCTTTTCATGGGCGGCATCGGTGATCGCCTTGATATCCACCTTGGTGCCCAGAACGTTCGACAGGTGCGTGAGCGCCACCAGTTTCGTTTTCGGCCCGATGGCGTCGATCACCTTTTGCGGGTCCAGCGCGCCGGTGCTGTCCGTATCGACCCATTTCAGCGCCACGCCCTGCCGTTCGCGCAGGAAATGCCAGGGCACGATGTTGGCGTGGTGCTCCATCACCGACAGGACGATCTCGTCGCCCGCCTGCATCCGCGGCATGGCCCAGCCATAGGCGACCATGTTGATTCCCTCGGTGGTGCCGGAATTCAGCACGATCTGGTCTTCATCCGCCACGCCCAGGAACCGTGCGATAATACCGCGCACGCCCTCGTATTTCTCGGTCGCCAGGTTGCTGAGGTAATGCAGCCCCCGGTGGACGTTGGCATATTCCTCGGCATAGGCCGTGGTGATCGCGTCGATCACGACCTGCGGTTTCTGCGCGCTGGCCCCATTGTCCAGGTAGACCAACGGCTTGCCGTTTACCTCGCGCGACAAGATAGGAAAGTCCCGGCGGATCGCGTCGATATCGTACATCTCAAACTGCTCCTGTCGTTGCGGCGAAGAGGCCGCCGATAACGCCCATGATGATGGACAGCCCCACCACGACGCCGAAGATCGCAATCACCATCACGCCGAACGCCTTGAGCGGGCTGTCGAAGCCATGCGCCACGTCCAGCATGTTGGACACCGCCCACATCCACCAGACGATGAAGACCAAGAGGCCCAGCGACGACAGAAACGGGATGACCAGCCCAACGATGGTAAAGCCCGCCACCATCACGAAGCTGACCGCCTGCAACAGCGTGATCACCGCCAGGATGTCGGGCACCGTGCCCCGTCCACCTAGCGCACGGCCGATCCAGAACAGCATGAAGACCGAGAAAACCGCCCGCGCCCATTGCGTGGCGGCAAAGATCAACGGCGAGCTATAGACCGGCGACGCCTCCAGCAGCCTGCCCAGATCACCTTCGGGCAACGGCGCGGCCTGGACCAGCGCCGCGACCACGGCAGAGGTCACGACAGAGATCAACGTCAGCGCGGTCCACAGCGCCTGGGCGGGCCAATTCAGGGCAATCGCCCGTTCGGCGGCACCGCGCGGGTTCCGGATGGTCGTCACGAACAGGGGTTTCAGCACGGTCGTGTTCATGTCTGCCCCCATCCGGCTTCGCGCAGGTCCGACGCCCACACCCAAAGAAACGCCAGCAGCCATATCGCACCCACCGCCGTCAAGCCCGGTCCGGGTCCGATGAAACCGGCCACCAGACCGTGCAAAAGCTTGATCGGGCTGGCCACCAGCCACGCCCAGAACAGCGCCAGACGCGCGGCATAGCCCGAGGCGGTGCCGCCAAAGATCCGCAAGACAAACTGGCTCAGCGTGCCGATGGCATAGAACACCAGCGGCGCGATGAAGATCCAGGCCATCAGCGACCCGCCCAGCAGCGGGTTCAGCTCCTGCCCGGTTAGATGCGCCTCGCGCGCCAGGCGCGGCCACTCGGATATGAAGAAGACCGCGCAGCCGGCCATCACGATGGCCAGCGCACGCCCTTCGTTCGCGCCCATCGCCAGCAGGCGACGGAACACCGTTCGCGGGCCACGATATGCGGCCACGATATCGGTGGTGACCGGCATCAGCCGCGCCGCCGCACCAGCCAGCCTTCAAGGCGCTCGACGATCCCGTCGCGCAGGCCCTCGTCCTCGATCTCTTCCACGGCCTCGGCCAGGAAAGCCAGCGTCAGAAGGTCGGTCGCGATGGACTTGGGCACGCCCCGCGCGCGCAGGTAAAACAGCGCCTCTTCGTCGATCGCGCCCGAGGTCGAGCCGTGCGAACAGGCCACGTCGTCGGCATAGATCTCAAGCTCCGGCTTGGCCAGGAACTCGCTGTCTCCATCCAGAAGCAGCGACTGGCTGATCTGGTAGCCGTCGGTCTTCTGCGCGCCTTCCTTCACCAGGATCTTGCCCTGGAAGACGCCCGTGGCGCCGTTGCGCAGGACCTTCTTGAACACCTGCCGGCTTTCGCAATTCTCGGCGTCATGGGTGATGAAGACGGTATCGTCGTGGTGAAAATCCCCGTCTCCCACGCAGGCGCCCGCGACATGCGCGATGGCGTCGTCGCCGGTCAGCTCGATCACGCATTCGTTGCGCGTCAGCACGCCATTGGCGGTCATGGTAAAGGACTTGAACGCGCTTTCCCGTCCCAGCCGCGCGAAAATATGCGTGACGGCGCGGCGCTCGTGGTCGCGGCCTTGTGTGCGCACGTGGTTGAACGCGGCGGTGTCGGCCACGTCGACCTCCATCACCTTGTTGAACCGCGCGGCGGCGGGGCCGTTTTCCAGCACGGTCAGCTCGGCACCGGCATCCAGCTTGATGACATGGTGCAGGATCGCGTCAGACGTCTCGGATTCGTGGTGATAAATCAGGTTGATCGGCTTGCTGGCCTTGCCGGTCACGTGGATCAGCACGCCATCTGTCGCGGCGGCGGTGTTGAGCGTCGCCAGGGGCCGCGCCACGGGCGTCTGGCCATTGGTTTCCAGCGTCCCGTACAGATCCTTGGCCCAATGAATATCGGCCTTCCCGGCCTCGGCCAGGCGGTCGATCTTCACGCCTTCAAGGCTCAGGTCGTCGCTGGCCTCGGCGTCGAACACGCCGTCCCGGAACACGATGCTCAGGCGATCGACATCGTCGAACACCTGCGTCTCGTCGCTCTCGAACACGGCGGCCTTGGGCACCTCCGCGTCGACCAGCGTGTCGGGGCGGGTGAATTTCCAGTACTCGTCACGCCGATGCGGCAGGCCCGCGGCCCGCAGCCGCGCCAGCGCATCCTCGCGCGGCGCTTTCGTCCAGCCCGACGCGTCGGGCAGGCTCAGCGCGGCAAGGCGCGCCTCGGTGGCGTCCTGTTTCGCTTGGGGCAAGGCCATTACGCCACCTCCGCCTTGATGTCGGCATACCCGTTCTTCTCGACCTCGAGGGCCAGTTCCGGCCCGCCGGTCTTCACGATGCGGCCATCGGACATGATGTGCACCACGTCGGGTTTGATGTGATCCAGCAGGCGCTGGTAGTGCGTGATCACCAGGAAGCCACGGCCCGCGTCCCGCAGCGCGTTCACGCCCTGCGACACCAGCTTCATCGCGTCCACGTCCAGGCCCGAGTCGGTCTCGTCCAGGATGCACATTTTCGGTTCCAGAACCGCCATTTGCAGGATCTCGTTGCGCTTCTTCTCACCGCCCGAGAAGCCCACGTTCACCGGGCGCTTCAGCATGTCGTTGCTCATCTCCAGCGTGGCGGCCTTTTCGCGCACCAGCTTCAGGAAATCGGCGGCGCTGATCTCGTCCTGCCCGCGCGCCTTGCGCTGCGCGTTCAGCGCGGTGCGCATGAAGGTCATGTTGCCCACGCCGGGAATCTCGACCGGATATTGGAACGCCAGGAAAAGCCCCGCCGCGGCGCGCGCTTCGGGCTCCATGTCCAGGATGTCCTCGCCTTCCAGCGTGGCCGTCCCGCCGGTCACCTCATAGCCGTCACGGCCCGACAGAACATAGCTCAGCGTCGACTTGCCCGAACCGTTGGGCCCCATGATCGCGTGCACCTTGCCCGCCTCGACGGTCAGGTCCACGCCTTTCAGGATGGTCTTGTCCTCGTCTTCAAGATCGACCTTCAGGCCTTTGATCTCCAACATCTTTCTCTCCTTTTTCCTGTCGCTGGCGCCTCACGGGCGCAGCATCATCTCGATCACGTTCATCAGTTCGTTTTGCGGCAGGGTCAGCGGTTCCACCTCGAACCCCGCCATGCGCCCCGTCATCCTTGGGGCGCCAATGAAATTCTCGACCACGTGGTACTGCTTGCGCCGCTTGTAGTCGTCGACGAACACCTGCACCGGTCGCTCGGTGCGCAGCGCCGTGGCCATGACGCAGCCCGTGCGGAACCGCCCATCCACCAGCACCACGTCGGGCTGGCGGAATTCGGTCAGGTCCCAGACCTCCAGCGGGTATCGCGGATAGCGCATGTAGTGCCCCGCATCGGTCGGATAGCCCCACTCCTTCGTCGGTCCGATGTCGGACCAGATCACGTCCACCTCGGTGCCTTTCGCGGGCGCATTTTCCTCGAACCAGCCGCGCATCATCAGCGCCCAGTCCTTGTCGCTTTCCACCGAGTAGACTCGCTTGCCCGGCATCTCGCCCGCCATCACGGTCGACCCGCCCGACCCGTATTCCAGGATCACGTCCGCGCCTGCGTAGGCCGCGCGCAGCACCTCCGCTTCGGCCTCCGGCAGGGTCAGCTCGGGCCGCGATATGGTGGCGGTCGGGCTCATGTCAGTCCAGCACCACCGCCGTCCCGCTGGCCGAAACCATAAGCATGGAATCCGCCACGACCTCGTAGTCCAGATCGACGCCCACCACGGCATTTGCACCCGCGGCCTTGGCGCGCTCTTTCAGCTCGCGCATGGCGGTGTCGCGGGCATCCTGCAGCTTGGTCTCGTAAGCGCCCGAGCGACCACCGACGATATCCGTCACCTGGGCAAAGAAATCGCGGAAGACATTCGCCCCCATGATCGCCTCGCCCACCACGATGCCGCGGTAGTCGATGATCTTGCGCCCTTCGATGTTATTCGTCGTCGTGATGATCATTTTATCACTCCGTTTCGTCGTGCGAAGCCGCCCGCGCTCCATTAAGGATTCCGACGAGGTGCACGCTCAGCCACCCCCAGATCACGAACAGAACCAGCCCTATTCCCAGTTCGGCGAGTTCTCCCCGACCCGGTCGGATCCAGCCAGTCTCGACGGCCTGCAGGGCGATTTCGTCATGGCTCATCGCAAGGACGAACACCAGGAAATGGCCAAGCAGCAGCATGGTAAATGTCCGGGTGCCGGACCGCAGGCGCCCCGAATGGCCAAGCCTCGGCAGCCGGCTCCGGGTCGCCTCGGGTGTCCGGCACCCTTCGGTCATCCCACGCTGCCTTCCAGCGAGATCGCCACCAGTTGCTGCGCTTCCATGGCGAACTCCATCGGCAGCGCCTGAAGCACGTCCTTGCAGAACCCGTTCACCACCAGCGCCACGGCCTCTTCCTCGTCCATGCCGCGCTGGCGGCAATAGAACAACTGATCGTCATCGACCTTCGACGTGGTCGCCTCGTGCTCCACCCGGGACGAGTTGTTCTTGACCTCGATATACGGCACCGTGTGCGCCCCGCATTCCGAGCCAATCAGCAAGCTGTCGCATTGCGTGTAGTTGCGGCTGTCCTTGGCCTTGGGATGCATCGAGACAAGCCCGCGATAGGTGTTCTGCGCGTGACCCGCACTGATGCCTTTCGACACGATCCGGCTCTTGGTGTTCTTGCCCAGATGGATCATCTTCGTGCCGGTATCGGCCTGCTGCCAGTTGTTGGTGATGGCGATGGAATAGAACTCGCCCTGGCTGTCGTCGCCGCGCAGGATGCAGGACGGGTACTTCCACGTCACGGCAGAGCCGGTTTCCACCTGCGTCCACATCACCTTCGCCCGGTCGCCCCGGCAATCGGCGCGCTTGGTGACGAAGTTGTAGATGCCGCCCTTGCCTTCCTCGTCGCCGGGGAACCAGTTCTGCACCGTGGAATACTTCACCTCGGCGTCTTCCTCGACAATGATCTCGACGACGGCGGCGTGCAGCTGGCTGGTGTCCCGCTGCGGCGCGGTGCAGCCTTCGAGGTAGCTGACGTAAGAGCCCTTGTCGGCGATGATCAGCGTGCGCTCGAACTGGCCGGTATTCTCGGCATTGATGCGGAAATACGTGCTCAGCTCCATCGGGCAGCGCACGCCCGGCGGGACATAGACGAACGACCCGTCCGAGAAGACAGCCGAATTGAGCGTCGCATAGAAGTTGTCGCTGACGGGCACGACCGAACCGAGGTACTTCTTCACCAGTTCGGGATGCTCGCGGATGGCCTCGGAGATCGAGCAGAAGATCACGCCGGCCTTTTCCAATTCCTTCTGAAAGGTCGTGCCGACGGACACGGAGTCAAAGACCGCGTCCACGGCCACCTTGCGGCCCTCCGCAGGCGCCTCCTCGGCCCCTTCGACCCCGGCCAGGATCATCTGTTCCTTCAGCGGGATGCCTAGCTTTTCATATGTTTCCAGCAGCTTGGGATCGACCTCGTCCAGCGACTTGGGCTTTTGCTCCATGCTCTTGGGCCGGGCATAGTAATACTGGTTCTGAAAGTCGATCTGCGGGTAGTCGACCATGGCCCAGTCGGGCTCTTCCTTCTGCAGCCAGCGTTCGTAGGCCTGCAGACGCCACTCGGTCATCCACTCGGGCTCGCCGTTCTTTTCCGAGATCAGCTTGACGATCTCCGGCGTCAGGCCCTTGGGCGCGTATTCCATCTCGATGTCGGTTTCCCAGCCGTATTTATACGTGCTGATGTCGCGCACCGCATCGACGGTTTCCTTGTCGACGCCTTCCTTGACTTGGGTTTCGTCCAGTGCCGCCATTGGGCCACCTCCTCGGTTATCTCTCACGCCGCACGGGCGCGGAATTTTTCATGTTGTCTGGCCCAGGCTTGCGCAAAGGCCACAACGTCGTCTTCGCTCGTGTCGGGGCCCAGCGAGACCCGGACGGCGCTGGCCGCCTCTCGCTCGTCGAACCCCATCGCCGCCAGCACGCGGCTGGCCTTGACCTTGCCGCTGGAACAGGCCGAACCGGCCGATATCGCGAACCCCGCAAGGTCCATCGCCATCACCTGCGTCTCACCCTTCCAGCCGGGTGTGATGAAGCAGGACGTGTTCGGCAGCCGGTCATCGGATTTCCCGACAAAAATAGTCGCTGGGGCGGATTCCTCAATAGCGTTTTCTAGAATCCTTCTAAGTTTTTTCACCCGGTCCCATGCGCCCGCCTCCAGATCGCGCTGCGCCGCTTCCGCCGCAGCGCCGAACCCGGCGATGCCGATGATGTTCTCGGTCCCCGACCGGCGGCCCATCTCCTGCCCGCCGCCAAGGCTCAGCGTTGGGATATCCAGCCCCTGCCGCACGATCAGCGCACCGACGCCCTTGGGCCCGCCCAGCTTGTGCGCTGACATAACCGCCATGTCCGCCCCGGACCAGGCAAAGGAAAATGGCAGGCGGCCCACGGCTTGCGTGATATCCAGAAGCAGCAGATCTCCGCCGGTCTCGGGCTGCGTCACGATTCCGGTCTCGGAATTGGCCAGCCCCATCGCGCGCACGATCGGTGCTCCATCGCCCGGCGCGTGATACGCCCACAGCGCGTCATGGGCGGTCGCCTGAACCTCCACGGTATCGAAGCCCGCCAGCACCCGCGCCGCCTCGGTCGCGCCCGAGGTGAACACCACCTCCTGCGGCTTGCATCCCACGGCAGCGGCCACCTGGCCCCGCGCCCGCTCCACCAGCGCCTTGGCCGTCCGCCCCTCGCCATGCACCGACGACGGATTGCCGACGATATCCATCGCCGCGATCATCGCCTCCCGCGCCTCGGCCCGCAAAGGCGCCGTCGCATTGTAATCGAGGTACACCCGGCTCAAACCGTTCCCCTCTTCTGTTGGCCATGAATATCCCGGGGGTCGTCGAAACACCGTTTCGACGTTGGGGCCAGGGCCCCCGCCCACCGCGACGCGGAACGCGGCGCAAAACCTGTCTCCGAAGGCGCCCTCATTCCTCGTCCACGACGGCAAACAGAGACGGCACCGCGGGACACGGCGCCAGCGAGTTGCCCACCACGTCGCTCAGCCGGGTCTGGTGCAGGAACACGTAGACCTGCGCACTCAACCCCTCCCACAGCCGGTTGGTCATGCTCTGCGCCCGCGAGCCGCTAGTCGCTCCCGACGCGCCCGCGCCCTTGTGCATCGCGTCGATCGTCTCGTCCACCGCGGCCAGGATATCCACCGCCCGGATCTCGGAGGCGGGCCGCGCCAGCTTGTAGCCGCCGCCCGGGCCCCGCACGGACGTCACCAGCTCGGCGCGGCGTAGCTTGACGAACAGCTGTTCCAGGTAGGGCAAGGAAATGCTCTGCCGCCCCGAGATGTCGCTCAGCGTCACCAGCCCGTCCTTTTCCTGCAGCGCGATATCGACCAGCGCCACCATCGCGTAACGCCCCTTGGTGCTCAGTTTCATCGTTTCCCCCCAAAATACCGGCGCTTCAGGGGCTTGACAGGCGGGGAAGTGATTGACCTTGGTCAATCAACCCCCTATCTCGCTTGAAGCCGCAGAATCCATACGGTTGTTTAGAATTGTTCTAAGGTGCTTGATCAATTCCGTCAAGAATTGAGCGGCGCCGAAATGCAAGGGGACACGCATGCCCGAGGTCATCTTTCCCGGCCCCGAGGGCCGCCTGGAAGGCCGCTACCACCCGCAACGCGAGCGCGACGCGCCGATTGCCATCATCCTGCACCCGCACCCGCAATTCGGGGGCACGATGAACAACAAGGTGGTCTACAACCTGCATTACGCGTTCCACAAGCTGGGCTTCACCGTCCTGCGCTTCAACTTTCGCGGCGTGGGACGCAGCCAGGGCGAATATGACCAGGGCGTGGGCGAACTTTCCGATGCCGCCTCGGCGCTCGACTACCTTCAGTCGATGAACGCCAACTCGAAACATTGCTGGGTCGCGGGCTTTTCCTTCGGCGCGTGGATCGGGATGCAGCTCTTGATGCGCCGCCCCGAGATCACCGGCTTCGTGTCCGTGTCGCCACCGGCCAACATGTACGACTTCTCGTTCCTCGCCCCCTGCCCGTCCTCCGGCCTGATCATCAACGGCAGCGCCGACCGCGTGGCGCCGCCGGCCGACACCCAGTCGCTGGTGGGCAAACTGCATGAACAGCAGGGCATCACCATCACCCACGAACAGGTCGAGGGCTCGGGGCACTTCTTCGAAGAGCCGCACATGGAGACGATGATCGACACCGTCAGCGATTACGTCAAACGCCGCCTGACCGAGACCACGAGATAAGCCCATGGGCGTGACCGAGGATCTGGCAGACGAACTGGCGCTCAAGGTCATCAAGTACGTGGATGCCTCCGGCGACGATGGCGTCATTTCCGAGATCGTCGGCATCCTCGGCGCCACGTCCCAATCCGCCGAAGAGGCGTTCCTGACCTCGATGCGGGTGCGCCGCGCCAACATGGCGGCGCGCGCGCACCTGCTGAACCGGGTCAAGAAATTCCAGGAAAAGCAGGCGGACGGTGGCGACGCGGCCAATGACGCGCCCGAAACCTGACCGCGTTTGCAATTCGCATGGGCGATCCCCGTCAAGCGGGCTAGGTGCCCGACAAGACGTGTGCGGCGCATTCCATGACGGCCGCGCATGACAAGCAAGGAGAGACCACAATGGCACGCACCATCATCATCGAAGAGTTCGGCGGTCCGGACAATCTCAAGCTCGTTGACCGCGAGGTGGGCGATCCCGGCCCCGGCGAGGTGCGCATCGCCCATGTGGCTTGCGGGCTGAACTTCATCGACGTGTACCAGCGCACCGGGCTTTACCCGCTGGAGCTGCCCCATGCCCTCGGGATGGAGGCCGCGGGCATCATCGAGGCCGTGGGCGAAGGTGTCACGCATCTGCAAGTGGGCCAGCACGCCGCCTATGCCGCCACGCCCCCCGGTGCCTATTCCGAGGCCCGCGTCATGCCCGCCGCACAGGTCTGCCCCCTGCCCGACGACATCCCGTTCGAGGACGCCGCCTCGATCATGCTGCAGGGCATGACGGTGGAATACCTCTTTCACCGGGTCTCGCCGCTGAAAAAGGGCGACACCGTGCTGTTTCACGCCGCCGCCGGCGGTGTGGGCCTGCTGGCCTGCCAATGGGCCCGCTCCGAGGGGATCACCCTGATCGGCACCGCCGGGACGGACGAGAAATGCAAGCTGGCGGTCGATAACGGCGCGTCGGCCTGCATCAACTACCGCACCGAGGATTTCGTGGCCGAAGTCAAGAAACTGACCGATGACAAGGGCGTCGACGTGGTGATGGACGGCGTCGGCAAGGACACGTTCGACCGTTCGCTCGACTGCCTGAAGCCCTTGGGCATGATGATGTCCTTCGGCAACGCCTCGGGCCCGGTCGAGCCGGTCAGCCTGCTGACCCTCGCACAGAAAGGCTCGCTCAAGCTGACGCGCACCACGCTCTTCACCTTCCTGGCCGATCACGAACGCTGCCAGGACATGGCAAAGCACCTCTTTTCAAAGGTGCAGTCGGGCGACGTGAAGGTGAATATCGGCCAGACATGGAAGCTCGAGGATATCGCCGAGGCGCATCGCGCGCTCGAGGCGCGGGAAACCACCGGCTCGACCATCCTCACGCTTTGATCACGTCTTCGGGAACTTTCCCGCTCCGGGTGCAGTTACCTTCCTGCACGCCACGAGCGGGCACGCCAATTGTGCCCGCCCGGCAAACCGGAGTAGAAGACCCATGAACAATATCATCTATATCGTCGGCCTTGTTGTCATCGTCGTTGCCATTCTTTCGTTTATCGGTATCGGCTGAAGCAGGTCCCGGGGTCCGACCTCCAGGGAAGAACTGAATGAACAAACGGGCGCTCTTGCTCAAACTGGCGCAGGACGTACGCGCCAGCTACTGGTTCATTCCGGCCAACATGGTGTTGTTCGCGATCCTTCTGGCCTACGGGTCGGAATGGCTCGACCACAACGCCGAGATCCTGCCTTACCAGCTTCCCGAAACCCTGATCGACACTCAGGTCGACGGCGCGCGCAGCACGCTGTCGACCATTGCCACGTCGGTGATCGGCGTCACCGGCGTTATGTTTTCCATGACAATGGTCGCGGTGTCCTTTGCCGCCGGCAATTACGGCCCGCGCCTGATCGGGAATTTCATGCGCAACCGGGGCAATCAGATCAGCCTCGGCATCCTGATTTCCACCTTCGTCTATGCCCTTCTGATCCTGCGCGCCGTGCAGGACCCGTCCGAAACCGCCGAAATCGAAGCCTTCGTGCCGCAATATTCCATGTTGCTGGCGATGTTGGGCTGCATCATCGCGGTCTTCACCATGATCTATTTCGTGCACCACGTCCCCGAAACGATCAACGTCGGCAACATCACCGCCGGCCTGGGCCAGCGGCTGGAAACCGAGATCAAGGCCATCATCGACGCCGAGGACGCCCGCGACAAGCGCCGCGAGTTGGCCTATCCCGACCGTGACCCCGACCACCGGATCACCATGAACTCCGCCGGCTACATCCGCACGCTGAACTACGGAAAGGTCGAGCAGCTGACCGACCGCGACGACTGGACCCTGCGGATCGAACAGCAGCCTGGCGACTTCGTCAGTTCCTTTACGCCCGTGATGTCCGTCTGGTCACGCGACGCGCTGTCGGACGAGGATATCGCGGAGCTGCGCGACTGCTACGCGCTAGGCACCAGCAAGACCGAGCATCAGAACGTGCTCTTTCTCGTCGATGAACTGGTCGAGGTGCTGGCCCGCGCACTCTCCCCCGGCGTCAACGATCCTTTCACCGCGATCAACTGCCTCAACTGGATGCAGAACGCCCTGTCGGTCGCGCGGCATCATGGTGAGGGTCTGGGCGAGGACGGCGCCGGCAAACATGCGCTCGGCCCGCGCCTGACCTACGACACCCTGTTCGAGCGCAGTTTCCTGGCCTCGAAACCCTATACCGACACCGACGAGCTGACCAAGGCGCACTACGACAAGCTGGTTGCGGAGTTGAAACGGTCGGCCTAAGCGCCGCGCGGAATCAAGGCGCGCCCTGCGCGCCGCCGCGCGATCGCCCGCTGACCGAAAGGCGGTTGCAAGCAACCGCCGAAAGGGGGGCCGCCCCCCGGGCTGGCGATTGGGTGAAGTCAGCGCTTCGATTGGAAGTCTCGCGGAATTTGCGGCGATAAAGTGCCCTGAAATGACGTCGGATCGCCACCCCGCGGTCTGGCAATCACGCGGCCGAAGCTCTCACCCCTTCTTGCCTTCCTTCACCTTCTCCGCCAAGTCCCGCGCGATGGCGAACGCGCCCTTGATCTTGTCGGCGTCGGATTTCCAGCTGCGTTTGACCACGATCTTGTTGTCCTTGACCTTGGCCAGCCCCTTCTGATCCTTGATGAATTCCACCAGCCCCTGAGGGTTGGAAAACTTGTCGTTGTGGAACTGGATCGTCGCCCCCCGCGGCCCGCCGTCCAGCTTGGCGATCCCGGCGCGTTTGCACATCGCCTTGATCCGCACGACCAGCATCAGCGTGTTCACTTCGCGCGGCAGCTTGCCGAACCGGTCGATCAGCTCGGCGGCGAAGCCTTCCAGTTCAACTTTGGTCGCCAAGCCACTGAGACGGCGGTACAATCCCAATCTGACATCCAGGTCGGGGACGTAGTCCTCGGGGATCAGAACCGGCACGCCCAGGTTGATCTGCGGCGCCCATTGCTCGTCCGCCTCGCTGAGCCCCTCCAGCTGCCCCGACTTGATCTTGGCGATCGCCTCTTCCAGCATCGACTGGTAAAGCTCGTACCCCACGTCGCGCATCTGCCCGGACTGTTCCTCGCCCAGCAGGTTGCCCGCCCCGCGAATATCGAGGTCCTGAGACGCCAGCGTGAACCCCGCGCCCAGCTGATCCAGACTGCCCAGCACCCGCAATCGCTTCTCGGCGGACGGCGTAAGGCGCATCCGTGGCTTGGTCGTCAAATACGCATAGGCCCGCGTCTTGGCCCGCCCCACACGGCCCCGGATCTGGTAAAGCTGCGACAGGCCGAACATGTCGGCGCGATGCACCACCATCGTGTTCGCCGTCGGGATATCCAGCCCTGATTCCACGATCGTCGTGGCCAGCAGCACATCGTACTTGCCGTCGTAGAACGCGTTCATGCGTTCATCCAGCTCCTTGGCCGCCATCTGGCCATGCGCCACCACGAAACTGACCTCGGGCACATGGGTGCGCAGGAAGTCCTCGATCTCGGCAATGTCGCTGATGCGCGGCACCACGTAGAAACTCTGCCCGCCCCGGTAATGCTCGCGCAGCAGCGCCTCGCGGATCGTCACCGTGTCGAACTCGCTGACATAGGTGCGGATCGACAGCCGGTCGATGGGCGGCGTGCCGATGATACTCAGGTCCCGCACGCCGCTGAGGCTCAGTTGCAGCGTCCGTGGAATCGGCGTCGCGGTCAGGGTCAGCACATGCACTTCGGAGCGCAGCGATTTCAGCCGCTCCTTGTGGGTCACGCCGAACCGCTGTTCCTCGTCGATCACCAGCAGGCCAAGGTTCTTGAACCGGATGTTCTTGGCCAGCAGAGCATGCGTGCCCACCACGATATCCACCGTGCCGTCCGCCAGCCCCGCGCGGGTCTTGGTGGCCTGGCTTGACGACACGAAGCGCGACAAAGGCGCCACCGTCACCGGAAAGCCCCGGAACCGCTCGGCAAAGCTCTGGTAATGCTGGCGTGCCAGCAGGGTCGTCGGCGCGATCACCGCCACCTGCATCCCCGACATGGCGGCGATAAAGGCCGCGCGCATCGCCACCTCGGTCTTGCCGAAACCGACGTCACCGCAGATCAGCCGGTCCATCGGCGTGCCGCTGTCGAGGTCGGCCACCACGTCCTCGATGGCGCGCAACTGGTCGTCCGTCTCCTGGTACGGGAACCGGGCCGAGAACGCCTCCCACGCGTGGTGCTCGGGCTCCAGCACCGGCGCCTTGCGTAGCGCGCGTTCTGCAGCGATCCGGATCAGGCGGTCGGCCATCTCGCGGATGCGTTCCTTCAGCTTGGCCTTCTTGGCCTGCCACGCGCCGCCGCCCAGACGGTCCAGCAGACCCTCCTCGTGGCCGTATCGACTCAGCAGTTCGATATTCTCGACCGGCAGGTAAAGCTTTGATTGTTCTGCATATTCCAGCAGCAGGCATTCATGTGCCGCGCCCGCCGCCGTGACCACTTCCAGCCCCGTGTAACGCCCGATCCCGTGGTCGACATGCACCACCAGGTCGCCGGGCGACAGGCTCTGCGCCTCGGTCAGAAAGTTCTCGGCCCGCCGCCGCTTCTTCGGGGACCGGATCAAACGGTCGCCCAGGATATCCTGCTCGGCGATCACCGTCAGACCGGGCGCGGTAAACCCATGCTCCAGCCCCCAGACCGCCAGGTGCAAGCCGCGCTTGCCAATGGCCCCGGCATTCTTGACCGTCACCGCACCCAGCAAACCCTCGTCTTCCAACAGCCCTTCCAGCCGCTCGCGCGCACCGTCCGAATAGGACGCGACCAGCACCGGGCCCTCGGCCATGCGCGCATCAATATGGTCTTTCAGGACGCTGAAAAGGTTGATCTTTTCCTGCTGACGTTCGGGCGCGAAATTGCGGCCTATCCGCCCGCCCGCGTCGATCACCCCCGGCCCCGGCGCCTGCGGCAAGGGCGACAGGGCCAGCACGCGACGGTCCCCCAGGGCGGCCCCCCAGGCATCGTTATCGAGATACAGAAGATCGGGCGCGATGGGCTTGTAAATGCTGTCCTCGCGGCCCTTCTGGGTCATGGCGTGCTTGCGCGCATCGTACTGGTCGGCGATGGACACCCACCGCGCCTCCCGCGCCGCCTCGACCTGGTCATCCAGGCTGACCGGCGCGCCGGGGATATAGTCGAACAGCGTCTCCAGCCGCTCGTGAAACAGCGGTAGCCAATGCTCCATCCCCGCCTGCTTGCGCCCCGCGCTGACGGCTTCGTAAAGCGGGTCGTCACTGCCGGCCGCGCCGAACTCGATGCGGTAATTCTGCCGGAACCGGGTGATCGCGGCCTCGTCCAGAATGACCTCGCTGACCGGGGCCAGCTCGATCCGGTCCAGCTTTTCCGTGGTGCGCTGCGTGGCCGGGTCGAACCGCCGCACGCCGTCCAGCACGTCACCGAACAGGTCCAGCCGCACCGGGCCGCTCTCGCCCGGCGGGTAGATGTCGATGATCCCGCCGCGCACGGCATAATCGCCCGGCTCCATCACCGTGGGCGCCTGGGTAAAGCCCATGCGTACGAGGAAGGATTTCAGCGCCTCCTCGTCGATCTGGTAATCGACCTGCGCCGAAAACGCCGCCTCGCGCAGCACGTCCCGCGCGGGCACCCGCTGTGTCGCCGCATTCAGCGTGGTCAGCAGGATGAACCGCGACGGTCCGCCATGCACCAGCCCGGCCAGCGTTGCCATCCGCGTGGCGGAAATGTCGGCGTTAGGCGAGACCCGGTCATAGGGCAGACAATCCCAGCCGGGAAAGCGGATCACCGGCATGTCCGGCGCGAAAAAGCGCAGCGCCTCCTCCATCGCCGCCATCCGCTTGTCGTCGCGGGCGACATGGATCACGGGGCCCTCCGCGCGGGCGGCCTCGTCCAGGATCAGCCTTGCGTCGAAGCCTTCGGGCGCGCCGCCAACGGCGATACGTTTGTTTTCGGCCATTTGCAGCCCCTCAGCCAAGCGCGCCGGTCGACATGTTGACCAGCATGCCCCACATCGCGGTCGCAAGGATCGACAGGATGCCGAGGAACTGCGTCGTGACGCGGTGGTAATGCATTCGCTTGTAAAGCGCCTCGCCCACCAGCCCGTCACGGTTGATGCGGTGGGAGGTATAGATCGACAAAAGCGCCACCAGCGTCATCGGAAAGGCCAGCAGGAACACCGCCTGGCTGAACTCGTTGCGATAGACGAACCCCAGAAGCCCCAGCGTGGTCAGCACGAAACAGGCGAACCCGGCCAGCAGCATCCCGGTTTCGCGCGCGATGTAAAGCAGGCGGTTGCTGTTGATGCGCACCATGTCGTGCAGGTCGATGACCCCCTGCTCATCGCCGCTCCTGGCGCGCTGCACCATGTCCCACGGCACGCCCAGCACCCAGTGGCTGGTCGACGACCACAGCACCGCCAGCACGATCCAGAACCAAAGGTTGCTGAAGCTGCGCATGTCGATCAGCTCGAAAATGGTCTCGATCAGGTCCAATGCCGGTGCCTCGTTGCGTCTTTGCGCTGTGCCGCGTTCTATCCGGGCACCTCTTAGCGCCGCTCTGCGCCAATTCCTACCCTTGAGATGGCGGAATTTCCATGCCACTCAGAAGGCGACTAAGAAAAAGGATGGCTACAATGCGTCCCACCCAAGGGCCCTTCCCCGTCACGCGCCTGCGCCGCACCCGCGCCACGCCGGCAATCCGGTCGCTGGTGGCCCAGAACACGCTGACCCCGGCAGACCTCATCTGGCCGGTCTTCGTGTGCGACGGTGAAGGCCAGGAAGACCCCGTGCCCTCCATGCCCGGCGTCCTGCGCCGCAGCGTCGACCGCGTGGTCGAGGCCGCCCGCGAGGCGCAATCCCTCGGCATCCCCGCAATCTGCATCTTTCCCTATACCTCGGCCGAGAACCGCACCTCGGATTGCGCCGAGGCGTGGAACCCCGACAACCTATCGAACCGCGCCACCCGCGCCATCAAGGACGCGGTGCCCGACATTGCCATCATGACCGACGTGGCGCTCGACCCCTATTCCGACACCGGCCATGACGGCTTTGTCGTGGATGGCGAGATCCTCAACGACGAGACCATCGAGGCGCTGGTGAAACAGGCCCTCAGCCAGGCCGCGGCGGGGGTCGACATCATCGGCCCCTCGGACATGATGGACGGCCGCATCGGCGCCCTGCGCGCCGCGCTGGAATCCGAAGGCCACAAGAACACGCTCCTGCTCAGCTATGCCGCCAAGTACGCCTCCGCCTTCTACGGCCCGTTCCGCGACGCGGTCGGCGCCTCGGGCGCGCTGAAAGGCGACAAGAAGACCTACCAGATGGACCCGGCCAATTCCGACGAGGCGCTGCGCTGTGTCGCCCGCGATCTTTCCGAGGGCGCCGACATGGTGATGATCAAGCCCGGGATGCCCTACCTGGACATCTGCCGCCGGGTGAAGGACGAATTCGGCGCGCCCACATATGCCTACCAGGTGTCGGGCGAATACGCGATGATCCAGGCCGCCGCGCAGAACGGCTGGATCGACCACGACCGCGCCATGGTCGAAAGCCTGATGGCCTTCAAACGGGCCGGTTGCGACGGCATCCTGACTTATTTTGCCCCCGCCGTCGCGCGGATGCTGAACGGCTGATACCCACGCGGGTTCTTGCTTATCTGCCCGGACACCACAAACTGTGGTGACACCGCCTGTCTTCCCCTCTATAGTGTAGGGACAGGCCGGCATTCTACAAAAGACCGGCCACGGATCAGGCAACGAACAGGCAGTATCATGAAAAACCTTTCCCGGCGAAGCTTCACGCTCGGTGCATTGGCCGCATCCCCCCTCCTGGCCGCTTGCGGCAACGGGGTCGGCAGCGTCGGCTCGCAGAAGATTGACGCCCGCGTCGACTCGACGCTCAATTACCTTTACCAACGCTACCCCCAGACCCGCGACATCGCGGCCAAGTCCGTGGGCCAGCTTGTCATGCCCCTGATCACCGAGGGCGGTTTCATCGTCGGCGGCGGCTATGGCCGCGGCGCCCTGCGCGTGGGCGGTGCGACGGTCGATTATTATTCTGCGGCCAAGGGCAGCGTCGGGCTTCAGATCGGGGCGCAGCAATTCGCCCACGTGTTGTTCTTCATGACCGAAGACGCGCTGGCCGGCTTCCGCCGCGCTTCCGGCTGGGTCGCGGGCGCGGATATCGAATACGTCTTCTCGGACAAGGGCGAAAACCTGCGGGCCGACACCACCACGGCCAGCACGCCGGTGCTCGCGGTGATCTTCGGCCAGGCGGGGGCACTGGTAGGCGCGTCGCTCGAAGGCACCAAGTATACGCGCATCATCCCCTGATCTGCCCCGGGGTTTGAACCCCGGACAGGGATCAGACGACATACAGGGGCGCGTGAACATCTCACGCGCCCTTTTTCAGTGAGGTCACCCCATGTCCCGCACCGCAGCCCTTGCCGCCCTTGTCACCCTCTGCTCTGCCGCGCGGGCCGCCGCCTGCGCCCTGCCTCCGCCGGTCTGCGAGGTCTCGAACGGTCAGCGAGCGATGCTCGAACACGCCAACGGCAGCACCGTGCTTTTTTCGCAGCTTGATCCCGACGCCGCGGGATACCGGCCCACCTACGTGCTGGTCGATTGCAGCAAGCGGCAGGCGGTGGCCCTGGGACACCTGCCGGAAGATGCCGATGACACGGCAAGCCAGGTCCACTTCGATGGCCGCATGGTGATGGATCGTGAACTCTCGACCGGCGCACGCCCGCGGTTGGGCCACGTGCATCGCCAGCTTCAGCGGATGGGGCTGCGCAGTAAGCGGTTCACCCTGCTGAAATCCCATTGCGGCTGTGCCCTGCCCGACTTGCCCCCGCCACCGTCCAGCTGTCCGCCCTATTGATCCGGGCGCAGCTGGCCCGCTTCACTCCTTGTCGTCGCCGAAGTCGATCTTGATCCCCTCGAACGGGTTGTCGTCGTCTGTCGCGGTCTCGTTCAGGCGGCGGGCGCGCTGGTCGTGCAGGATCTCCATCTGCCGGTCCAGGTACTCGGCAAATTGCGGCCCCGCGCCGTTCTCGTCCCAATGCGCATAGACCCGCCCCTCGATCAGGGCCAGCCAGTACAACCGCAGCACCCGGTTGATCCGCGCGCCATAGCCGGGGCCAAGGCGGCGGAACCATTTCAACATGTCGCTGTCCAGCCGGATGGTGACCCGCGTTTTCGGGCGGGCGATCGGCTCGCGGCTTTCCAGCCCCTCCCACTCCTCGGGCAGGGATCGGTCCAGCCAGTGTTCGGTCAGCGATTCCTGCAACTGCCGCAATTCGTCCATCAACGCGGCGCGGGTTTTCTGCGGGGGCGGCGTACGGCGCATCAGGGGCTCCTTTCAGCGGGATGACGCGGGTAATGCCCGTCATGCTGCCGCCGAGAAGTTAACGCCGCTTGGCTGCACCGCCCGGTGCACGGGCGGTGTACGCGGGGTGCACGCCTGTCACCCCCGTGATTTCGGCCCGTTGCGCCGATCGGTTAACCGACCGCGCTCAGTTCATGTAGAACTCGCCGGTGACCTGCCGCCATTCCCCGGGGCTGATCATCTTGCGATGGATGAACTGCACCGAATGCAGCGGCCCCTCGATCTCGTCCTGCCAGAACTCGATGAACTTGAAAAGCTTGGGATGATCCGGCGCGAGGTCATAGTCCTGCCAGACGAAGGTATTGATAACATGCGCATAATCCGGCATGTGGTAATAGAATTCCGCTGTCGTCAGGCCATAGCCTTTCAGCATCAGTTCGGTTTCCGAAAGCTCCATTTCCGTTCCCATGTTGGCACCACTCTTGATTGTTATGTCTTTCAGTGTGCCACGAAATTATTAGTTTTCAATAAAAACAGTATGTTATCACCCTGCCCGGCTGGCTGCCAATGGCGCGGGACACGAGCCATTGCACCCCATATCCTGCCTCTGGTATAGTTTCCGCAACAAGATATAGAACAGTTGCCACAGGACGGGACAGAACGTGAACGACACGCCGGAAACCCCTGAAAACGAAGACGAAATGCCGCCAGAGCGCCCCGCGTATGACGGCCCGACGGTGTCGATCATCGACGAGATGAAGACGTCCTACCTGGACTATGCCATGTCGGTGATCGTCAGCCGCGCCATTCCCGACCTGCGCGACGGTCTGAAACCCGTGCACCGGCGCATCCTTTACGCCATGCACGAAACCGGCAACACCCACGACAAGGCCTACCGCAAATCCGCGCGCCCCGTGGGCGACGTCATGGGTAAATACCACCCCCACGGCGACAGCGCTATTTACGACGCTCTGGTGCGTATGGCGCAGGATTTTTCCATGTCTTTACCGCTACTTGACGGTCAAGGCAACTTCGGCTCGATGGACGGCGACAACCCCGCCGCCATGCGCTACACCGAGGTCCGCATGGACAAGCCCGCCAGCGCGTTGCTGGCGGATATCGAGAAGGAAACCGTCGACTTCCAGGACAACTACGACGGCAAAGACCGCGAGCCCACGGTCCTGCCGGCGCGGTTCCCCAACATGCTCGTCAACGGGGCCGGCGGCATCGCGGTGGGCATGGCCACCAACATCCCGCCCCACAACCTGGGCGAGGTCATCGACGCCACGCTGGCCCTGATCGACAACCCCGACCTGAGCTCCGAGCAACTGATCGAGTATATCCCCGGCCCGGACTTTCCGACGGGCGGCATCATGCTGGGCCGCTCGGGCGCGCGGAAGGCTTACATCGAGGGACGCGGCAGCGTCATCGTGCGGGCAAAGACCCGGATAGAGGAGGTCAGGAAAGACCGCTATGCCATTATTATAGAAGAGATTCCCTATCAGGTGAACAAGTCGGCGATGATCGAGAAGATCGCCGAAACCGTGCGCGAAAAACGCATCGAGGGCATCACCCACGTGCAGGACGAATCCGACCGGCACGGCGTGCGCGTGGTGGTCGAACTCAAGCGCGACGCCACCGCCGAGGTGGTGCTGAACCAGCTGTTCCGCTTTACCCCGATGCAGACCCATTTCGGCTGCAACATGCTGGCGCTGAATGGCGGACGTCCCGAGCAACTGACGCTTTACGGCTTCCTGAGCGCCTTCATTTCATTCCGCGAGGACGTTGTGGCGCGGCGGACCGCCTATGACCTGCGCAAGGCCCGAGAACGCAGTCACGTGCTATGCGGCCTGGCCGTTGCGGTCAGCAATGTCGACGAGGTCGTGGCGACCATCCGTGCCTCCGCCGACGCCGCCGAGGCGCGTGAAAAGCTGATGACCCGGCGCTGGCCGGCTGGCGATATCCTCGAATATATCGCGCTGATCGACGACCCCACCCACAAGGCCAACGAGGACGGCACCTATAACCTTTCCGAAACGCAGGCCCGCGCCATTCTGGAGTTGCGCCTGCAAAGGCTGACGCAACTGGGCGTCAAGGAAGTCACGGACGAGCTGCAGGACCTGGCCGGCAAGATCAAGGAATACCTCGCCATCCTCGCCAGCCGCGAGAGAATCATGCAGATCATCTCGGACGAACTGACCGAGGTGAGAGAGCAGTTCGCCGTCCCCCGCCGCACCGAGATCGTCGACTGGTCGGGCGACATGGAAGACGAGGATCTGATCGAGCGCGAGGACATGGTCGTGACGGTCACGTCAGGCGGCTATATAAAGCGCACCGCGCTGGCCGATTTCCGCGCGCAGAAACGCGGCGGCAAGGGGCTGTCGGGGATGCAGACCAAGGAAGAGGACGTGGTGACCACGCTCTTCGTGGCCAACACGCACACGCAGCTTTTGTTCTTCACCACCGACGGGATGGTCTACAAGCTGAAGACGTGGCGCCTGCCGCTGGGCGGACGCACGTCGAAGGGAAAGGCGATCGTCAACATCCTTCCCATTCCCAGCGGCGTCAGCATCGCGGCGATCATGCCGGTGGATGTGCCGGAAGAAGAATGGGAAAACCTTCAGATATTCTTTGCCACCTCGGCCGGGGACGTACGGCGCAACGCGCTGAGCGACTTCACCAACGTCAAGTCGAACGGCAAGATCGCGATGAAGCTGCCCGACGAAAACACGCGTCTGGTCAACGTGCGCATCTGTTCCGAGGATGATGACGTGATGCTGGTCACCGACTCGGGCCGGGCGATCCGTTTCCGGACAACCGATGTGCGGGTCTTCAAGGGGCGCGACTCCACCGGTGTGCGGGGGATCAGGCTTCAGAATGGAGACACCCTCGTCTCGATGTCGATCATTCGCCATTTCGAGGCCAGCCCGGACGAGCGGGCCGCCTATCTGAAGATGCGCCGCCAGATGGCCGGCGCGGATGACGAGGGCACGGGCGAGGACGAAGGCAATGCCGACGCTCCCCTGCCCCCTGAACGGTTCGAGGAGATGAAAGCGGCGGAGAACCTGATCCTGACGATCACCGAGCAGGGCGCTGGCAAGCTGAGTTCGAGCCACGACTACCCGGTGCGCGGACGTGGCGGCATGGGCGTGCAGGCGATGGACAAGGCGATGCGCGGCGGCGCGTTGGTCGCGTCCTTCCCGGTGGATCTCGAGGACCAGATCATGCTGGCCACTTCGCGCGGGCAGTCGATCCGGGTGCCGGTCGAAGGCATTTCGTTCCGGTCGCGCAGCGCGGGCGGTGTTAAGGTGTTCAACACGGGCAAAGGCGAGAAAGTCGTCAGCGTCGCTTGGATCGCCGAGACCGGAGAAGAGGAACTGCTGGATGGCGAGGCGACGACGGACAAGGCGGAGGACCAGGAGGCAACCTGATTTTCTGAACGCGCCGCGCAAAGCGCGCCGTTTTGAACGACTTTCGCCTCAGCTCGTCGGCAAACAAGATTAAGGAAGCCCCGGATTTCTGCTGCCCTGGGGCGGCAATCGGTGGATCCGGATATCGATGTCGACAACATCTTCGTCGCGATGTGATCCTGACCCGTCGCGTGTGGCGGTAACCAATTGGCAAGGTTTTCGTGCAACGATACGCGCAAACCCACTGGGAAACCGCGTGTCATGAACGTCTATACGTGCCAGATCGACCTCAAGAAAGACGCCAAGTCGTTGCCATTCGCCGCGGCACTGGAAGACTGGAAGTCCCACCTTCAGGCGGGCGGAGATGGTCGGAAACTGCTCGCTGTTGCGCCGCAAGCTGAACCTGGCTTCGGCTGCCCATCGCGACTTCCTGTTGCAAATCGAGCTGTCAGACTTGGCGCAACTTGACCGGGCATTCAGGTGGGTCGGACAACAAAGCGCCTAGGCCGAGACGCTCTACGCTCGGATGCATGACATGATCGAAAGCGCGGATGTCGCACTGGACCGCCCGTTTCCGGAGCCTGAACGCGCCGAACGGTTGGCGATCATTTGAGCGGTTGGCCACTAATCGGGGGTGTTGTGTCAGTCGGTGACGCGGTTGACCGAAGTGGAGACACCGATGACCGTGCCGATGAGACCCATGATGGTTCTGGCCGAATTGATCGGCGACTCAGTCGCGTAAAGCGTGTCGTCGGGCTGCATGTAAAACTGCCGCGCAGAAAATAGCCCGTCGGCAGACGTGAGGTCGAAGCTGAACACGACCTGCTGCTTGTTCGGGCCGGCAAGACCGGGTTTGAGATCCTTGGGCTGGTAGTCGCGCAGGACCAGGACACCTTTGGGATTGGCCGTGCCGGAATTGAGACCGCTGGTCGAAGAAAGCGCCTCCATCACGGTCATGCGTTCCTTTTCGAAATAGACGATCCGCTGGCTGCCGGTCGCCCCGAGGGAGGTAAAACTGCGCTCGTCCTCTACGACGACGATCTGGTCTCCGCCGATAACGCGGACATTGCGGTTGGCGTTCTCGAGCACCGAGGAGACACGTGTTTCGTAGGTGCGGCCACCGCGCTGCAGGCGAACCAACGGGTTGCGCAGCGAAGAATTGACGCCGCCCGCGAGGGCGATGACACTGAGCAACTTTGTATTTCGGCTTTCCAGCGGCACGCGGCCCGGAGACCCGACGCCGCCGACCATATCGACCGAGTTGTTCCGCCCGGGGATAACCGAAAGCTGGACCTGGACGGATGGCTGGATCTGCTCGAACTGCGACTGCAGGCGGGCTCGCGCGGAGGACGGCGTAAGCCCCCGTACCGAAACCTCTCCGACATAGGGCAGGAAGATGCGGCCATTGGCCGTGACCGTCTGCGGCGGTATCTCGGCAGCGGTGCCGTCCAGCCCCGTTAGCAGAGAATTCTCCTCACTGTCCCAGACGACGATATTGACGATGTCGCCAGTCTGGATCGCGGTCGATTCAGGGCCATGGTCGGCACCGAACCAGTGATACTGACTTTGCACGCCGCTTCGCGGCCATTTGGCCAGCAAGGGGGTCAGGGCGCGCGTGACCTCGACAAGCTGGAACGAGGGGTTTTCGGACCTCTGTTCCCTGAGCACCTCGGACTGAACCGCTGCGCCGCGCGGCAGGGCTCAGGCGGACAGCGCCGCAAGACAGAGCGCCAGAAAAACAAACCTGATACTTTTCTTCAATGTACCTGTCCCCCCCGGGCATGCACCGGTTTCCTATCTCATGGACGTGATGATAGACAATGGGGTAATCGAAAAAGTCGGCAATCGGGCAGGATTGCCCCAAGTGGGACGGCCATCATGCGGATGTTGATCACTGGCTCAGGCGGACGGCTCGGGCGATTGCTGTACGCGGCACGGGCCTGTGGCGTTGCGGCAGACTCAGAGATCGTGTTTCAGTCGCGCAAGGCGGGACGAGACGTGCAGTGGCAGCCCGAGGAGCCCATCACACGGCTGCCCGCGTGCGATGCGGTGGTGGCACTGTGGGGCGCGACCGCAGGAAATGCTGAAGAGCTTGCGGTGAACGCGACCCTGGTCGAGACGTCAAGACAAGTGGCACAGGGCCTTGGGGCGCGGGCAGTGTTTCACCTGTCTTCTGCCGCGATCTACGGACCCGGTGCGCGACTGACCGAAGCGGCGGATATAGCGCCGCATACGCCCTATGGCGCGGCCAAGGCCGCGATGGAACGGTCGGTGCGGTGTGGCGACCGCGGAACGGGCGCAGCGGATTGCGTCCTGCGCCTGGCCAACGTGGTCGGGGCCGACAGCCTGGCCGTGGCGTTGGCCGGGAACGCACCGGTGACCCTGGACAGGTTTGCGGACGGACACGGCCCGATGCGCAGTTATATCGGCGCCAGCGACCTTTTGCAGGTCCTGTGCGGGCTGGCGGACCCGGATATCGAGACACTGCCCGATGCGCTCAATATCGCGGCACCTGTACCGGTGGCGATGCAGGACCTCGCCAGCGCGGCGGGCAAGGACGTGGTGTGGCGCCCTGCCCCGGCCGAGGCCTTGCAGGAGGTGTCGCTCGACACGAAACGGATGCAGAAACTACTGCCGGAAATCCGACTTAACGCCGACGCCAAGGCCCTTGTCGCCGACCTGAGCGCGTTGAAGGGTGCGGTATGACCCCCGGCAAACGCCTGATGGATATCGTTCTGGCATTGGTTCTTGTCGTCTTGCTTTGCGTGCCGGCGGCGCTCGTGGCACTCGCCGTGCTCGCGCAGGATGGTCGCCCGGTCCTTTACCCGTCGAAACGGATGAAAGCGCCGGGGCAAAGCTTTACGCTGTGGAAGTTCCGCACGATGTCGACCGCAGCCCGGGACGCGTCAGTGTCCGGCGCCTACAAGCAAAGCAGGATCACGGCGACCGGGCGTTTCCTGCGGCAGAAGCGGTTGGACGAACTACCGCAACTTTGGAACATCCTGCGCGGGGACATGAGCTTTGTCGGGCCGCGCCCGCCCCTGCCCCGATTCGTGAGACTCTGCCCGGAGATCTACCGCGAGGTGTTGAAGAACCGTCCCGGCGTGACCGGTTTGGCAACGCTGGTTTTTCACAAGCGGGAGGAGCGATTGCTGGCACAGTGCCATACGCAGGAGGAGACCGATGCCGTCTACATACGGCGCTGCGTGCCCGCGAAAGCCAAAATTGACCTGATCTGGGCGCGTAACCGTAGCTTGTGCTACGACATGGCATTGATCGCCGCGACTGTTAGGCGAGTTTTCGCTTCCGGTCGATAGCAGTTAAAAGACTTTTAACTTAAAAGCACTTTACTGGAGTACACGTCAGGTTGTTTTGCATACGCAGCATAATATAGCTTGAGAGGGCTAGACCAATCGTCCCGACGGTTTAGGTATTGTGAAGTTGAAAGGTGAATTGTAATGCTTGGGTTGTGTTGTCTCGACTTTCTGCAATCATAGGTGAAAGAGGACGCGACTTGATGCTTTACAAGTTGGCGATTTCGCTTTCCCGTCACCAGAAGCAAAAAATCCTTTTGGCCATCGACAGTGTGCTGATCGCCTTGTCGCACGTGGTTGCCGGTATTCTGCTTCTCGGGATGGACGCCGTCGGCCGCAATATAGAGGCCTTCGTGGGGAGCATCGGTGTTGTGACCTGTGCCGGCGTGGCACTGATCTTGTTTCTGGGTCTGCACAAAATCAAGCTGAACGCCTACCAGATGCAGGGCGTGGTGGAATCAGCCGTGGTCGCCAGCATCCTGATCGTCACGGGTGTCGCGACCTCCTTCACGTTTCTCGGGATGGTGTTTCCGGTGTCGCTTTACGTCGTCATGGGGATGCTGTTCCTGATCCTATCTATCTCGTCCCGGTTGGTGTTGAGGCAGGTCCTTTTGTCGGTGTACCGGCAGGGCAACGCGCGGCTGCCGATCATCATCTACGGGGCTGGTCAGACCGGTCAGCAGCTTGCCACTGCGCTGACGGTCGATGACGCGGTGGCACCGGTTGCCTTTGTCGATGACGATCTGCGGCTTCAGGGAATCACGATTGCGGGGCTGCGGACTTATTCGCCCGGCGACCTGGAGGACCTGATCAGGCGCCATCAGGTGAAACGTGTGGTTCTGGCGATGCCAAGCGCCAATCGTGCGGTTCAGTCGAGCATCATCAAGCGTCTGGCCGATACCTCCTGCGAGGTCCATGCAATGCCGTCTTTTGCGGACCTCGTTGTCACGTCAGGATCCAGCCTTGCGGAAACCAAGCCGGTGGACGTGAATACCCTTCTGGGGCGAGCCGGCTTCGACGACGACCTGCCCGGGATGTCCGACACCTATCGCAATCGGAACATCCTGATTACCGGAGCCGGCGGCTCGATCGGGTCGGAACTGTCGCGCCAGCTTTTGTCGTGCCAGCCCGCCAGGTTGGTGTTGCTTGATCACAGCGAACTCGCGCTCTTCGACACGCATCGCGAGCTTAGCGCGATCCTGCCCGAGGTGACCGTGATTCCGGTGCTGGGCAGCGTGACCGAGGAAAACCACATGGCCGATGTCATGCGGTCCCACGAGATCGACATCGTGCTGCACGCCGCCGCCTACAAGCACGTGCCGATGGTTGAGCAGAACGCGCTGGAAGGAATCCGGAACAACGTCTTCGGGACGCGGACCGTGGCCAGCGCGGCGATGCGCGAGGGCGTGGACCGGTTCATTCTTGTGTCGACGGACAAGGCTGTGCGCCCGTCGTCGATTATGGGCGCGTCCAAGCGCTTTGCCGAGCTGGCGGTACAGGACCTTGCGACGCGATCGAGCACAACGCGATTTTCAATGGTGCGCTTCGGCAACGTACTAGGCTCTTCGGGTTCGGTCATTCCGCTGTTCCAGGAACAGATTGCGCGCGGCGGCCCTGTGACACTGACTCACCAAGACGTAACGCGGTATTTCATGACCATTCCCGAGGCGGTTCGCCTGGTGCTGCTGACCGGATCCTTCGCGCGGGGTGGCGATGTCTTCGTGCTGGACATGGGCAAACCCGTGCCGATTTACGAATTGGCCCGGCGGATGATCGAAAGCGCCGGCCACACGGTGCGCGACGACGAAAATCCGGGCGGCGATATCGGGATCGAGGTGACCGGCCTGCGCCCGGGCGAGAAGTTGCACGAGGAATTGCTGATCGGGTCAGACATGCTGACCACGCCGCACCCCAAAATCCTGCGGGCGCAGGAAAAGCACCTGTCGGAGATTGAAATGGCCAACGCGCTGCAATCGCTGCGGCAGGCCATCGACAGCCGCAACGTGGAACAGATGGAAGCCACGTTGCAGCAATGGATGGAAAAGAGCGACATGAAGGTCGGCGGGAAATCCGTCAACGAGTGAGCTGCCGTCAGCCTGCGTGCTCGGACTTCTCCGCCAGTACCAGCCATTCTTCCTCCGCCTTTGCGAGCGCGGTCTGGCGCGTGCTGAGTCCCTCGCTCGCCTTGGCGAATTTGACCGGCTCGCGGGTGAAAAGATCAGGGTCGGACAGCAGGTCTTCCAACTTGGCAATCTCGGCTTCGAGCCGCGCGATTTCGTCGGGAAGCGTGTCGAGCCGGTGCTGATCCTTGAAGCTGAGTTTGGTTTTGCGGGGCTTGGCCGGTTCGGCGGATTTCGACGACGCGGGCGCGGCCGGCGCCGGTTTGTCGGGCTTTCCCTCTGTTGCGGACTCCGGCGGAACGCGCTGCGCCATGTAATCGGTCCAGCCGCCGGCGTAGACGGTCTGCCGGCCGCGTCCTTCCATGGCGACGGTGGTGGTGGCCACGCGGTCAAGAAAATCCCGGTCGTGGCTCACCAGAAGGACGGTGCCGTCGTAGTCGTCGAGCAGTTCCTGAAGCAGGTCCAGCGTTTCGATGTCGAGATCGTTGGTCGGCTCGTCCAGCACCAGCAGGTTGCTGTCCCGTGCCATCAGCTTGGCCAGTAGCAGGCGGGCTTTCTCGCCCCCGGACAGCGAACGGACCGGCGCACGGACCTGGCGTTCATCAAAGAGAAAATCCTTGAGATAGCCCACCACATGGCGCGGTGTGCCGCGCACCATAACCTGGTCGGCCTGCCCCGAGACGCGCATGTCGGAATCGCCGGTCAGGCTGTCCCAGAGGCTCATGTCGGGGTCGAGCTGGGCGCGTGCCTGGTCGAAAACGACAGGCACGAGGTTGGTGCCGTGGCGCACCTCGCCCGAGTCGGGCTCGAGCGTCTTCATCAGGAGATTCAGAAGCGTCGTCTTTCCGACACCGTTGGGACCGATGAAGGCGACGCGGTCCTTGCGCTGGATGGTGAGGGAGAAGTCGCGCACGATGGGCGCACTCTCGAAGCTCTTGGAGACGCCAAGCGCCTCGATGACCTTGCGCCCCGATTGCGGCCCGCTGGACAGCGCCATGGCGGCCGTACCCTGCCGCTTGATCTGCGAAGCGCGCTCGGCCCGGAGCGCCTGTAGGTTGCGCACCCGGCCCTGGTTGCGTTTGCGCCGGGCCGAAATGCCCTCGACCGCCCAGCGGGCCTCTTCGGCGATCTTGCGGTTGAGCTTGTGGCGAGCCTGGTCCTCTTCCTCCCAGATCTTGTCGCGCCAGGCTTCGAAATTCTCGAACCCCTTTTCCTGGCGGCGTGTGGCGCCGCGATCGATCCAGAGCGTGGCACGGGTGAGCGCGCGCAGGAAGGCCCGGTCGTGGGATATGAGAATATAGCCTGCGCGGGTCTCGCGCAGTTGTTGCTCAAGCCAGCCGATCGCCTCGATATCGAGGTGGTTGGTCGGCTCGTCCAGCAGCATGAGATCAGGCGCCTGCGCCATCAGCTTGGCCAGCGCGGCGCGGCGGTGCTCACCGCCCGACGCGGTGGCGACGGGGCGGTCGGGGTCGAACTTGAGGCCCTCGGCGGCCATTTCGATCCGGTAGTGTTCGGCCACGTCCAGCCCGTCGGCGGCAAAGGCCCCGAGCGTGTCGAAGCCTGTCATGTCCGGCTCCTGCTCCATGTAGCCGACGGAGGTGTCCGGATGAAGCACACGGGTGCCGCGATCGGGTTCCACGAGGCCGGCGATAACTTTCATCAGGGTCGACTTGCCGGACCCGTTGCGGCCCACCAGCGCCACGCGGTCGCCGGCTTGGACGACCAGAGACAGGTCGTCAAAGATCGGCGCTCCGCCGAAGGTCAGGGAGATGTCGGAGAGTTGAAGAAGGGGTGCACGCGCCATGGCGCAGCGCTATCCCGCGCGAGGTACGGCGTCAAGCGACGACGCGCTAGCCCGAAACGGCCCGAAGCAGGCGCTTGCGCGCGGCCGGGATGGCGTTGATCTCGAGCCCGGTGAAAACGTGCAGGGTATTCATCTGCCGGTCCACAACCGCATGGTCGCTGACCCAGCCTCCCATCACCAGGTAGGTGCGCAGGAGCGGTGGCATCCGTAGCATCGCCTGCTTGGCGTCGGGCTTGCGCAAGCGCAGTGCTTGGGCAAAGCGAAATACAGACGGCGCCTTGACCCGCGGCAGCCAGCGGCGCGGCGCAAGGTGGCGGTCCTTTAGCATGGCAAAAGCGTCGAGATAGGTGTCAGCGTCGGTGCCCTTGAACGAAGAGCAGCCGAAGAGCAGTTCTACCTCGTTTTCATCGACATAGCGGGTCATCGCGGCCCAGGCCAAGCGCAGGATATCCGGGTCGCGCGCCTCGGGATGGACGCAGAAGCGGCCCATCTCGACCATGCGGCCGGAAAAGGCGCGCAGCGCGGACAGCTCGTAAAACTGGGCGGAATAGCTGCGCTCGATCTCGTCCCCGCCATTGAGAGGCAGCATCCTGAAACTGCAGATCAGGCGATTGTCCGTGGTGTCCTCGACGAGGATGTGCGTGCAAATGCCGTCAAAGCTGTCCTGGTCGAGCGCCCCGGTCGCCTCGTCACCCTTGAAGGCCAGATGCCGCAGGCGTTGCGCCGCTTCGATATCGGCCGCGCTTTCGGCCGTTCGCGTCCTGTAGCGTCCCTTGCTCAACATGTCAGCCTCATCTGTGACGGTCGCCTAGACGGTATATATATGCGAACCGCTTAGCATGAAGCATGTGACAGGCGAATGACGTCGAAGGTCAGAAGAACTCGCCCGGATCGACATTGCCGAAGTTGCCAAGAATCTGACGCAGGAAGCCGTTGTTGACGACCGAGGAATCGGTCACCCGACGGGTCAGAGGCACGATGTTGCCGTCGGCCAGCGAGAAGGTCTCGATATTGGCAATGGTATCATTCGGGGCGAAGCTGATGGCCAGCACCTGACGCTCGATCACCTCGGGGCGGTACATGCCGAGCTCTTTGACCCGACTGCGTACGTAATAGTAATCGCCGCCGCTGAGCATGCCGGCTGAGGACGGCGGGCCGACCACGTCGTCGACGGTTTCGCGTGTGTCCACACCCACCTGAAGGTTGTTGAGGTCTTCCTGAAGCGGAATATACCCGTGGTTGCGATAGGTCGGCGTACAGGCCGCGAGCGCCACGAACAGGCACAACATGACCCCCGTCTTGGCAAACCAGATTTTCATGCCACACCTCTTCGCCTCTTGAACGGGTCCCCATTGCCCTTTTATTCCGATACAACAAGGTAGCGGTAAGGTTCAAGAAAGGATAGGTCATACGCCCATGACCGGAAAGACAGAAAATACGACCGTGCTGCATCTGGCACAGATGGCGATGAACCGACCGCATCCGTTTCGGATCGAGCCCGATACCGCAACCATGGCGCGGATGGCCGAGGACCTTGGGATCCTCTCTCTGAAAAAGGCCGTGTTCGAAGGCACGATGCATCCCGAGGACGGCGAGAACTGGCGGCTGGAAGCGCGGTTGGGCGCGACGGTGGTGCAGTCCTGCGTAGTGACGCTGGACCCGGTCACCACCCGCATCGAAGAACCGGTCACCCGCAAGTTCCGCAAGGACTGGCCCGGGGTCGACACCGATCAGGAAGAGATCGAAATGCCCGAGGACGAGACAATCGACCCGCTGACCGACCATATCGACCTGTCGGCCTTCATGCAGGAGGCCATCGCACTGGCCTTGCCCGCCTACCCGCGTAGCACAGCGCAGGAACTGGGAACCGCTCGGTATGCGCCCCCTGGCGTGACCCCGCTGACGGACGCGGATGCCAAGCCGTTCGCGGCGCTGGCAAAGCTCAAGGAGCAGTTGAAAGACGACGATTGAGAGCTCGAAAGAATCGCTGGACAGCAAGCGATTTCCTTGTATTTTCGCGCTCTCACCGGATTTAGGGTTGCACGCCGGGCTCTTCAGGGATTAAGAGCCGCGTCAGCGTATGAAACCGGGCCGAAAGGCCCATAAAATTTGAGGTTGTGACATGGCCGTCCAACAGAACAAAGTATCGAAATCGCGCCGCAACAATCGCCGGGCGCATGACTCGCTGGAGGGTGCAAACCCGAACGAGTGCCCGAACTGCGGTGAACTGAAGCGCCCGCATCATGTGTGTGTCGCCTGTGGTCACTACGCGGATCGCGAAGTCATCGCGTTGGATGACGAGGTCGACCTGGACGAAGACGCAGCCTGAACGGCGGCATCAAGGGACGCGTCCAATGACGGCATCGGCCGACAGTAAGACAAGCGGGCGCATCCTTATTTCCGTAGACGCCATGGGTGGTGATCTTGGCCCGGCAACCGTCGTTGCCGGGATTTCCGTGTCTGCAAAGAAGAATGACCGGATCGGGTTTATCCTGCACGGGCCCGAGGACGTGCTGAAACCGCTGGTCGCCAAGCGAAAGCACCTCGCCGGGCGATGCGAGATTCGCAACGCGGGCGACGTGGTCGAGATGGAGGACAAGCCGAGCCAGGCGCTGCGCCAGGGCAAGGACACCTCGATGTGGTCGGCACTGGAATCCGTGCGCAACGGCGAGGCGAGCGTCTGCGTGTCCTGCGGCAATACCGGCGCGCTGATGCTGATGTCAGTCATTCGTCTGCGCAAGCTGCCGGGGATCTATCGCCCGGCTATCGCGGTGCTGTGGCCGTCGCAGAATCCGCAGCGGCACAACATCATGCTGGATGGCGGCGCCGATATCCGGGCCGATGCCAAGGACCTGATGCAATACGCGCTGATGGGCACGTCCTATGCCCGCAACGGCTTTGGTCTGGAGCGGCCGCGCGTCGGGCTTTTGAATGTGGGCACCGAAGAGCACAAGGGCCGCGCAGAACTGCGCGAGGCGTACGATCTAATCGAGGGCAATGCGCGAAACGGCGATTTTGAATTCGTGGGCTTCGTCGAGGGGCGCGACCTGCCCGGCACGGTCTGCGACGTGATCGTGACCGACGGATTCACGGGCAACGTGGCGCTGAAGACCGGCGAAGGCACGGCAAAGCTTATTCGCGAGTTGCTCAAGGAAGCCTTTGCGCACACGCCGCTGTCGCGGCTCGCCTCGATCCTGGCGTTGACCTCGCTGCGGCGAATGGGCAAGCGGATCGATCCCAGCCGGGCGAATGGCGGAGTATTTCTGGGTCTCAACGGGACAGTGGTGAAATCGCACGGCTCGGCCGATGCCACGGGGATATCCGCCGCCGTCAAGCTTGCCTTTGAGCTGGCCGATACCGGGTTCACCGAAAAACTGGCCGCACGGGTTGCAACTGCGACGATGCTTGAACAGGATGCCGCAAACGAACCCGACAGTAACGGTGAACAGGCATGACGATTCGCGCCGTTGTAGACGGTGTCGGTCACTACCTTCCTGAACGAGTGGTGCCGAATTCTCATTTCGAGACGTTTCTCGAGACGTCCGACGAATGGATCAGGAGCCGGTCGGGGATCGAGCGCCGCCATTTTGCCGCCGAGGACCAGACCACGTCCGATCTTGGCGCTCGTGCGGCCCTTGCGGCGATGGCCGATGCGGGGGTTGGGCCCGACGATATCGACGGCATTCTCGTGGCCACCTCGACGCCCGACCTGACCTTTCCCTCGGTCGCCACAATGATCCAGAAAGAACTGGGCATGACACGCGGCTTCGGCTTTGACGTACAGGCGGTCTGTGCCGGGTTCATCTATGCGCTGGCAAATGCCAACGCGCTGATCGTCTCGGGCCAGGCCAAACGCTTGCTGGTGATCGGGGCCGAAACGTTCAGCCGGATCATGGACTGGACCGACCGCTCAACCTGCGTACTGTTCGGTGACGGGGCCGGCGCGGTGGTGCTGAGTGCCTCCGAGGCCGACGGCACATCGCAAGACCGTGGCATCCTTTCGACCGATCTCAATTCGGACGGGCGTTATCTCGACATGCTGTATGTCGACGGGGGCGTGTCGTCGACCGGTACCTCGGGCAAGCTGAAGATGCAGGGCAACCTGCTGTTCAGGCAGGCCGTAGAAAAGCTGACCACCACCGCCGAGGCCGCCCTTGAGAAGGCCGCGCTGAGTGATGACGATGTCGACTGGATCGTGCCGCACCAGGCCAATATCCGGATCATCCAGGGCACCGCGAAGAAACTTGGGGTCCCGATGGACCGGGTCGTCGTGACGGTGCAGGATCACGGCAACACATCGGCCGCATCAATCCCGCTGGCGCTTTCGGTGGGCGTGGCAGAGGGCAAGATCAAGCGCGGCGACGTAATCGTTTCAGAGGCCATCGGTGGCGGCCTGGCTTGGGGCGCCGTGGTTCTGCGCTGGTGAATGTCGGAACAAAGCGCGATTTTTCCGCTTAAACTGTACCTTCCAAGTCATTGACATTGACTCGGAAAATTCTTCACCCCTAAAGTCCTTTGCAAACGACAAAGGGGATGTGATGACAAACGATACGGTGACACGGATGGACCTGAGCGAAGCAGTGTTTCGCGAAGTGGGTCTGTCACGCAACGATTCCGCCCAACTGGTCGAAAGCGTTTTGGAGCATATGTCGGACGCGCTGGTGCGCGGCGAACAGGTCAAGATCTCGTCCTTCGGTACCTTTTCTGTTCGCGACAAGTCCGCCCGCGTGGGGCGTAACCCGAAGACCGGCGAAGAAGTCCCGATCAACCCACGGCGTGTTCTGACATTCCGTCCGTCGCACCTGATGAAGGACCGGGTGGCGGCAGGCAACAAGGCCTGAGGGTCCACCGATGGGCAAATCCGCCGACGCGTTCCGGACCATCAGCGAGGTCGCCGATTGGCTTGAAACCCCGGCGCACGTGCTGCGTTTCTGGGAAAGCAAGTTCAGCCAGGTAAAACCGGTGAAGCGCGCAGGTGGTCGGCGGTATTACCGTCCCGCGGACATGAAGCTTCTGGGCGGAATCAAGAAACTGCTGCACGACGATGGCATGACCATCAAAGGCGTGCAGAAGATGCTGCGTGAACAGGGCGTTGGCCATGTTTCGGAGTTTTCCCAACCGCTGGGCGATGCGGCGGATGACGTCATAATAGATCATGTCGAGGATGCGCCAGCAGCGGAATCGGCCGATGCCGTGGCGGACATCACCTCACCTGAAGCTCAGCCGGATCCGACGGACCCGGTGGGGCGCCCTGCCCCACCCGCCGCTATGCCTGCAGGTTCGGCGCCCGAGTCGAACGCCCCACCACCCCAGCAATCGCCGGGCGCCGTGCCCGACCCCGCACCGCTGACGCCCAGTGCCGCGCCCGAGCCCGCGCCGGTTGCCTCAAGTCTGCCGCCGCGGCCGGATCGCGTGGCACAGACCGAGACACCGCCGTCCGAGCCACCTCAGAGCGCAAGCGACGAAAGCCCGGTGACCTTCAGCCGGAACAAGACTGAAGCCGAGTCGCCGCAAGAAGACGTCCCGCCGCTGCCAAGTTTCCTACAACGGCGGAATGCATCAACTGAAGCCTCCGCGGCGTCCGGCACCGTGGACGGCCCGGTCGACGAACCGGAGCCTGCCAGGGCCGAGCCGCCTGCGTCGCAACCGATCGAGGTAGATGTTCCCGACGACCCTGATGACGGACTCGACGTCGATCCGGGTGTTCTGTCGATGCTGGCGCGGGTACGAAGACCGCTGACGCCCGACACGATTACCAGACTTGAAAGCCTGCTGTCCCGGCTGCGCGCGACAACCGGTTCCACGCCCAGAGAGTAGCGCGTGAATCTGGAATTTCCCCCTTGTCCTTGGCGCGAAAACCAGTATGAACGGCCAGACGTCGGGCTATGGCGCAGCCTGGTAGCGCGTCCGTCTGGGGGACGGAAGGTCGCAGGTTCGAGTCCTGCTAGCCCGACCAATTCTTCGCGTACCACAGGCCTTTTTTCCCGGGGCAACACGGGTGCCGCCACGGCGCGTGCAAGGAGGATCGCATGACCGGCGTTCTGGCCAGCCAGCAACTGAGGGCGATGATCCTCGACGGGCGTCTTTCGGCACAACCGTCGATCACCGACGAACAGGTACAGCCCGCATCCCTGGATTTGCGGCTTGGCACAACGGCGTACCGGGTCAGGGCGTCGTTCCTTGCCGGGGCCGGTGCGAAGGTCGAGGACCGGCTGAAGGAATTCGAGATGCACCGGATCGACCTGTCGGACGGCGCGGTGCTGGAAAAGGGCTGTGTCTATGTCGTGCCGCTGATGGAGCAGCTGGACCTGCCGTCGAATATCCATGCGGTAGCGAATGCCAAATCCTCGACCGGGCGGCTGGACCTTCTGACGCGCACGATCACGGATGGCGGCGAGGAGTTCGACCGTATTCCGGCCGGTTATGCCGGGCCGCTTTACGCAGAGATCTGCCCGCGGTCCTTTTCGGTGCTGGTACGGCCCGGAATGCGGCTGAACCAGATCAGGTTCCGGTCCGGTCAGGCGGTGTTGAACGATGCCGCGTTGAGCGCGCTGCACGCCGAAAGCCCGCTGGTGGACGCCCCACCGGTGATCAGCGACGGGCTGGGATTCTCAGTCGACCTGAAGCCCGAGGCCGGTACGCTGGTGGGCTATCGCGCCAAGCCCCACACGGGCGTGATCGACCTGGACAATATCGCGGGCTATGACGCCGCCGAGTACTGGGAAGAGGTCCATAGCGACACGGGCCGCATCATTCTGGACCCCGGCGCTTTTTATATCCTGGTAAGCCGCGAGGCGGTGCATATCCCGCCTGCCTATGCGGCCGAGATGGCACCCTACCTGGCGATGGTGGGTGAATTCCGGGTGCATTACGCGGGATTCTTCGACCCCGGGTTCGGCCATGACGCGGCCGGCGGTGCCGGATCGCGCGGGGTGCTGGAAGTGCGCTGTCACGAGGCGCCCTTCGTGCTGGAACACGGGCAGATCGTCGGACGGCTGGTGTACGAGCAGATGGACGAAGTGCCCGAACAACTATACGGCGCGGGCATTGCGTCAAACTACCAGGGCCAGGGGCTCAAGCTGTCAAAGCATTTCCGGGCGGCCTAGAACTTACCAATCTTGCGCGCGACGCGCATGGACTGGCGCATACGCTTCTGCGTCTCGGCCGTCTGCTTTTTCTGCTGCGGGTCCGCGGCGCCCTTACCCTCGGGCGATTTCTTCCCGCGCTGCGAGAACTTGTCGATGCCGGCATTCACGCCCGAGCGAACCACACGGTTCATGACCATGCGAATGACCATGTTGATGATACGGTTGGCGTTCATTGCGCCCTCCTCGTCCTGTGTCTTCTCCATGATGTAACACGGAAAGATGAAATTTTCAGGGCTTTAACCGAATTATCGCGGCTCAGTCCTCGAATAGCTCGGTCTGGCCTTCTTCGGTCTCTTCGTTCAGGTCCTCGTCGCCATCGCCCATCTGCGGCATGTCGCCGGGTGGCGGACGATTTTCCAGCAGGCCGGCGGCGCGCAACTCCTTCAGACCCGGCAGGTCGCGGGCATTTTCCAGGCCGAAATGGTCGAGGAAATGGGGTGTAACGACGAAGGTCACCGGCCTCCCCGGCGTCATTTTGCGGCGTCCGAAGCGGATCCACTCCATTTCCAGAAGCTGATCCACCGTACCACGGCTGACGCTGACGCCACGGATTTCCTCGATCTCGGCGCGGGTGACGGGCTGGTGGTACGCAATGATGGCCAGCGTTTCGATCGCAGCGCGGCTGAGCTTGCGGGTCTCGACCGTTTCCTTTTGCATCAGGAAGCCGAGGTCGGGTGCCGTGCGCATGGCCCAGGCGTCGCCGACCTTGACCAGATGCACGCCCCGGCCCTCGTAGCGTTTGCGCAGATGTACCAGCGCCTCGGCGGCGTCACAGCCATGCGGCATCCGCGACTCGATCTCCTTTGCCGAGATCGGCTCGGCAGTCGCAAATAGGATCGCTTCGCACATGCGCTCCTGCTCGGCCATGGGAGGGGCCTCGAAAAGGCTTTCTTCCTGCGGCGCGGGGTGTTCAGTTTCGTCCGACATAGGCCTCTTATCCTTTACGCCGCAGTTCCAGCGGCGCGAAAACCTCGGACTGGCGCAGTTCGACCTTGCCCTCCTTGGTCAACTCGAGCGCGGCCGCGAAGGTCGAGGCAGTCGCCGAGCGCCGGCGGGCCGGATCGGCAGTGAAGCCATCGGGCAGATAGGATGCGATGTCGGTCCATGCGCCGGCAAATCCGATTAGGCCGCGCATCCGTTCCAGCGCTTGTTCCAAGGTGAAAAGCGCCTCGCGGTCGAACGCGTATGGGCGAAACTCATCCCTTGTTCGGATGCGGGCATAGCCCTGCATCAGGTCAAGCAGCGTGGCGGTGTACTGCACGCGGCGGATGCGCGTGACGTCCTCCGGCAGGCCGCGGGCAAAGAAATCGCGGCCGAGCTGGTCGCGGCCCATCAGCCGCGCAGATGCCTCGCGCATGGCTTGCAAACGCTCCAGTTGGAAGGCGAGGTGTGCGGCAAGCTCCTCGCCCGAAGGGCCCTCTTCCGACGGATCGGGTGGCAGTAGGAGGCGGGATTTGAGGAAGGCCAGCCATGCGGCCATGACGAGGTAATCCGCGGCCAGTTCCAACCGTAGCGCCTTGGCGCGTTCGACAAAGGCGAGGTATTGTTCGGCCAACTGAAGCACGGAGATCTTGCGCAAGTCGACCTTTTGCGTACGGCTGAGTGTCAGCAGCAGGTCAAGCGGCCCCTCGTAGCCGTCCACGTCGACGATCAGCGACTCGGCCGCCATGCGATCGCTCACGCTTTCGATTTGCCCCATTTCTTCGAATGTATCTTCAGACATTGCCCTGGCCGTGTAGCAGTTCGGCAAGCTTTGCCTCCAGCGTAGGAATGTCAACCGTTGTTGGGGTTTTCCGCGCGGCAAGGGCAGCTTCGGCCCGCTGCAGGGCGTCACCGGCCAGCGTGCCGGAGGCGTCGGTGACCGCCTTCATCTCGTCGAACGTGCCATTGCAATGCAGGATCACGTCGCAGCCCGCTTCGATCGATTGCCGCGACAGAGTGGCAAGATCGCCTTTGAGCGCCTTCATCGAGATGTCATCCGTCATTATCAGGCCGTCAAAACCGATCCGCTCGCGGATCAGTTGCATCATTCGGCGCGATGTGGTCGCGGGCGCTGCATCGCAGGCCTCATAAACAAGATGCGCGGTCATGCCCATCGGAAGATCGCTGAGAGCGGCGAAGGGGCGAAAATCGGTCTCGGCGAGGGTGTCGATGTCGGTTTCGACGACAGGCAGGTCGAAGTGGCTGTCAACGACGGCCCGGCCATGACCGGGGATGTGCTTGACCACCGGCAAAACGCCACCGTCCAGATGCGCGTTGGCCACTGCGCGGCCAACCTTCGCCACCGTATCCGGATCCGTTCCATAGCAGCGGTTCTTCAGAAACGGGTGCGTTTGGCGCCCGGCGACGTCGACCAGAGGCGCGCAGTTGGCGTCTATGCCCAGTTCGATCAGTTCGTGCGCGATGATGCGATAGCGCGCGTACATCGCCACTTCGGCGTGACTTCCGGCCAGTTCGACCTGTTCCAATGGCGGCAGCCATTCGCGCCAGACCGGGCCGCGCAGGCGTTGGACGCGCCCGCCCTCCTGGTCGATCAGGATGGGGGCGTTGTGATCCGCGGCCTGACGCAGGCTGTCACAGAGTGCGCGCACCTGGTCGGGGCTGTCGATATTGCGGGAAAACAGGATGAAGCCGAAAGGACGGCTCGCGCGGATGAGAGCAGTCTCTTCCGGTGTCAGTTCTGTGCCCGCTACGCCAAGGATCGTGGCGCCTAGCGTGCTCACCTTGTCACCACCGGAATGCAATCGGCCTTCTCGGCCACGAGCGCCGAGCAGAAGCGACGCGCATCGCTGAGGTCGCCGAAGCCCATGGCCCGCAGGCGATAGAAGGTACGGCCGCCGCTTTGCGCTTTCTGGATCACCCGCTGTTTATCGTCGAGATATTCCGCGAACTTGTCCGACAGCTTGCCCCATTGCTGTTCCGCAATGGCGGCGCTTTCGAAGGCGCCGAGCTGGGCCATGCGAGTGCCGGCGGGGATGGTCTCGGGATTGATTTCGGGCGCGGCCTGCGCGGCGACGCTAGCGGCGACAGCATCCTCAACGGTGCTGACCTGCGCGGGGCGAGCCCTTGGCCGCAATGAGCGCCCAAGACCTTCGGTCACCTGCGTGGCAGTGGGGTCGGGCTCTGCCGCAGGCTCTTCGTCGGCATCAAGCGCCGGCTCGGCGGTGGCGTTATCTGTGCTGTCCTCCGTTGCAGGGGCGACAGGAGTCAGGGGCGCGACACCATCGGACAATTCGTCGGCCAAGGTGTTGAGGGCGGCCAGCGTGGCGGCATCTTCGTCGGTTTCAACGGCATCCTCGGACTCGGCGATTGGCGTCACTTCTTCTGTTGCATCCTCGGTTCCTGTTGCCGGAGCGGCGACCTGTGTTTCTGCCTGGGGCGTGTCCTCGAGGCTGAGAGCCAGCGGTTCCGGTGCCAGCACCAGTCGGTCCGCCGGCTGTGCCGCAGAGCCGTCGGCGGCCACGTCGTTGACCGCAAGCCCCTGGTTTTCAGCCGTGGAGCCACCGGGATTCTCGGGCTGAATGCGCATCGGGCCTTCTGCGACGCGCACCACCGGCACGCCGCTGACATCGCGCACGAGGATCTTGTAACCCCAGACGCCGATCCCGATCACGAGGGCCAGCGATATCGCCGCCCCGGCCATGTTGGTGAATTTCTGAACTGATATCTGCCGAACTGTCCCCGTTTCATCGGAGACACCATGCATCTGTGCCATCGCTCGCCTCGCTACCTCCGGCGATACTTGGCCGCCGGGTTGGATTACTGCCACGTCCCCGGCGCTGGCACGGTTTATTACCGCATCTCTTCGGCCGGAGTTACGCCCAAGATACCAAGACCGGCGGAAATAACAACGGTTACGGCCCGCGCAAGCGCAATTTTCGCCTGCGAACCGGCGATATCGGTCTCGTCAAGGAAGCGAAGCGCAGGCAAGTCGTTACCCCGGTTCCAGAGGCTGTGCAGGTCGCTGGCGAGGTCGTAGAGATAGAAGGCCACGCGATGCGGCTCGTTTGTGCGACCTGCGATCTCGACCAGCCGGGGCCATTCGGCGATTTTCTTTGCCACGGCGAGTTGTGCGGTGTCCTGAAGCACCGAGAGATCCGCGCCGGCCAAGGTGGTGTCATCGACATCGATGCCGGCCTCGCGTGCCTTGCGCATTACGGAAGAAATCCGCGCATGAGCGTATTGCACGTAAAAGACCGGATTTTCCTTGGATTGCTCCAGGACCTTGTCGAAGTCGAAATCGAGCGGCGCGTCGTTCTTGCGGGTCAGCATGACGAAACGGGTGACGTCCGGACCGACCTGGTCGACCACGTCGCGCAGCGTGACGAAGGTCCCTGCCCGCTTGGACATCTTGAACGGCTCGCCGTTCTTGTAGAGTTTCACCAACTGGGTGAGCTTGATGTCGAGCGGCACGCGGCCATCGGTGAGCGCGCTGACGGCGGCCTTCATCCGCTTGACGTAGCCACCGTGGTCGGCCCCGAAGACGTCGATCAGCGCGTCGAAGCCACGCTCGACCTTGTCGTAGTGGTACGCGATGTCGGGCGCGAAGTAGGTCCAGCTGCCATCGGATTTCTTGACCGGGCGATCGACGTCGTCGCCATGTTCGGTGGACTTGAAGAGCGTCTGTTCGCGCGGCTCCCAATCCTCGGGCTTCTTGCCCTTGGGCGGCTCGAGCACGCCTTCGTAGATCAGACCCTTGGCTTGCAGCGCGTCAAGCGCCTGTTCGATCCGGCCCGTGCCATAGAGGGACTTCTCGCTGTAGAAGACGTCCATCCGGACACCGAGCGCGCGCAGGTCTTCGCGGATCAGATCCATCATCGCGTCGGTGGCGAAGTCGCGGACCTCTTCCAGCCAGACGGCCTCAGTCTGGCCGACATATGCATCGCCCACCTTCGCCTTGAGCGCTTCACCGACCGCGATGAGGTAGTCGCCCGGATACGTGCCGTCTTCGAAGGCGATTTCCTGGCCATGCGCCTCAAGATAACGCAGGTAGACGGAGCGTGCGAGCACGTCGACCTGGGCGCCGCCGTCGTTGATGTAGTATTCGCGGGTGACGTCATAGCCCACGTAATCCAGCAGGCTGGCCAGCGCGTCGCCGAAGACCGCGCCGCGGGTGTGACCCACATGCAGAGGACCAGTCGGGTTGGCCGAGACGTATTCGACATTGACCTTCTTGCCGTTGCCCAACTCGGACCGGCCATAGGCCTCACCGCGCTCAAGCGCGGCGCGCAGGACGTCCTGCCAGAGCGTGTCCGACAGGCGCAGGTTCAGAAAGCCCGGTCCCGCCACTTCGGCGCTCTCGATCCGGTCATCGGCGGCCAAGAGACCGGCCAGCGTGTCGGCGATATCGCGGGGTTTCTGGCCAGAGGGCTTGGCCAGAACCATCGCCGCATTGGTGGCCATGTCGCCATGCGCGGGATCGCGGGGCGGCTCGACCGTGACGTTCGACATCTCAAGGCCGGCCGGCAGTTTCCCCTGCCCCTGCATGGTATCAAGGGCGGCAAGGACGCAGGCGCGGATTTCGGTAAACAGATTCATCGGACAATCCTTCATTTCGGCGCCGGTTTATCACCCGGGCCGGTCGCGTCAATCCGCGCTGTCCGTCTCGGCGGCCGCCTCGGGCGTCTTGTCTTCGCGCGGGGGCCCAAGCCAGAGAAGCTTGAACTCGCCGCCGGTCTCGACTTTCGAGGTCTCGGACAGGATCCGTAGACCGGTGGCCGGGCTGTGCGTGGCGAGGGGGATGCCTTCTTCGTTCTGGGCTGACCAGTCCTCCATCGTGAAGTCGTCGGTCATGTTGGTGGCGCGGACCTGCCAGTCTTGGACCATCCTGCTCGCCAAATCGGTATAGCCATAGCCCTGCGCCACGACGCGCCCACCCAGCGAGGCGGGAAGCGCGTGGCGCTTGCTGTCCTGCTTGGCGCGGCCAAGCTGGTAGACGTTCTCGCGCCCGAATTCCGGCGCGAGGTCGGTGGCGACCAGCGTGTTGTAGGCGTCGTTGTCACTGAGCGCGAGAACGACGCCGTATTTCATGATCTCGGCGCTGTGCTCGGCGGCCTCTGACAGCACGTCGCCGAAAAAGGTCGGCAACCCGGCTTCACGTGCGCTGCGCAGGCGGGCACGGTTGGTGTCGGTGATCAGGATCGGCACCTCGAGGTCCTGAAGTGTTTTCGCGAAGGAGGTGGCGAATTGCGAACCACCCGCCAACAGAACGCCCGGCTGCCCCTTGCCCGCCAACCCCATGGCGCGGGCCAGCGGGGCCAGCGTGAAGCCGTGCAGAACTACGGTCGCGGCGACCAGCGCAAAGGCGAAGGGTGTGAGAAAGGCCGCGTCCTCGACCCCTTCGGCCACAAGCCGCTCGCCGAAAAGGCCCGCGACCGCGACCAGCACGACCCCGCGTGGCCCGGTCAGCCCGACAAGCAGTCGCTCGCGGAAGGGAATGTTGGTGAAGGCCAGTGAGAACAGCACCGTCAGCGGGCGCACCAGCAGGATCACGACCGCCACCATTGCGGCCGCGTTCCAGTTGATCCTGTTGAGTGTTGCAACGTCCATGCTGGCCGCCAAGAGGATAAACACCCCCGAGACCAGCAGGATCGTCGCGTGCTCCTTGAAGCGGCGCAGTTCGGTATAGCTGGGCAGGTTGGCGTTGGCCATCACAACGCCCATCACGGTGACGGCCAGAAGGCCGCTTTCGTGAAGCATGTAATCGGTGACAGCGAAGATTCCGAGCAGGATGGCGAAGAGCACCGGCACCTTCATGTATTCCGGCACGTACGCCCGGCGGAACGCCTCGCTGAGAACCCAACCTCCGGCCCAGCCAAGCGCGCCCGCCACGACGATACCACGGATGATCTGCCAAGCCGCGAGGCCGAGACTGCTCTCGCTGGCCGTCAGGACGACAACCTCGAAGGCCAGCACGGCGGCAAGCGCGCCGATAGGATCGTTTACGATGGCTTCCCATTGCAAGAGCTGCGCGGGACGACGATTGAGACGCGCCTGGCGCAAAAGCGGTGCGATGACTGTGGGGCCTGTGACGATCATGATGCCGCCGAAGACAGCGGAACTTTCCCAACTGAGACCGCCCACATAATGCAACGCCAGGGCGCTGCCGATCCAGCCCACGGGCGCTCCCAGCAGAACGAGACGCTTAACGCCCTGCTCGGCCCCGCGCAGAGAGTGGAAATCGAGCGTCAGCCCCCCCTCAAAGAGGATGATGGCCACGGCAATGGAAATCATAGGCCCCATCAGCGTGCCGATATCGCGTGCCGGATCAAAGATTCCGAGGATCGGTCCCGCGATGAGGCCCGCGGCGAGCATCAGCACGATCGCCGGCATCCGCAGGCGCCACGCCACCCATTGGGCCCCGACGCCGAGCGCCCCCACCAGCGCGACCGCCATGACCGGGTCGATCGCCCCTTCCGCACCGCCAGTTGCCATAGGCTATATTCCCTTTCTCTCGCTCATGTCGGCGTCGCCGCCCAACAGCCGCGCATGAGCCTCGAGCGCGAACCGGTCCGTCATTCCCGCGATATAGTCCGCGACCAGACGCGCCAGCGCCGTTTCATCGGGGGCATCGGCCACGTCCTGACGCCACCGCCGCGGAAGGAAGTCGGGATGCGACATGTAGAACGGAAACAGGTCCTCGACTACATTGGTGACACGCTTGCGCATCTCGACCACTTTGGGAGCGCGGTACATACGTTTGAAAAGAAAAGACCTTATCTGCTGAAGATCAGACCACATTGGATCGGAAAAGCGGATCACAGGGCGGCCAAGGTCACGCACTGCCTGGGCGTCGGCCGGCGCAGTGCGCTGAAGACGCGCATGCGAGGTTTCGATCACATCCGTGACCATGACGCCAAAGACTCGGCGCAGCGCCTCGTGTCTACGGCGATAAGGATCGAGTCCGGGATATTTTGCATCCACTTCACGATAGCACGCGCCGACGACCGGAAGCTCGGCAATGTCGTCTTCGCTGAAAAGTTTCGCGCGCAGGCCGTCATGCAGATCGTGATTATTGTAGGCTACGTCATCGGCAAGTGCGGCCACCTGCGCCTCGGCACTGGCATAAGTGTCGAGTTCAAGGTCGTGGCGAGCATCATAGTCGGCCAGCGCATAGGGAAGGTCGCCCGTGACTGGGCCGTTATGTTTGGCGATGCCTTCCAGCGTGTCCCATGTCAGGTTCAGGCCATCGAATTCGGCATAATGCCGCTCCAGCGAGGTGACGATGCGAATGGCCTGCGCGTTATGATCAAATCCGCCATATTGCGCCATCAACGCGTCGAGCGCATCCTCGCCGGTATGGCCGAAAGGTGTGTGGCCCAAATCATGCGCCAGCGCCACGGCCTCGGTCAATTCGACATTCAGACCAAGCGCCCCGGCGATGGTCCGGGCCACTTGCGCCACTTCGATCGAGTGTGTCAGGCGGGTGCGGAAATAATCGCCCTCGTGCTCGACGAAAACTTGCGTCTTGTGCTTGAGACGGCGAAACGCACTGGAATGGATGATCCGGTCGCGATCCCTTTGATAACAAGACCGAAATGCGCTTTCTTCTTCGGCGTACAGACGTGCGCGCGCTGCTGCCGGATCCGAAGCATAAGGGGTATGCATCGCCTGTTTCCTTGTCGTCCTGTCCCAGCGTTCGTATATTCCAAGATGAACGGCAAAGAAACCTTGAGGATCGCCAGATGCAAATGCCCCCCAAAGTGACGCAACGCGCCTATGAACGCCTTGCTGAAATCGGTGCCGGCGAACAGGGTCAGGCCCTGCGCGTCGCCGTCGAAGGCGGCGGGTGCTCGGGCTTTCAGTACGACATCAAGCTGGACGCGCCCACGGGTGATGACCTTGTTCTGGAAGGCGGCGATGGTCAGAAGGTCATCGTTGACAGTGTGTCCCTGCCCTTCCTGGCCGGGGCGACGATTGACTTCACCGAGGAACTGATCGGCGCGCGGTTCACCATCGACAACCCGAACGTGACCAGCGCGTGCGGTTGCGGGACGTCCTTTTCAATGTGATCTATTCGGCGGGAACGGCCGCTTTCGGTGCATGGGTGCGGAGCTGGTCCCAAACCAACCATGCGCCGGCCGCGATCAGAAGCGCCGCACCAAGAAACACCCCTGCCCCGGTCCGTTCGCCGAACGCGAGCGATCCGATAGCGACCATCCAGAGAAATTGCAGGTTCATCAAGGGCGTGACCACATAGGCCGGAAGCAGCTTGAGCGCGGCCACCAGAACCCATCGCGCGGCAAAAAGCAGCCCGGCGTAATAGGTCACCCACATCACATCCAACCAGCCCATCGGCACGAAGACGAAAGGCAAGGCAGCGCTCATCATGACCATCAGCGCGAGGTTGGGATAGAAGACCTGCGACAGCAGCCCACCCGGGTCGCGCTGGCCGATATAGCGCGAGGCGACCATGGAAACTGCTCCCATCGCAACGGCAAGAAAAGCGACGAGATGACCTGCCCCGAAACTGTCAAGGCCGCCAGGAAACAGCGCGGCCATGCCGAGGACGCCCAAAATCATCGCGCCCCAGACCTGCCCCCCCGCGCTTTCTTTAAGCATCACCCGCGACAAAAGCGCGGCTAGGATCGGGATGATGGCGATAAACAGGAAAACCTCGGCGAAGGGCAGCAGCTTGAACGCATAGAAGAAGGCGCAAGTGCCGATGACGGTGGCGGCGGCGCGCAGCGCCATGACGCGTGGGCATCGGGTGGCAAGCACGCGCGTGGCGGCGGATTTGCGGCCCGCCGCCAGGCAAAAGAGTGAGACCAGACCGCCGGAGAGCGCGAACATCTGGGGTGCAGCGTAAGTGGATGAAAAAAGCTTGGTGATGGCATCGGCACCTGTGATCAGTAGCGTGTAGATCACTGTCAGAAACACACCCAGAAAGACCGCCTCGCGGCCCCGGGCGATCATGCCGGTATTCCTTTGACGGTCGCGGCGCGGGAGAAGCCGTGGAAGAAGGCGTCGAAGTCGACGGCCTTTTCGGCGGCCTCGACCACCTCGCGGGCCTCGGCGGTCAGGAGCGGGTCGATGCGGGTGCGCATCCGGGACCAGTCGGCAATGCGGTTGCCCTCGAGGCAGTACATGCATTCCGACAATTCGCGCAGCGGGGCCACGTGCGGCCTTGGCGCGGTGATCCGAAGCCCGCCTTCGGGAAGCATCGTGCCGAACCCGCCAAGCCCGGCAGTGGACAGGAACCATTGGACCATCAGGTAGGGATGGTAGTCGTCCGACACCCAACCAGTCGCGTCGGCCTCGATCACGAAATGCCGTACCTGCGCCGCCAGCCAGCTTTCCCAGGTGTCAGGCGGAGTTTGCCCGGAAAAGCGCAGGGCGATGCAGATTTCGGCAAGGAGGTCGATGTTCATTTCGAGGAACGCTACAGTTCCGGCAAACCGCAGGCTGTCGATGAAAACGGCTGGCAGGTCGGGATCGCGGTGGCCGTACTCGGACAGATAGAAGACAATATGAGTGAGTTCGTAGGCGGCCTTTTTGTTGGGGAGCGTGAACGTCGCGCTTCGGCTGCCGAAGCCGCGCAGTCGATCATCCAGCCCAGAGTCGCAAAAGGTAGGATCTATGCCGCGGCGTAGGCAAAGGCGACGGGCCTCGGCGCGCTGAAGGTCAGAGAGCTCTGCATGCACCAGCCCCTCAGAGGCAACCCACTCTACTGATCGTGCGCCCATGTCTCCGGGCATGCCGAGATCCTCGAGGTCGAGGCAAAGCGACAGGAGGAACCGGTAATATTGGGGGAAGAACGCAAGCTTGCGATCCAACGTAATGTAGTGCGGCTCAAATGGAGCAAGGGCCGAAAGCGGTAGCTTTGCGCCTGTGCTCGTCAGAATGTTCAGAACCTCGGCGTTTTCCTTGAGCCAGAAGACGTCGGTGTCAGGCCGCCGCTCGCAGGCGAAGCGTTGCAGGAGCGCGGTTTGCCGGGCGTCCCGCGTGGTCTGGCGGAACGGAAGGTCGAGTGTGACAACGGATCCCATAGTTATGATATCCCTGTAATTTGTTTCCGTTCCGCCGTAGGTCTTAGAGGCTTGACGTGAAGGCGCCGACAATTTCGCCTTCGCCGGCACGCTCTGTCCGGACGGGGCTGAGGCTGGACGTGAATGCTTCGACGGCGTCGCCAGCGCTGGTGGTGGTTCCGGTCACCGGGCCGAGGCTGGAGGTGAAGAGGTCAACCGAGTCACCGGTTGCGCTGTCGGACGTTGCGCTGGCGGCCAAGCTGGAGGTGAAAGCCTCGACCGCATCGCCTGTCAACCGGCTGGTTTCTGCAACAGGACCCAGACTGGAAGTGAACGCCTCGGTTCCGGCACCGTCCAGCATGTCGCCAGATGCTTGCAATGACGAGGTGAAAGCTTCGACAGCGGTGCCGTCGTGCAGGCTGGCCTCGATAGAAGCGGCGGAGTTTTCGGCGAAACGATTTTTGCGAAGTGCAACCATTGGTGGTCTCCTGATTTGGTCAACACTCAAAACGGTTACACGCAAAACGGGTTTTGCAAACTGAAATTCGCGGATAGCGAGTTATCCACAAGGCTAATTTTCTAATCGCGATTTTCACGCGGCCTTGCCTGCTTTTCCGTGCGCTACTTTGCAGCGCACGGAAAAATTTGTTTTCCACAGCGCAACGAATCTGTGGATAACCGGATGATTGTTTCCAATTTAAGCCGAATCAGCCTCGATGAGAATCGTTAAGGAAGTCCTTGTTCCGGCTTGCCTCGCCATTCGTGCTGAGCGATAGATTGCAAAGAACCGAGGGGGGCCGTGCATGAAGATCGCCAGTTTCAATATCAACGGCATCAAGGCCCGGCTGAATGCCCTGACCGATTGGCTGGACGAAGCACAACCTGATATGGCGTTGCTGCAGGAGATCAAAACGGTCGACGAAGGCTTTCCCCATGAACCATTCGAAGACCGCGGGTATAACGTAGAAACCCATGGTCAAAAGAGCTTCAACGGGGTTGCGATTCTGTCAAAACTGCCCTTGGAGGACGTCACACGTGGCCTGCCCGGCGATGACGAAGACGACCATGCGCGGTGGATCGAGGCGACGGTCGTGGGCGAGAAATCGTCGGTGCGTCTGTGCGGGCTTTACCTGCCCAACGGAAACCCGGCGCCGGGGCCAAAATACGACTACAAGCTTGCCTGGATGCAACGTCAGAAGAAGCGCGCCACCGAGTTGCTTGCGACCGAGGAGCCCTTTTTGATGGCAGGCGATTACAACGTTATTCCACAGGATGAGGACGCCAAGCGCCCAGAGGCCTGGGCCGAGGACGCGCTGGCCCTGCCGCAAAGCCGGGCAGCCTTTCGCGAGCTTCTGGCCATGGGATTCACCGAGGCCTTCCGTGCGCGTGTGCCTGGGCCCGGCCACTACACATTCTGGGATTATCAGGCGGGCGCCTGGAACCGGGACGACGGCATCCGCATCGACCATTTCCTGCTGAGCCCGCAGGCGGCGGACCTTTTTGTCGGCGTGGGCATCGACAAGGATGTCCGCGGTCGGGAAAAGCCCTCGGATCACGTGCCGATCTGGGTCGAACTGGATGCTTAGACGTCCGTCGCCGTAACGTCGTAGCCGTAGATCCAGTCGAACTGTCCAACCATGCGGCCGGGCATCAAAGCCCCGCCAATACGAAGGGCGGCGTGTGCCGCGGCGCGGAGCGGCGGAAAACTAAGGTGGTATTTCCAGGCATTTCGGCTGGCGGTGTCTACAACCCGTCGCACGCGGTCAAAACGCATGTCTTGGTAAGCACTTAGCGCGGCTTCCAAAGTCGAGCCGTCGCCAAGGCAACGGCCAAGAGCGAAGGCGTCTTCCAGCGCCATATTGGCCCCTTGCGCCATGAAGGGAAGCGTAGGATGGGCCGCGTCTCCGGCCAGAACCACGGCACCCAAATGCCATTTTGCGGCCACCGAATGGCGGAAAAGCCCCCAGCGATTCACTTTTTCCACCCGGTCGAGCAAATCCTTCGCGTCGCGCCCGAAATCCCCGAAGACGCCGCGCAGCGTTTCCGGATCATCCTCAGCGGTCCAGCTTTCCTCGTGCCACTGAGCCCGTTCCTGTACAGCGACGAGGTTGCGCATACGCCCGCCGCGGAGGGGATAGGTGACAAGATGCCGGTGTGGGCCCATGAACACCTGCGCCTGAGGGTCGGCGCCGGTTTCGGGTATCACGGCGCGCCAGGCCACCTGCCGGGTAAAGAAAGGGGCGGACGTGCCGTTGAGCGCCTGTCGCGCAACCGAATGGAGCCCGTCGGCGCCGACCACCAGATCGCAGTCGAGCATGGATCCGTCCTTCAGGGTGACCTGGGGCGCCGGTCCCGGCGTCACGGACATCGCCGTATGGCCCAGCGATATCTCGACCCCTGCTGCAAGGGCTGCGTGTTCGAGGATGTGGACGAGGTCGGCGCGATGCACGAAATGGTAGTCACCGCATGGCAGCCGCGCGAGATCGAGACGGACGACTTCGGTCCCCTTGTAGTCGCGCAACAGCACCGACTGCCCGCGCACGGATTTCGCCCTCAGCGCACTGCCCAAGCCCAGCTTTTCGAGCACGACGAAGCCGTTGGGACTGATCTGCAGGCCCGCGCCCACTTCCGTGATCCGGGGGGCTTGTTCAAGAACGCGCACGGCGGCGCCCGCGCGGCGCAGCATGATCGCCGTTGTCAGCCCACCAATGCCTCCGCCGAGAACGATGCAATTGAGAGACGCGATATCCATGACGATCCTTTGAATGCGAAAACGCCGAAGCAAAAGCCTCGGCGTCTTGAATTCGCTTAGGTTCTCCGGCGATCAGTCGTCGCGGTGAACCTTTTCGCGCCGTTCGTGACGTTCTTGCGCCTCGAGACTCATCGTCGCGATCGGGCGCGCATCCAGACGCTTGAGGCTGATCGGCTCGCCGGTCACTTCGCAATAGCCGTATTCGCCCTCGTCAATCCGGCGCAGCGCAGCGTCGATCTTGGCGACAAGCTTGCGCTGGCGATCGCGTGTGCGCAGTTCCAGCGCCCGGTCGGTTTCCTCGCTGGCGCGGTCGGCCACGTCGGGGATGGCGCGCGTGCCGTCCTGAAGGCCCTCGATGGTATCGCGGCTGTCCTCGAGCAATTCGCTCTTCCAGGTCAGCAGCTTGCGACGAAAATACTCCACTTGCCGTTCGTTCATGAACGGCTCGTCTTCGGCCGGAGTGTAATCCTCCGACAGAACCACGTCCTGTTTCATTTCCACTCCCTCCTGCAGGTCCCCGTCGGTCACCCAACTTCCCCTTTAGAAATCCACCTTGTGGCGTGCAATTACACGCGCCTCGACAGATTGTCACTACACAAATGCCCGCCATTGATGTGAATTCCCCATGACAATAGGGTGCTGCAAAAATTCCATGCGACCCGCCACTTGCGCGCGGCGGGACCAAGAAAAGGGACGCTCATGAAATTCGAAGGCACCGACGCCTATATCGCCACCGACGACCTGACCGTCGCGGTAAATGCCGCCGTGACTCTGGAGCGCCCCCTTCTGGTCAAAGGCGAGCCGGGCACCGGAAAGACCGAGTTGGCCCGGCAAGTTGCCAACGGCCTGGGCCTGCCGATGCTGGAGTGGAACATCAAGTCCACCACCAAGGCACAGCAGGGTCTTTACGAGTACGACGCGGTGTCGCGGCTGCGCGACAGCCAGTTGGGCGAGGAACGCGTGCACGACGTGCGCAACTACATCCGCAAGGGCAAACTGTGGCAAGCGTTCGAGGCCGAGGAAAAGATCGTGTTGCTGATCGACGAGATCGACAAGGCCGATATCGAGTTTCCCAACGACCTGTTGCAGGAACTGGACCGTATGGAGTTTCACGTCTACGAGACCGGCGAGACCGTCCGCGCGGTCCAGCGGCCGATCGTGATCATCACCTCGAACAACGAAAAGGAACTGCCCGACGCCTTTCTGCGACGGTGTTTCTTCCATTACATTCGTTTTCCGGACCCCGATACGATGAAACAGATCGTCGAGGTTCACCATCCGGGTATCAAGGAACGGCTGCTGACCGAGGCGTTGACGCAATTTTATGACATCCGAGAACAATCGGGACTGAAGAAGAAGCCTTCGACCTCGGAAGTGCTGGACTGGCTGAAGCTTATCCTGGCCGAAGACCTGACGGCGGAAGACCTCAAGCGCGACGGTGCCGACGCCCTGCCCAAGCTGCATGGGGCGCTACTGAAGAATGAGCAGGACGTGCACCTTTTTGAACGGTTGGCCTTCATGGCGCGCCGCCAACGCTAAAGGTCTAGTCTGAAAATTCGACACCGGCACGCAAATGCGTGCCGAAGCGGCAACAATCATTCCCCAAAATGGAGACGGTAAATTCCGTATGTCCAGAATTCGGGGATCATTCAAAACGGACTTCGAATCGTGATTCGGATTGCTGGCGATTCGGCCACAGTTTTGTCTTTTTTGCTCCTTACTGGGAACGAAGTAAGAGGCAATCAAGGCACCTGTCCGGTAGGCTGCATTGAACAGCAGGTCGAAATGCGTGCGGTCAAGGACGCGCAGAACGATCAGGCGGCGACTGCGCCGGATGGCAGGGTGAATCACGACGACCGCCTGCCACTAGAGTTGATACAGGCATCGGGGGGCTTATGCGCCGCGTCATTCTTCCATTGTTCCTTATGCTGGGCGCGTGCGTTCCGGGTCCCTCCAGTGAAATGCCGACCCGTGCGGCCACACCGTCCGCCAGTTCCCTGCCCGCGTTGAAATCCTTCTCCGCGCCGCGCCCGGTCCCGCCGTCACGGTCCAACAGCGATATAGCTCGGGATTTCCTGGAACTGTCCTTCCAGCTTGAGTCGGGACGAAAGTTGAAGAATTTCTCGCGGTTCGAGGGACCGATTTCCATACGGGTCACGGGCAATCCTCCGTCGACGCTTATTCCCGATCTCAACCGGCTGGTGCACCGCCTGCGCACCGAAGCAAAGATCGACATCGCCCGCGTCCGGTCCGACGTCGCCAACATCACCATCGAGGCCGTGCCGCGGGCAAAGATCCGCAGGCACCTGCCCAAGGCGGCCTGTTTCGTGGTCCCCAATATCAGCCGCCTGTCAGAGTACCGCGCGGCGCGCAACAAGCGGCAGACGAACTGGAGCACGCTGATAGAGCGTAAGAAGATCGCGATCTTCCTGCCCAACGATGCCTCGCCGCAAGAGGTGCGCGACTGCCTGCACGAAGAAGTCGCGCAGTCGCTTGGCCCGCTCAACGATTTATACCGGCTACCCGACAGCGTGTTCAACGACGACAACGTGCACACGATTCTTACCGGCTTCGACATGCTGATCCTGCGGGTCTACTACTCGCCGGATCTGCGTTCGGGCATGACACGAGGACAGGTCGCGGCGCGACTGCCGTCGATCCTGTCGCGTCTCAATCCTGCCGGCGATTCAATTGCGCCGCACGCACTGTCATCGACCCCGCGGGCCTGGATCAAGGCGGTGCAGACCGCGCTTGGCCCCGGCGCTGGCCATTCGCAACGGCTGGTGGCCGCAGCCGAGGCGCTGCGTATCGCAGACGCTATGGGCTGGTACGATCACCGACGGGCGTTTTCGCATTTCGCCATGGGGCGCCTGACCCAGGCCAGCCAACCCGACACCGCATTCGAGCATTTCCGCCTCGCCGAGCGGTTCTACAGCCAGACCCCCGGCACCGAGCTGCACCGCGCCTATTCCGCCTCGCAGTTGGCCGCGTTCGCCATTGCCGAGGGCAATGGTCAATTGGCCCTGACCATCCTGGCGCCGCATCTTGCGATCGCGGAACGTCATGAAAACGCCGCGCTTCTGTCTACGCTGATGTTGCTCAGGGCCGAGGCGCTGGACCTGACGGGCCGCGTCGCTGAGGCGCAGTCGGTGCGGCTGGACAGTATCGGCTGGGCACGGTACGGGTTCGGCGCGGACTGGGCGGTACGCGCGAAACTGCGGGAGATCTCATCGCTCAGCCCCCTGAAGTGACCTGACGGGAAGACACGATGATCGTAGTATTCGGCGCGATCCTGGGAGCATTCACTGCGTGGCGGCGCAAGGGGCGAACTGCCGACATTCTTCTTTACGCGGCGGTCTATTGCCTGATCTTCACCCTGCTGGGGCTTTTCGCTACGCTGATTATTCACCGCATGTCGATCTGAGGTAAGCGATGTTCCTGCCCTTCTTCGAGAATCTCAGGAAGGCGGGCCTGCCGGTCTCGCTGCGCGAGTACCTGACCTTTTTGGAAGCGATGGGCGCGGGACTCGTGACCTATGACTTGGAGGGGTTCTACTATCTCGCCCGCACAGCGATGGTGAAGGACGAGCGGATGATCGACCGCTTCGACCGCGCCTTCGCCGCCAGTTTCGAGGGCCTCGAAGCCATCAGTTCAAAGGACGTGATCGAGGCGGTCGATATCCCTCAGGAGTGGCTGGAAAAGCTGGCAGAAAAGCACCTGAGCGAAGAGGAACGGGCCGAGATCGAGGCGCTTGGCGGATTCGACAAGCTGATGGAGACCCTGAAAGAGCGGCTGAAGGAACAACAGGGCCGGCACCAGGGTGGCAACAAGTGGATCGGCACGGCGGGCACCTCACCCTTCGGCGCCTATGGTTACAACCCCGAAGGCGTGCGCATCGGCCAGAAGGAAAGCCGCCACCAGCGGGCCGTCAAGGTTTGGGACAAGCGTGAGTTCCGCAATCTCGACGATACGATCGAGTTGGGGACACGCAACATCAAGGTGGCGCTGAAGCGACTGCGGCGATGGGCGCGGGACGGCGCCGAGGAGGAACTGGACCTCGACGGTACGATCCGGGCGACGGCCGAGCACGGTTATCTCGACGTCAAGACGCGCCCCGAGAAGCGCAACGCGGTTAAGGTGCTGCTGTTTCTGGACGTGGGCGGGTCAATGGACCCACATATCAAGATGGTCGAGGAACTGTTTTCTGCCGCGCGAACCGAGTTCAAGCATCTGGAATACTACTATTTCCACAACTGCCTTTATGAAGGCGTCTGGCGCGACAACTGCCGCCGCTGGGACGCGCAGACCCCGACCGACGAGGTGCTGCGCACTTATGGGCCGGACTACAAGTGCATCTTCGTCGGCGACGCCTCGATGTCGCCTTACGAGATTGCCTATCCGGGCGGCGCTAACGAGCACTGGAACGCCGAGGCCGGACAGGTCTGGCTGCAGCGGGCACGAGCGCAATGGCCCGAGCACCTGTGGATCAACCCGGTGCCCGAGGCCTATTGGGGTTACACCCATTCGATCGGAATGGTTCGCGAGATATTCGAGGACCGAATGGTGCCGATGACCCTTGACGGTATCGAACGCGGGATGAGGGAGTTGGGCCGCTGATCCGCTTGAGTTGCCGCACCACGCAGGACGGTTTTGCGTAGGCTGCCTGCCGCTCTGGTCGAACAAAGGATAACGCCCCTCCCCCGGAGTATTTCCGCCAAGAAGAATCATGCGCAGTGGACAAGCAATGTCCGCCGTGACAGGGGATTTGCATGAGCGTGCGCAAAATCATCATCGACACCGACCCCGGGCAGGACGACGCCGTCGCGATACTTCTGGCACTTGGGAGTCCGGACGAGGTCGAGGTTCTGGGAATTACCTGTGTGGCCGGCAACGTGCCGCTCGACCTGACCACCCGCAATGCAAGGATGGTCTGCGAGCTTGCCGAGCGGCGCGACATCAAGGTTTATGCCGGATGCGACCGCCCGCTGGACCGTGACCTTGTGACGGCAGAACATGTGCACGGCAAGACCGGATTGGACGGTCCCAACCTGCCCGAGCCGACGATGCAGGTTGAGGATATGCACGCGGTCGATTTCATCATCGAGACACTACGGAAGGAGTCTGAGGGCACTGTCACTCTGGTGCCGATCGGGCCGCTGACCAACATCGCCACGGCGTTCCGCAGGGCGCCCGAGATCGTTCGGAACGTGCGGGAGGTCGTCCTCATGGGCGGCGCCTATTTCGAAGTGGGCAACATCACGCCCGCGTCCGAGTTCAACATCCACGTCGATCCGCATGCGGCAGACACGGTTTTCAGTTCCGGCGTCCCGATCGTGGTCATGCCGCTCGATGTGACGCACAAGGCGCTGGTCACCCGGGCGCGCAACGATGCCTTTCGCGCCCTGGGCAACCGCGTGGGTCAAGCTGTTGCAGAGATGACAGACTTCTTCGAACGGTACGACCGCGAGAAATACGACTCGGAGGGGGCGCCGCTGCACGATCCCTGCACCGTTGCCTACCTGATCCGGCCAGAGCTGTTCTCGGGCCGACACGTCAATGTCGAGATCGAAACTCAATCGGAACTGACCATGGGAATGACCGTGACGGACTGGTGGGGAGTGACGGACCGGACGCCAAACGCGTTGTTCATCGGGGACCTGGATGCCGACGGATTTTTCGACCTACTGACCGAAAGGCTGGCCCGGCTATGACGAAACTGACCCTTGCCGCGATAGAGGACATGGAGCGCCTTGTGCCGCTGGTGGCGGCGTTCCACCAAGAAGAAGGCATCGTGCAGGACGATGCGACCCGGCGGGACGCCCTTTCGCCGCTTCTGGAGGGATCGCCGCACGGTTGCGTCTACTTGGCCGGACCGAGACGCGCACCGATCGGCTATGTCACCATCACCTTCGGCTGGTCGGTGGAGTTCGGCGGACTGGATGGGTTCGTCGACGAAATCTTCATCCGTCCCGGTGTGAGAGGCCGCGGAATCGGTTCGGAAATTCTTCTGACCTTGCCCAAGACGCTGGCGTCGGCCGGCATGAAGGCAATTCACTTGGAGGTCAGCCGCGACAACGCAAAAGCGCGGCGCATCTACGAGAAACTGCGCTTCGAGCCACGCGAGAACTATATGCTGATGTCACGCAAGCTCTAGCGTTCGCGGGATATGCTACTATGTTTTGAGGTATGAACCTGCAAATCCCATTCGACAATTCCTATGCCCGACTGCCCGACCGCTTTTTCACCAGACAGCCCCCCGTGCCTGTCAAAGCGCCGCAGCTGATCGTATTCAACGATGTGCTGGCGCGTGATCTCGGGATCATAACGGGCTCCGAGGACGAAATGGCGCGCGTTTTTTCTGGCAACGCGATACCAACCGGCGCTGACCCGCTGGCACAGGTCTATGCGGGGCACCAGTTCGGCGGCTTTTCACCACAATTGGGTGACGGCCGGGCCAACCTGTTGGGAGAAGTCGCTTCGAACGGGACGCGATTCGATATCCAGCTCAAAGGCTCCGGACCGACGCCCTATTCGCGAATGGGCGACGGGCGCGCCTGGTTGGGGCCAGTGCTACGGGAATACGTGGTGAGTGAGGCGATGCACGCGCTTGGCATCCCCACCAGCCGCGCGCTGGCGGCGACGCTGACTGGCGAGTCGGTGTTTCGCGACACCGGCGCCCTGCCCGGTGCCGTGCTCACCCGCGTCGCGCAAAGTCATATCCGAGTCGGCACATTCCAGTTCTTTGCAGCACGGCGCGACCTGCCCGCGCTTCAGGCGCTCTACGAACACGTGGTGGAGCGTCACTATCCCGAGGTGACTTCCCCGGCGGAGCTGCTGGACGCAGTGATCGCGCGACAGGCGCGGCTGGTGGCGCAGTGGATGTCGGTCGGGTTTATTCACGGCGTGATGAACACCGACAACACCACGCTGTCGGGTGAGACCATCGACTATGGGCCCTGCGCCTTCATGGACGCCTACCATCCCGACACCGTATTTTCGTCCATCGACATGCACGGGCGCTATGCCTTTGCCAACCAGCCCAACGTGATCGCGTGGAACATGGCCCAACTGGCGACGGCACTGGTGCCCTTGATGCCGGATCAGGACAAGGCGGTCGAAGAGTTTACAAATGCCGTTCACGCCATGCCGGGCCAGGTTCATGACACCTGGCGCGCGCTTTTCGGGCGCAAAATCGGGTTGGCCGATGCGACGTCAGAGGACGAACCGATGATCGTATCGCTTTTGGATACCATGGCCGCCTCCCGCGCCGACTTTACGAACACGTTCCGGGCGTTGAGCGACGGCAAGCCCCGGGACGAATTTCTGGACCCAACGGCGTTCGACGCCTGGGAAAAGGACTGGCGCGAACGGTTGGAGCAGGAACAGGCGCCGGATGACGTGATGCGCGCGGCCAACCCAGTCTACATTCCGCGCAATCACCGCGTCGAGCAGATGATCGCGGCGGCGGTGGCCGGGGACATGGCTCCGTTTCACCGGCTGTGCGAGGTGCTGGCCGAGCCATACCGCTCCCGGAGCAATGCTGCGGACCTCGCCCGCCCACCAGAGCCGTCCGAAGCGGTCCAGCAGACCTTCTGCGGCACGTGAGGCTACTCTCGTCGGTCGCGACGTCGGCGCAGTCTGCGGAACAAGCGCGGGTTACGACGCACAAACTCGTCGATGAAGGTTCCGATACCAACATGCCGTCCCTTGAGGTAGCCATAACCCGCCGCCGCGCCCAGCAGGGCACCGACCGCGTTGATGATGAGATCGCCCATGGTGTCCTGAAGCCCGGATTTCTGCATGTTGAGCCCGAAGATCTGATCCATCGCGAATTCGAATATCTCCCAGACCGTTCCAATCGTCATGGCGAAACAGAATGCGAGGAAACTCAATTGCAGATGCGGCGCGGCGAACCGGTCGCCCTGGAACATCATGAAGACGAAGACGAAGCCGATCAGCCCGAAGGCTACGGCGGACGTGCCGTGCATGGCGATGTCCCACCACCAGAACCGTTCGTAGAAATCGAAGACCTCGCCCAGGAACAGCGTGGCCGCCACGAAAATCACAACCACCGCGATGAAGGTCGGCGGCACATGCACCTGCGCCCAGTTTGCCACGACGACCGGGGTCAGAGAAAGGCCCAGCGTTGCCAGCGCCACGAAGGCCAACTCAAGCCGCAGCACGGCCAGCGCCCACAGGGCGGCTCCCGCAAGTGCCAGCCAGATGATCCGCGCCAGCCAGGTCTGATCTGCGAACATGTGCAGCGATCCTTTCTTTGTCGTACAGGTGTCGTAGCATGAACGAACCCCGGCTGAGAATTGCAACTTACAACCTGCAAAAATGCGTGGGCCTGGACATGCGCCGGCGACCAGATCGCAGCCTTCAGGTGATCAACGCCCTGGGCGCCGACATCGTGGTCTTGCAGGAAGTCGACAAGCGCTTACCGCCGCGGCCCGCAGCCCTGCCTCATAACCTCGTGGAGCGTGACGGCTGGCACATCCTGCCATTCGGCGCACCGGGTGGATCGCTGGGCTGGCATGGGAACGCAATGCTGGCGCGGCACACCCTGTCGCTCCGGCACACACGGCATGTTGAACTTCCGGGGCTGGAGCCGCGCGGTGCGGTGATGGCCGAGTTCGAGACCAGTCTTGGTCCCTTGCGGGTCGTTGGCGTGCATCTGGGGCTGGTGCGGCGGTACCGGCTATTGCAGATGAAGGCGGTGATGCGGGCCGTTGCACGGTGCGAGACGATGCCGCTCGTACTGGCGGGTGATTTCAATGAGTGGCGTCCCCCCGCCGCGCTGCGAGGTGCAGCCGGTAGCGTGGAGTTCGTGCCGACTCCGGCCAGTTATCCCGCGATACGCCCTGTGGGGCGGCTGGATCGGATCGCCCATTCTGCCGAGCTTGAAGTCGCAGCAACTGGCGTCCACTCGGACAAGCCCGCGCATATCGCCTCGGACCATCTGCCCGTCTGGGCGGACCTGACACGGCAGCGCTAGTGGGTAGCAAAAAGCTGGATTTCCGATATCACACCCGTTATCCAACGCTCCGAAAACGCGAAGAAGGCCGGAATGACAGACACCATCATCGACCGTTGTGAGGCGAAGGGCTTGAGGATGACCGACCAGCGGCGCACCATAGCGGCGGTGCTGGAATCCTCGGACGATCATCCCGACGTGGAAGAACTGTATTCTCGCGCGAGCGGTCGTGATCCGAAGATTTCTATCGCCACCGTCTATCGCACAGTGAAGTTGTTCGAAGAGGCCGGGATCATCGACAAGCTGGAATTCGGGGATGGGCGCGCCCGCTACGAAGACGCCGAGCGTGACCACCACGATCACCTGATCGACATGCATTCCGGCGAGGTGATCGAATTTGTCGATCCGGATATCGAGAAATTGCAGGAAAAGATCGCCGCCAAGCTTGGTTACAAGCTGAAGGGCCACAAACTGGAACTCTACGGCGTCCCGATCCGGAAGGACTGATCCGGCTCCGGCTTGCCGACTGACTTGTATCGCCCCGAAAAGCCGCCTATCGCGGCAGGGGAACTTTCAGGCGGTACGGCGATCATGGACAATCTTCGCGGAATAGTGCTGGTGATTCTGTCCATGGCGGCCTTCACCGTCGAGGACATGTTCATCAAGAAAATGTCGGCGGATATTTCAGTTGGTCAAATCCTGATCTTCCTCGGGATTGGCAGCGCGTCGATCTTCGCGGTCGTGTCCCGCCTGGGCGGGCACCGTATTTTCGTGCGGGAAGCGTGGCGCAGGCCCTTCCTGCTGCGCGCAGGGTGCGAGGCCGGGGCGGCGCTGGCCTTTACCACCGCGCTGTCCCGGGTAGATATCTCGGTCGTGGCCTCGGTGTTTCAGGCGACGCCGCTGTTCATCACCATGGGCGCAGCGCTTTTTCTGGGCGAGGACGTGGGCTGGCGCCGGTGGAGCGCGATTCTGATCGGGTTCTGCGGCGTGCTGCTTATCATCCGCCCGGGCCTTGCCGGTTTCGACCCTTCGGCGTTGCTGGTATTGGTGTCCGTGGCCTGCGTGGCCGCGCGCGACCTTATCACCCGGCGCATCGATGTCGCTGTGTCCTCGGCCGTGGTGTCGTTCCAAGGCTTTGCCGCGGTGGTACCGGCCGGGATTCTACTGATCCTGCTTGGGCCACAGACGCTATCACCGTTGACGCCGCAGCTGTGGGCGATGATCGGAGGCGGCATGGTTTTCGGGGCTTTGGGGTATTACGGGATCGTTGCAGCCATGCGCATGGGCGATGCGGCGGTGGTCACGCCGTTCCGGTATACCCGCCTGCTTTTTTCACTGATCGTGGGGGTCGTGGTCTTTGCCGAACGGCCCGACAGCCTGACGTTGCTGGGGGCAACGCTGATCATCACCACCGGGCTTTACACTTTTCTGCGCGAGCGGCGGTTGGCCCGGCGGGCGCGGACTACCTGAACGGTCGAAAGATTGCGCGACACCGCCATGCGTCGCAGTTCCCATTCACGCGCGTTCTTGCTATGGGACCTGCAACTGTATTCTGCCAAAGGGTCTCTCATGAGCATCATTCTGGATATCCACGCACGCGAAATCCTCGACAGCCGCGGCAATCCGACAGTCGAGGTGGACGTGATCCTCGAAGACGGCACCATGGGCCGCGCCGCCGTTCCATCTGGCGCATCCACAGGTGCCCATGAAGCGGTCGAAAAGCGCGACGGCGATGCCGCCCGCTACATGGGCAAAGGCGTACTGGAGGCCGTGGCGTCAGTGAACGGCGAGATTGCCGACGCGCTGGCGGGGTTCGATGCAACGGAACAGGTCGCGATCGATGAGGCGATGATCGAGCTTGACGGCACCCCGAACAAGGGCCGGCTGGGCGCTAACGCCATTCTCGGCGTCAGCCTTGCCGTCGCCAAGGCCGCGGCCGATTTCGCCATGCAACCGCTCTTTCGTTATGTCGGTGGCACGTCGGCACGTACCCTGCCGGTGCCGATGATGAACATCATTAATGGCGGCGAACATGCCGACAACCCGATCGACATCCAGGAATTCATGATCATGCCGGTCAGTGCGGGAAATATTCGCGATGCCGTGCGCATGGGGGCAGAAGTCTTCCACACGCTGAAGAAAGAGCTGTCCAGCGCGGGGCTGTCGACCGGGATCGGCGACGAGGGTGGCTTTGCCCCGGACATCGCCTCGACCCGCGATGCGCTGGATTTCATCCTGCGGTCGGTCGAAAAGGCCGGCTACAAGCCCGGTGAGGATATCTACCTTGCGCTTGATTGCGCCGCGACCGAATACTTCAAGGACGGGAAGTACGAGCTTGCGGGCGAAGGTAAATCCCTGTCGTCAGAAGAAAATGCGGCGTACTTGGCGGCACTTGTGAACGACTATCCGATCATCTCGATCGAAGATGGCATGTCCGAGGATGATTGGGACGGCTGGAAGACCCTGACGGACCAGATCGGTGACAAGGTGCAGCTGGTGGGTGACGATCTGTTCGTGACCAACCCCACGCGCCTGTCGGACGGGATCAAGCGCGGCGTGGCAAACTCGATGCTGGTCAAGGTCAACCAGATTGGCAGCCTGACCGAAACGCTTCAGGCGGTCGAAATGGCGCATCGCGCGGGCTACACAAACGTCATGTCGCACCGGTCCGGCGAGACCGAGGATGCCACAATCGCCGATCTTGCGGTGGCCACCAATTGCGGTCAGATCAAGACCGGGTCGCTCGCCCGCTCGGACCGGCTGGCGAAATACAACCAGCTTATCCGCATCGAAGAGGCGCTTGGCGACACGGCGATCTATGCCGGGCGCTCGATCCTGCGGGACTGACGTGACAGCCGACGAGATCATAGCCGCCCTCGATTTGTCTCCGCATCCCGAGGGCGGGTTCTTTCGCGAAACATGGCGCGCGTCCAACGCAGGGCGTGCCCATGGCACGGCGATCTATTTCCTGCTGCGGGGCGAGGACACCAACCAGTGGCACAAGGTGGACGCGGCCGAGATCTGGCATTTCTACGCGGGCGCGCCGCTGGTCCTGTCGATCTCGGAAAGTGAGGCCGGGCCCGCGCGGGACACGGTGCTTGGCCCAGACCTGACCGACGGTCAGCGGCCGCAGGTCATCGTGCCCCCCGGCGCCTGGCAGATGGCGCGGTCGACCGGGGACTACACGCTGGTCGGCTGCACTGTCTCGCCCGGCTTCGAGTTCGAGCATTTTACACTCGCGCCTGACGGGTTCGATATTCCGCGCTAGCCACGGATCGCTTTCAGGAAGGCCAGAAGGTTTTGCGTCGAGCCGTCCTTGTCTTCGGGTGCGGCAGCGCCCGCAACCATTGGCTCCATCTCCTTCGCCAATTCCTTGCCCAACTCAACCCCCCATTGATCGAAGGAATTGATGCCGAGGATCACCCCCTCAACGAAGACCCGGTGCTCGTAAAGCGCGACGATCTGCCCAAGCCGATAGGGCGTAAGTCTGTCATAGACCAGAGTGGTCGAGGGGCGGTTCCCTGGAAAGACACGGTGCGCGGCCTGCCGTTCCAGCTCCGCGCCTTCAAAGCCCGCGTGGCGCATCATGTCGCGTGCGGTGTCGATGTCCCGGCCTCGCATCAACGCTTCGGACTGAGCGAGGCAATTGGCGATCAGCAAGCGGTGATGGTTATCCAGCGAAGGCTCGTATCCCCAGGCGGCGACCATGAACTCGCAGGGTACCACCTGGGTGCCCTGGTGGATCAACTGGTAGAACGCGTGCTGTCCGTTGGTGCCGGGCTCGCCCCAGACTATGGGCCCCGATCCGTCTTCCACCGGTTCGCCCTGCATAGTCACGCCCTTGCCGTTGCTTTCCATCTCCAGCTGCTGAAAATAGGCGGGCATGCGCGACAAGCGCTGATCGTAGGGCAACACTGCCCGCGTGGGATAGCCGCAGGCGTGACTGTGCCATAACCCAGTCAGCGAAAGCATCACCGGCATGTTCCGTTCAAGCGGTGCGGTCCTGAAATGAGTATCCATCGCGGCACCGCCGGCAAGAAATGCGTCGAATTCCTCCGGTCCGACGGCCAACATCAGCGACAGCCCGATCGGCCCCCACATAGAATAGCGACCGCCGACCCAATCCTCGAAACCGAACACGCGCTCAGGCGCGATACCGAACGCCTTGGTCTTGTCCAGAGCCGTGGACACGGCCACGAACTGAGCATTGGGGTCCCCTCCACCAAGCTGCACCCAGGCCTTGGCGGTCTCGGCGTTGGTCATCGTCTCGATGGTGGTGAACGTCTTCGAGGCGACGATGAAGAGCGTCGTCTTCGGCTCCAGCCCGTCGAGGCAATCGGCAATATCCGCCCCATCGACGTTCGACACGAAGTGGCAGCGCGGGCCGTCATGATAAGGACGCAGTGCCAGCGTGCCCATTTCTGGGCCGAGATGCGAGCCGCCGATGCCGATATTCACCACGTCGGTGATCTGACCGCCCGCACCCTTGTGCTGCCCTGAGCGCACGTCTTCGGCGAAGGCGCGCATGCGGGACAGGACGTCGCGGACGCCGGGCATCACGTCGTGCCCGCGCGCCTTTATCACTGCGTCGGCCCGTGCCCTGAGCGCCACGTGCAGAACCGCGCGCCCTTCAGTTTCGTTGATCGGCTCGCCTGCGAACATCGCGTCCCGCCGCTCTGCAACATTGCGGTCCGTGGCCAGTTGCAAAAGTCGCTCACGGGCCGACTCGGTCATCGAGGTCTTGGCGTAGTCGAACAGCATCCCATCGGCCTGGACCTGGAACCGAGTCGCCCGGTCGGGCGATTGCAAGAGATCGCCGATCGGCCTTCCCGTCTCAGGCTTCAGCGCCGCCCAGGTCATGTGGTCTCCTCCTGCGTTGTCGCGATGGACTGCCCGGAACTAGGGCGCCCAGTGCACATCCGTTTCTTCAAGGATCGCGGCCACGGGAGCCTGCTCGGGTCGGCAGGTGCGAGCGCGCTCGACAGCCTTGCGCTTGTCCTCGCCGGTGATCACCAGGTGCTTGGCCACCGCCGCGTTCAGCACCCGGGCCGACAGGCTGATTCGCACATCCTCGACCTTGCCAGGTCGCAGGGGAACCAGTACCGGCGCGTCATGTGCCAGCGCCGCGTCCAACCCGTCGGTGCCTGGAAAGAGCGAGGCAGTATGCATGTCCGCGCCCATGCCAAGAAGTAGAACGGCGATCGGCAGGCGCGGCTGGATGACGGCTTCCAATTCCGCAAGCACCGCCTCGGGCGCCTCGGCGCGGGCATAGAGCGGCAGGTAGCCGGCCTTGGCGGCACGACCCACCAAAAGCCGCTCGCGCACCATCCGGGTGTTGGAGCGGATGTGCACCTCGGGCACCCAACGTTCGTCGCTGAGGCAGATATCGATCCGCGACCAGTCTAGGTCAGCGTCGCACAGCACATCGAATACCGGACCGGGCGTACTGCCCCCCGGCACGACGAACAGTGCGCGGTCGTCATGTTCCAGCGCCGTGTTGAGATCCCCGGCAAGCTGGTTGGCGAGGTTGATCGCCATCATCTCTTCGTCAGCGTATTCGATCAGCCTCATGCGCGTATCTCCCGCCAGCGGCGGCCGTCGCGGTGCATCAGCATCAGCGCATCATCGGGCCCCGAACTTCCCGTGGCATATGTAAGCGGCGCGCGGCCCGAGTCTTCCCAAAGCCCGATGATCGGGTCGATCCACGCCCAGGCAGCCTCGACCTCGTCGCCGCGCATGAAAAGCGTCTGGTTGCCGCGGATCACGTCCATGATCAGACGCTCATAGGCATCGGGGAAATCGGCCTCTTCGGGTCCCAACGCCTCGGCGAAGGTCATGTCGAGCGGCACGTCAACCAATCGCATACCGCCCGGCCCCGGCTCTTTGATGGTCACGCCCAGTTCGATCCCCTCGTTTGGTTGCAGCTTGATCGTCAGGATGTTGCGGTGACGGCCGGCATCGGCGCCGAAGATGGAATGCGGCGCGTCCTTGAAGACCACGGCGATCTCGCTGGCCCTTTCACGCAGGCGCTTGCCCGTACGCAGGTAAAACGGCGTGCCGGCCCAACGCCAGTTGCTGATCGTGGCGCGCAGGGCCACGAAGCTTTCGGTCATGCTGTCGCGGTTGCCGACCTCGTTGCGATAGCTGCCGGACTGGCCACTGCCTTCGTACTGGCCGCGCACTGCGTCCTCGGGCGCGACGGGGTCCAGCGCGCGGATCACCTTGAGCTTTTCATCGCGCACCGCGTCCGGGTCGAACTTGGCCGGAGGCTCCATCGCGATCAGGCACAGCAGCTGCATGATATGGTTCTGCATCATGTCCCGCATCGCGCCGGAGCGGTCGTAGTAATCTCCGCGCCCGCCGACGCCCACGTCCTCGGCCACAGTTATTTGTATGTGATCGACATACTGGCTGTTCCACAGCGGCTCGAACAGAGTGTTGCCAAAGCGGATAGCCATGAGGTTCTGGACCGTTTCCTTACCAAGGTAATGATCGATCCGGTAGATCTGGTGCTCGTCGAAATACTCGGCGATGGTTGCGTTCAGCGCCTTGGCCGTTTCGAGGTCGCGGCCAAAAGGTTTTTCCACCACGATCCGGCAATTCGGGCAGTCCATGCCGTATTCGTGCAGCCTGTCGGCAAGATCCCCGAACAAGCTGGGCGCGACGGAAAAGTAAAAGGCGCGAATTTCGTCGTCACGTAGCATGGAAGTCAACTCGGACCAACCGGCGTCGCCGCGGGCATCGATCGTCACATAGTCGAGCTGTCGCAGGAAGCTGTCGAGATGCTCGCTGTCTTTCGCGGCCTCCGGCTCGAACTCCATCACGGCTTTTCGGGCGAAATCTCGATAAGCGGCGGCATCCATGTCGCTGCGCGCTGCGCCGATCACGCGGGCATTGTCGCCCATCTGGCCCGCCCGGAACCGGCGGAACAGGCCGGGCAGGATCTTGCGCTGCGCCAAATCCCCCGTGCCCCCGAAGATCACGAGGTCAAAGGGGTCGACCGGAATGACGCGAGATACCATGTTTTTCTCCTGAACTCGGTGCAAGTCTAGGTGGCGATCACGAAGGTGTCACCTGCCCGAACTCGACTTTCAAGGGAAGAAAGGACAGGTTATGGGCGAAAGGCAAATGAAATTCGGAAGATAGACAGATGAAAGATGTAGCAGCCCCCCGTGCGAACGGTGGAAAATTCATCGACCCGAAGGTCACTGCGGATGGTGAACCGAGGGCGCATGTCGCGCTGAGCAAGCCACAGACGCTTTGGTTCAATACCGGAACGCTGTGTAACATCACCTGCGCGAATTGCTATATCGAAAGTTCTCCGGAAAACGACAGTCTTGTCTATATCACCGCGGCCGAGGTCGAAGACTACCTTGATCAGCTGGACACGCGCGCCTGGCCTGTCGGCGAGATCGGGTTCACCGGCGGTGAGCCCTTCATGAACCCACAAATGGTCGAGATGACCCGCGCCTGCCTGTCGCGTGGCTACGAAGTTCTTATTCTGACGAATGCAATGCGTCCCATGATGCGCAGGCACGTACAGGACGGCCTTAGAGCGCTGCACGAAGAGTTTGGTGAAAATCTGACCCTGCGCATCTCGGTCGATCATCACTCCGAGTCGCTGCACGACGAGGAGCGTGGCAAGGGCAGCTTTGCCCGGACGCTGGAAGGAATGCACTGGCTTCGACAAACTGGGATCCGCATGGCCGTAGCGGGCCGGAGCCTTTGGAACGACAGCGAGGCCGAGTCCCGCGCGGGCTATCAGGCGTTTTTCGACGCGCATGGGTTCGACATCGACGCACACGACCCTGCAACGACTGTTCTGTTCCCGGAAATGGACGAAAGCGTCGAGGTTCCCGAAATCACCACCGGCTGCTGGAACATCCTCGGGAAATCGCCGGACAGCGTGATGTGCGCGTCTTCCAGAATGGTCGTCAAGCGCAAGGGCGCGGAGCGGCCCTCCGTGCTGGCCTGCACCCTTCTGCCTTATGACGCGGAGTTCGAACTGGGCGAAACACTGGCGGAGGCCGAGGGCGACGTGGCACTGAACCACCCCCATTGCGCCAAGTTCTGCGTGCTGGGGGGCGCCAGCTGCACGGGCTGACCGGAACTCGGGCCTCGTGCCCTTTTGCAAATCTCCAGAGTTGCGTGGTCATTCTGGATATCAGACGGCGATGCGTCGCTTGCCCCGCCCGGCGACAGGGCCCATATCTGTAGAATGATCAAGTTCACCCCGATCCTTCTGGCAGTCCTCTATGCCGTGGTCATGTACCGCTTCTCGGTCTGGCGCACCAAGCGAGAACTGGACGCACGTTCGACCGAACTGGCGGATCCCAAGCTGACGCCGCTCTTCACGCGGCTGGCCAAGGCGCTCGACCTGCCGCGGATCAAGGTGCATATCTACGAGATCGATCCGGTCAATGGGTTGGCCGCGCCGGACGGGCGGATCTTCATCACGCGGGGCTTTTACCGCAAGTTTCTTTCTGGAGAGGTCTCGGCAGAAGAGATGACAAGCGTCATTGCGCATGAGCTGGGCCACGTGGCGCTTGGTCATTCGCGCCGCCGGATGATCGATTTTTCGGGTCAGAACGCACTGCGTACCGCGCTGGCGATGGTTCTGTCGCGGTTTTTGCCCGGTATTGGCGTCTGGCTCGCCAATGGCATGGCTTCGTTGCTTGCGGCACGGCTTTCGCGCGGCGACGAGTACGAGGCCGATGAATACGCCGCCGCCTTGCTGACAAAGGCGGGAATCGGCACCGCGCCTCAGAAGTCCCTGTTTGAAAAGCTGGAGGCCCTGACCCAGTCGCGTGCGGGCGCCATGCCGGCCTGGCTGATGAGCCATCCCAAGACGACTGAGCGGATTGCCGCGATCGAAAAGCTTGAAACGCGCTGGAACGGCTTGCCCGAGACACGGGACTAGTGGCCGGCGACGCCGCGGGATTCAGGCAAAGGCCAAAGCTTTACCCAAACGCGGCAACCGCGCTTTCTTCATCAGGCGTCTGATGTCCCAGTCTTCGCCGCTGAGGCGCCGTGCGTCGGCCAGCACCGCCCCGCCGATTTCCTGCATCAATTCCGGCGTTGCTTCGAAAACGCCGAGCAGGAAGGTATCGGGATCGGCCCGGTTTACGCCTTCCTCGGCTAGGATGTTGCGTGGAAAATCCTTGGCGTTGACCGTCAGGATCAGGTCGGCGGAGCCGGCGATGGCGGCCGCCAGCACATGGATATCCGCAGGGTCCGGCAGCCATAGCCGGGCTTCCAGCGACGGCGGCCAGGACACCTGCGCGTCGGGCCACTCGACAGCCAGCATCGCCGCCTCGGCCTGGGCCTGCGCCATGCCACCGGGGCCAAGCTTGACAACCGCGCGTTGCCACTCCTCGATGATGCGGGCAGACCAGAGCGGTTTGAAAACGCCCCGTTTCGCGGCGCCAAGCAGCGTCTGGCGCATCACGGTAGGGTAGATCACGCAGGTGTCGAGAACCGCCTTCATAACCGGAAGAAGAACGCCTTGAGATACCCGCTTTCGGCCAGTTGCGGATGCAGGGGATGGTCCGGACCCGCAAAGCCGGTATGGATGAGCGCACCCTCGCGCCCGGCCCGGCCGATGCCCCGAGTGCAAGCCGTGCGAAACTTGTCGAGTGTCGCGGCATGAGAACAGGAGCAGAGCCCCAAGTACCCGCCTGCCGCCACCAACGGGGCCGCCAGCCGCGCGACCCGCTCATAGGCGCGCAGGCCCTTTTCCAGCGCCTGCTTGTTCGGGGCAAAGGCCGGTGGATCACAGATGACCACGTCAAACCGTTCGCCCTGTTCGGCGAGGGCCGTCATCACGTCGAAGGCGTCGCCCCGCCGTGTGGCGAAGCTTTCCGAAAGCCCCATACGCGCGGCCCCGTCCCGGGCCAGATCAAGTGCCGGTTGGGAGCCATCGACTGCAAGCGCCCCGGACGCACCGGCCGCAAGCGCAGCGAGGGAAAAGCCGCCCACGTGGCTGAACACGTCGAGCACGCGACTGCCCTGTGCGAGTGTCGCGGCAAAGGCGTGATTAGGTCGCTGGTCGTAGAACAGCCCCGTTTTCTGCCCGCCAATGACGTCAGCCATGTAGGTGGCTCCGTTCATCTGCACCGGTAAAGGACTGTCGGGCAAGTCGCCCACAAGAGCCAGCGTAGCGTCATCAAGGCCTTCCAGCGCGCGGGCACGCCCAGACGCGTTCTTGATCACGCATGTAACGCCGGTAAAGTCGACCAGAGCCGCCGCGATCTGCGGTAGCAGCACATCGGCCCACGCCGCGTTGGGCTGGATGACGGCGACGGAGTCGAAGCGATCTATGATGACACCGGGCAGACCATCCGCCTCGGCATGCACCAACCGGTAGAAAGGCGCGTTGAACAACCGGTCGCGCATCTCGAAGGCGAGGCGCAGTCTGGTTTCCAGCCAGGATTGATCAATCCGGGCGTTCGGATCACGGTCCAACACCCGTGCCATGATGCGGGACTTGGGATTGACCGCGACCGTGGCCAGCGGTGTTCGCTCGGCGTCTTCCAGGACCGCCACAGTGCCGGGCGCCAGTGCTTTGGTCCGGCGGTCGGTCACGAGCTCATTATCGAAGACCCAAGGAAACCCGTGCCGGATGGCGCGGGCCTGCACTTTGGGTTTCAGACGTATGGAAGGCAAAGAGGACGGCGTCATGCCGTCCCCTTAAGCCGTTTCAGTTTTCGTTGGAAGCACCGAGTTGATTCAGCGCACCCATCAAGCCCAGGTTTGCCGCCTGGTAACCCTCGGGGCTCGTCAGCTGGCGCTGGATCACCGAGGCAAGGTGATTGGTGATCCGATATTTCTGGGTGATGCCCTGCTGCTCCGCCTTGATTGCCGCTTGCCCTCCAAGCGCCTTGAAGTCGGCCTTTACGAATTGCGGCTTGCCATATGCGACGCCGGTCTCGGGATTGCGTAGAAGCATGTGGAATTGCAGGGCATGAACGCCGCCAACAGTATAACGCGCCTTTTCGGTCAGTGCGTGAAAGCGCGTGACCTGGATATCCAGGACCGCCGGTACATGGCCGGGTTGCATGGCGTTGACGCCCTGCTGCATCGCCGCCTCGAAGATCGCCTTGACCTGTGCGTGCCGGTCGCCCGCAGGGTCTTCGCGCCAGACGATGTCACCGCCCGGAAGGTAGCGGTTGGCTTCGGAAACCCTGAGAGACTTCGGAACGTTGACGCGGATTTCCTGGACTGCATAGGCTGGCGCAGCCACGGCGACCGAAGGAGTCTCAAGCGAGGCATTCCGTGTTGCCGTCTCGGGTGTGGAGCAGCCCGCGACGGACAGTCCCACGATGAGTGCTGCGATAGCTTGACGGGTCTTCATGTCATCCTCCTAGCGCGATTTCAGCGCATTGGTTGGAGACATTTTGTCGAGTAATTGAGGCGAGTTTTCGGCGGTCTCGGTACTTAATCAAGATTCCGCAAGGCCGGAAAACGCGACCATGGAGCGTCAGCGTCCACGCCCGCGCCAGCCGCCGCGGCGCTTTGGCGCCTCAGTCGATTTCAGGCCTTCATTCAAAACGGCGGTCATCGGGTGGTCCGGGTGTTGCGTGCCGTGGCGCTCGATTAGGCCCTCAAGCAGCACTTTCATATCGCCATCGCCGTCAATCGAAAGCGCCCAGTCCAGAAAGATCGAGCGGCATTCGCCAGGCGTAATGCCCTCAATATTGTAGGACTCCCGGATCAACCCCTTTGGGTCTAACACGTCAGCCATCTTCGGTTCCTCGCTTCAATGCAGCATCAATCACTATGGCGGCGTCTGCCGTACGCCGTTGCAGTTCTTCGCGCAGGTCAGCCATATTTTCCTGCGCGGTCTGCCGCAGGACGAAAGCCTTTGCCCCGGCGCCAAGCACATCTTCGTCGATGGGTTTATCGCCCAGCAGGCGCGCCGCCTGCGTCACTTTCCAGCAAAGCGCGTAAGCAGCGCCGAGCGTAATTTCTTCTGCGTCAGTTAACCAACCGGCGGCGACACCGGCGGCCAATCCAGCCTCGACACTGCGTTCGGGCCGTCCGGCAAGCAGGCATCCAGCCTGTGCCACTAGCTCGATCTCCTGCATCCTCCCGTCGCCCAGCTTGGTGTCCCAAGGACCGCCGGACGCTTTGGCGGACTTGATGCGCGCTCGCATCTGCGCCACTTCCCTCAGAACGATTGCGGCATCCCCTTTTTGCTGCAACAACTCACAGAGGAATGCCTCGACATCTTCCGCCAGCGCGTCGGGACCGGCCACGACATGGGCGCGCGTCAGCGCCAGATGCTCCCAGACCCAGGCTTGCTCTTGCTGGTAGGTCTGAAACGAGGCCCAGCTGGTGGCGACCGGCCCCTGATTGCCCGAGGGACGCAAGCGCATGTCCACCTCGTACAGCCGGCCTTCGGACATAGGCGCCGTCACGGCAGTGATCAACGCTTGGGTCAGGCGCGCATAGTAGGGCCGTGTTGCCAGCGGCCTGCGCCCATCGGAGCCTTCGACCCCTTCGGAATCGTAGATCACGATCAGGTCGAGATCAGAACCCGCGTTTAGTTTGCCCGCCCCCAGAGAGCCCATCCCCAAAACCACGGCCCCGCGCCCGGGTGGCGGGCCGTGCTTTTCGGCGAACTGGGCGCAGACCACGCTCCAAAGTTCAGCGAGGATCACCTGCGCGAGATCGGCATACTGCGCACCGGCCTTGTCGGCGTCGATCAGGCCGCGCAGGAGGTGGACCCCGGTGCGGAAATGCCACTCCTTCAGCCAGCGGCGGGCCGCGTCCAGCTTGCGCTCGTAATCGTCTTCGCGGTCCAGCCGCGCCGCAAGTTCACGGCGCAGATGTGCCCTGTCTGGCCAAGGTGCGAAGAAATCCCCTGCGATCACCGCGTCGAACACGCCCGCATGGCGCGACAGGTAGCTGGCCAGCGCTGGTGACACACCCGCGATATCGACCATCAGGTCGATCAACTGGGGGTTGGCCTCGAACAATGCGAAAACCTGAACGCCCGCAGGCAGACCAGCCAGGAAGCCGTCGAACGCCACCAACGCCTCCTGCGGGTTGGACGACCGATTGAGACGTTCGAGGATCTCCGGCTTCAGCCGGTCGAAGATCGTGTTCGCGCGCTCGCTGCGAAGGGCCGGATAACCTCGCCAACGGGCGATAATATCCTCGTCCAGACCGTCGACCGCGACCGGCTTCTCGGCGCCGCTTTCGGGAGCAAAGAACCCCTCAATCAGATCGTGCACCTGTTGCAGCCGTCCGGTCAACTCGTCGCGAAAATCGGCCAAGTCGCGGTCGCAGAGCGCCGCGAGCCGCGCCCAGCCCTCAGGTTGCTCTGGCAGGACCTGCGTCTGCGCGTCGCGCACCATCTGAAGGCGGTGCTCAATCTCCCGATGCGCCCGGTAATGCTCGGACAGTGTCTCTGCCGCGTTCTCGGGAACCCAATTCTTGTCCGCCAGCCGCTCCAGTCCAACGACTGTGCCGCGGACCCGCAGGTCCGGGTCACGACCGCCAGATATCAACTGGCGGGTCTGGGTGAAGAACTCGATCTCTCGAATACCGCCCCGACCCAGCTTCATGTTGTGACCGTCGAGCCGGATGGGACCGTGAAGGCCCTTATGCTCGCGGATGCGTAGACGCATGTTATGCGCGTCCTCGATGGCGGCGAAATCTAGGTGCTTGCGCCAGACGAAGGGACGCAGCGTATCGAGGAACCGCGTGCCGGCCGAGATGTCGCCCGCCGCGGGACGCGCCTTGATGTAGGCCGCGCGCTCCCATGTCCGCCCAAGGCTTTCGTAATAGGTTTCGGCAGCGCCCATTGCCATGCAAACTGGTGTTACGTTGGGGTCGGGGCGCAGGCGCAGGTCGGTGCGGAAGACGTAGCCGTCGGCAGTCCGGTCGTTCAGCGTCGCAGCCATGCGGCGGGTCGCCCGCACGAAGCCGGCCCGCGCCTCGTGATAGCTGTCGCCATCGAACCGTTCTTCGTCGAAAAGACATATGAGGTCGATGTCGGAGCTGTAGTTGAGCTCGTGCGCGCCCATCTTGCCCATTGCCAGAACGACCATCCCGGCCGCCTCTTCCAGCGCATTCTCGTCCTGACCCGGTATCTTGCCGCGCCGCAACTCGGGCAGCAAAGCCGCGCGCAGCGCCTGGGCCACGGCAAGGTCCGCGAACCGCGTCAGGGCGCCGGTCACCTGTTCCAGCGTCCAGACCCCGGCAAGATCGGCCAGCGCGATCATCAGCGCGACCCTGCCCTTGGCCCGGCGAAGGCACGGTCCCACCTCGTCCATGGGAAACTCCGCAACCTCCTCCATCAGGGCGTCGAAGACGGCCTCGGGGTCGTCGAAGACTTCCGGCAACCATTCGCGCTCCTTGATACAGAGAGCTTGCAGAAACGGGCTGCATCCCGCTGCGCCTTCGACCAGTGCCGCGAGCTCGGACGGCAGGTTCGGAACTGCATCGCGCGCCTCCAGGCCGGGATCGGCTTCGAAGGGGCGCGGGCAACGTGTCATGCGGTCGGAAAAGCTCATGGATGCAGTGATACACCCTTGGCAGGTCCGGTCAACGACCCGCTTGCCGATGAAAACAACAAGTGGGAACGTCGAGAATGGCGCACAGATCGCGCCATGTGAAAATAATTTACATTACCCCTTGCACGCGTTGCGCCTGTTTCCCATCTCTTCAATGTAAATGCAATTCACATACTGCCCTTACACAACGTTCGAAAGGACCCAAGGATGAGCACATATACCTACAATTCACCCCATAGCGGCATAACCAGTTGGTTCGTCCGCTCAGAGGCATGGCTTGACGAGAAAGGCAAAGCTGCTTGGATCGCGGTTCTCGTGGTTTCGTTGATCGTCTTTTGGCCCGTTGGCCTCATGCTGTTGGCCTACATGATCTGGAACAACAAGATGTCCTGCCCGTCCGGTCGGACCTCTCGTCGCAGGATATCACGCCCGATGAACGGGTCCTCCGGAAACAGCGCCTTCGATGCCTACCGCGACGAGACCCTGCGCAGGCTGGAAGAAGAGCAGCAGAACTTCGAGGCATTTCTCGAACGGTTGCGGGCCGCCCGCGACAAGGCGGAATTCGATCAGTTCATGGAAGACCGCGCCCGAAAGGCAGAGTCCGGTGACGATACCGAAGATCAAGGCGACGAAGAACAAGAGCGTGGTGCCGCGCCCGCCAGCTGACCCACCGAAATCCCGTGCCCCCGGCGCCGAGACCCTTCAAGGCGCTTGGGGCGAACCTATATGATACGAATGAGTGATACGACCTGGCATATCCCCGACCCCGACAGTCAGCCCGACTTCTACGCAGACGTCCCGTTAAAGCGATTTTTGGCATGGCTGGTGGACAGCGTGCTGATACTGGGCTTCTGCGTGCTGGTGCTGCCGTTCACGGCCTTTACCGGTCTGTTCTTTCTGCCGGTCCTGTTTCTTTCCATCGGCCTGATCTACCGCACGGCCACCATAGCGCAAGGATCAGCCACTTGGGGTATGCGCCTTTTCGCGGTCGAGTTCCGCACGGCATCCGGGCACCGCTTCGACGGCTTGATGGCGTTCTTGCATTCGATGGGGTTCACGTTTTCCTGTGCCGTACCCCTAGTGCAGCTTGCCTCGGTCCTGTTGATGCTAACGGGGTCGCGGGGTCAGGGCCTGACCGACCTTGTCCTTGGAACCGTTGCGATAAACCGACGCGCGGCTTCCTGACGCCGCGCCGACGGCGCCGGATTTGACCTCTTGGCGCAGCGTCACATCGTTGTTATCGTCGGTTCCGAAAGTTGCGAATTCTGCCATGCGTCACACTCTTCCCATCGCGCCCCAGTTCTATGTGACGGCGCCCCAGCCCTGCCCGTATCTCGAAGGCCGGATGGAGCGGAAATTGTTTACGGCCTTGCAGGGTGACGGAGCGCAACGTCTCAATGACACGCTTTCAAAACAAGGCTTTCGTCGGTCGCAAAACGTGCTCTATCGCCCGTCTTGCGCGGACTGTGCCGCCTGTCTGTCGGCACGGGTGAATGTCGAGAATTTCACTGCGTCGCGCAGCCAACGACGCACCATCAAGCGCAACCAGCGGCTCGAGCGCCGCGCCACGTCACCCTGGGCCACGGAGGAGCAGTATGCTCTTTTTCGAGAATATCTCGAGGACCGGCACGCGAATGGCGGCATGGCTGACATGGATACGTTCGAGTTCGCCGCGATGATCGAGGAAACGCCAATTCGCACGCGCGTCGTGGAATACGCCGACCAGGAAACAGGCGACCTGGTCGCGGTGTGCCTGACCGACGTGTTCGATGACGGTGTCAGCATGGTCTATTCCTTTTACGATCCGAACCGACCGCGCGACAGTCTCGGCACCTATATAATCCTCGATCACATCGAAATCGCCCGCGAGGCCGGCCTACCCTATGTCTACCTTGGATACTGGGTACCAGGCAGTGCGAAGATGGGGTACAAGGCCGCGTTTTCCGGGCTGGAGGTCTACTCGGGTGGCGAGTGGCAGAAGATGCATGATCCCGAGGATTTCGAAGCGCACCGACATCCACTCTCGAACGATCCGATTGCCGAGCAAGTCGCGAATATTTCGCTGCCCGACGGCAAGCCCCTGCGCAACAAGAAGTACTGAGGCGCCAAGGGGTTCTTTCGCGTCCTGGGGACGCACGATCCGAACACGTTCACGTGTTTGACGGCTATTCGATGTCCCTGCCCTCTGGCCCTTCGCACGGTGCGTGATATCTGGTGAACTTCCCAGAAAAGCGAGGTTGCATGTCCTTTCTTAGTCGTCGCCATATTCTTGCCGGTGCCGCCGCATTTGCCGCATGGCCCGCCCGTGCCCAGCCCGCCGAATGGCGCGGCGTGGCGGATGTGGCGGGTGCGTTGGATCAATGCCATGCCGTCATGATCCACCAGCACGGCGCCGAGGTGTTTTCCGAGGCGTTTCGCGGTCCCGAGATCGGGACGCCAGTCCCGATAAAGTCGGTGTCAAAAACCGTCGTTGCGGCGCTGACAGGGGCCGCGCTGGACCGCGGCGAAATACCGACACTGCAGACCACTATCGGCCAGCTTGCCCCCGGCCTGATCCCCGCAAACGCCGAGCCGGGCGTTTCGGATATATCGGTCGAGAACCTCGTGACCATGCAAGCCGGGCTAGAGCGAACATCAGGACCGAATTACGGAGAGTGGGTCAGCAGTTCGAATTGGGTCGCCAACGCCCTGTCGCGCCCGTTCGAGACGGAACCCGGCGCGCGCATGCTATATTCGACAGGCTCGTTCCACGTGCTGGGTGCGATCCTGTCCGAAATCACCGGGCAAAGCCTTCTGCAGCAATCGCGAGAGCGGCTGGGTGCGCCGCTCGGCATCAGCATCCCGCCTTGGACCCGTGATCCGCAAGGGCGCTATCTTGGCGGCAACGAGATGTCGCTCAGCCTGCCCGCGATGATCCATTTCGGCGAGATGTACCGGCGCGGCGGCATGTGGGACGGCACGCGCGTGTTGAGCGAGGACTGGGTCACCCGGTCTTTCGATCCCGTCACACGCTCGCCATGGTCCGGGCTGCGCTATGGCTATGGCTGGTTTCTTGGACAGTCAGACGGAGATGATTTCGCCCTTGCGCGCGGATACGGCGGACAGGTGATCTGCATAGTGCCGGGACTGGGCCTGACTATCGCGATCACGTCTGATTCCACACGCCCTGCGCGCAGTGTCGGTTATTTCGGAGATCTGATGCAGCTTATCCGCGGAACCATCCTGCCGCTGGCCCGGGGTGACAGGACCTGAGCGCGGCACTGACGACCGGTTCGCCTGTTTTCACATCATAGGACCACGCAACGCCTGTCCACACGCGGATGTGACCACGGGCGGCTTGCCCTGATGCGGTTTGCAGGGAAAAGTTGTGTTATGCGCATCCTGGCATTTTTCTTTTTCTGGCTTGCGGGTTCGGCTCTTGCCGAAACGCGGCAAGAGGTCGGACTGGAACTGGTTCTGCTGGCGGATGCGTCAGGGTCAATCGACGACATGGAGCTGTCCTTCCAACGACAGGGCTACGCAACTGCGATCACGGACCCAGAGGTTCTAAAGGCCATAGAGCAATCGCTTTATGGCAATGTCGCGGTGACCTATGTCGAGTGGGCCACCAATACCGCCGTTGTCGTGCCGTGGACTGTGATTGACGGCGACGCCACCGCACAAGCCTTTGCCGACGCGCTGGACGGTCCGCCGCGCCAAGCTTATGGCAGCAACGCCATTGGTGGCGCTCTTCTTGATGCAAAGCGGTTGATCGAGTCCAACGACATCATCGCGCCCCGTGCGGTAATCGACTTTTCCGGGGACAGTATCCGTAACTCCTCGGGTCCTTCCATAGCTTCGGCCCGGGCCGAGGTTCTGGCGGCAGGGATCGTCATCAACGCCCTGCCGATCCTGCGGCCCGAAGACGGTCGCCGCGCCGGGGCGAACCTAGAGGAAGAATATGCCAAACGCATCATTGGCGGTCCCGGTGCCTTCATGGTGACGGCCGAGGGTCGGGACAGTTTCGCACGCACCGTGCGGCGCAAGCTTGTACTGGAGATCTCCGGGCGGACACCGGACCCCGACCGCGGCCGTATTGCCTTGATCCCAGCTCAGTAGGCATCGTTTCAACCCAGGTGGTTCAGAACGAATGCGGTCCGCTCAGCGACACTAGTTTTGGGCAAAGACACAATCGTGTAGCCAAGCCGGTCATATGCTTTGCACAGCCGGTGATACTCTTCGATCGCCACGTCAAAGCCGTGGCGTCGCGCGTTGTCGGATTTGTAGATCTCCGGCCAGGGCGGGGCCACGAATACCTTTTGGTGAAAGCGTTTCGCGGGCGCCATGGTGACGGCCATATCTATGCCCGCGGCATGCTCCAGCGCAATGGCAGCGTCGATCAATCCGCGATCAAAGAACACCCAGCCTGTATCGCTGGCCACGTCGGCCCGGTCCTGCAGGGCCATATCCACCGCTCGCCGGGCAAATGCGGTGGGATCGACCCAAGGTAAGGCCACGCCGCGGCCGCGTGTCTCTTCCGCAACGATGCGTCGCCCGGGTTCGGGCACGGTGCTGTACCCGGTGCGGCCAAGCGCCGTCAGCAGCGTTGACTTTCCCCCACCGGAGCATCCGGACAGGATAACATGCCTTGTATTTGCTTCCTGTGTCATTTGGTGCGCTGCATTTGTCGGGAATGAAAGCGCCCGGCGATGCCCGAGCCCTTGTTATGTTGGCGATGCCGGGTCAACCGCTCAGCAGATCCGGGAAGATCGTGACGATATCCGGGAAGAACCACAGTATCGCCAGACCTACGACCTGGATTAGCACGAAAGGCGCGACACCGCGGTATATGTGCCCGGTCGTGACCTCCTTCGGCGCCACCCCCCTTAGGTAGAAGAGCGCGAAGCCGAAAGGCGGTGTCAGGAACGAGGTCTGCAGGTTCACCGCAATCATGATCGTCACCCATTTCGGATCAAAAGTTCCGCCGTAGATCACAGGCCCCACGATCGGGATCACGATGTAGATGATCTCCAGGAAGTCGAGCACGAAGCCGAGTATGAAGAGCACCAGCATCACGATCAGGAATACCTTGTATTCGTTGTCGAAGGAGCGCAGGAACTGCTGGATGTAATGCTCGCCTCCGAAGGAGATCACCACGAGGTTCAGAAGCTGCGAACCGATCAGGATGGTGAACACCATGCTGGTCACCTTCGCCGTCTCGCGCACGACCGGGCTGAGTATGCCGCCGGCGAAGAGTACCCAGCAGGCGAAGAGCAGCCCGAAAAGAGCGTACAGATACGCCGCCTGAGCGACGAAAAACGCGATCCAGCTCTCGGCCGAGGCGCCCTCGACGTTGATCCGCAAGTCGAAATTGATGCCGACGATGATCGAGATGACTATCGCGAAGGTGGCGAAGATAATGATCTTGCCCGAGCGCTCGTCGTCCTTCAGCTTGCGGTAGGCGGCCAGCATGATCGCCCCGCCCGCACCCAATGCGGCGGCCGGTGTGGGGTTGGTGATGCCCCCGAGTATCGAGCCCAGTACCGCCACGATGAGAACCAGCGGCGGAAAGACCACGCGGATCAGCTCGTTCTGGGCCAATCGCGCAGCGCCATGGGCACAACCGTAAAGCGCCAGCGCAACGGGGATCGCCAAGATCGCGAAGGTCGCGCCCGCACTCCATTGCGGACCGATCAACAGGATGTCGACCAGAAGACCAAGCGTGATCCCGAGCGCCCCCACGATCAAGGGTGTTGGGCTTTCAGATGGAAGAACGCCGCGCGCAAGGGCCAGGACGAGGGAGAATATCAGCATCATAATCGCGATGCCGGTTCCAATCGGTGCCGCGTTCTCGACCTTTCGGGCCAGCATTTCGGCCTGTTCCTCCTCGGACAAGCGGACGCTTTGGGTCACGCCACCGGACTCGTCGATGGATTTTTGCTCGGCCACGGCGCGGTCCCAGGCGGCCTGTCCGTGCAGTTCGATCATCGCATCCTTGCAGTCGGGGCCGACGCTGGTGCGCAGGCTGGCGCTTTGACCCTGTTCGCTGAAGCTGTCGATGGTCGTGCTTTGGCTACCAATGATATTCATCTGCCCCAGCACCAGCATGCCGGCAACCAGCGCAACCGGGATCCCGAGAAACCATGTGAACGCCTCGCCGCGGGTGATGGCCTCTGCGTTGGTGGCACCCAGCTCGACCGCGGGGGCCCTGCTGGGGTAGACCAGAGCAAAGCCGAAGGCATAAAGCGCATAGAGCAGCGCCAGAAGGATGCCCGGCAGCAGAGCCGCCTGGAAGAGCGTGCCGACGGACACCACTGCGGGTTCCCCCAGGTAGGTCAGCGCGTCGGCGCAGCCCACCTCCTGCGCGCGCGCCTCCTGCGCGACCGAGTAGAGGTCGCCAGCAAGTGTGCCAAGAAGAACGATCACGATCGAAGGCGGAATGATCTGCCCCAGCGTGCCCGAGGCCGCAATAACGCCGGTGGCTATTTCGGGGCTGTAATTGCTGCGCAGCATGGTGGGCAGGCTGAGCAGCCCCATGGTGACCACCGTCGCGCCCACGATCCCGGTCGAGGCGGCAAGGAATGCACCGACGACGACCACCGAAACCGCGAGCCCGCCCGGCAGCGGCCCAAATACCCGCGCCATGGTTGTCAAAAGATCGTTTGCGATTTTCGACCGTTCCAGCGTGATTCCCATCAGCACGAACATCAGCACCGCCAATAGCGTTTCGATCGACTGACCGGCGAAGACGCGTTCGTTCATCCGGTTGACGATGAAGCTGACGTTGCGATCAAGCGCGGTTTCCCATCCCTGCGGAAATACTGGCTCGCCCACCCTTGGCAGGTCGGGATATCGGAAGATCGAAACGGTTTCGGGCTTTACTCCCGATCCGACGAGGGTGCGATACGCCTCGCTTCCGGTGTCGATCGCCTGGTGGATCAGCAGGCCTGCACTGTCGAGCCCCGCGATGATCGCAAAGGAAATGGCACCCGCACCGCCGATGGCAAAGGCCACCGGAAACCCGGAAAGTATGCCACCGAAGAGACATAGAAATACGATGATCAGGCCGACCTCGACGCCATCAAGTCCAAACAACATCAGTGTGTACCCTCATAGGCTTCCTCGCCTTGTCCGAGGTTATCCTTGTCGAGGTACCTGCCCTCGCTTTCCGGCCCTTCCTTGAACTCCAGATACGAGCGGTAGAAAAACGCTATGGCCTGGATAAAGACCATACCCGCGAACGCGACCATCAGGATCTTGAACAGAAAGTAGCCGTTGAACCCATTTGGGCTGAACCCGATCGTTTCCACGTTCCAGCGGACCGCACGCGCCTTCATCATAAGCCGGTCGAGCGTGTCAGACGCCGACGGCTTGGGAGTGATCAGATGCCGCCACATGAAATACCAGCCGTACATCCAGACCAGCACGGCCATCGGCGCCATGAAGATCAGGCTTCCGATCATGTCGATGATCCGCTTTGTGCGAAATTTGACGGCGGCATAGAACAGATCGACCCGCACGTGCCCGCCTTGGACGAACGTGTAGGTACAGCACAGGGCGACGACGAGGGCGTTGTGAAACTTGAGCATCTCGGCCCACCAGCTGATGTCGTAGGACAACGGGATGCCAAAACCGAACGAGATATCGGGTCGCACGAAAATCCTTTGGACGAAGACAATGATGATCTGCTGGATCACCATGATCAGGCCGGCCCAGGCAAAGATGCGCCCGGTGATGTTGGCAAACCCCTCCATCACACGCACACAGCCCCACATGAAGCCGTTGCGCCAAAGACCGATCACTGTCAGCACCAGAACGAAGGTGAACACGACAAAGAAAAATTCCACCGATCCGCCGTAATAGACGAACCGCATGATCGCTTCCTTGTCTGCCCAGTTCAGCCAGCTGGCGGGATGGGTGACGGCATAGGCCAAGTTGTAAAAGGCCAAGCCGATATTTTGGAAAAACCAGAGAAGAGCGTCCAGCATGGGTTCCCACGTCCCTCATGTCGGTGCGGGTCCCCCGGGACCCGTCTATGGGATTGAGGCGGGCCCCGCCGAAGGGCCCGCCCGCAAGACAGCGCGCTACAGGGCAATCAGCCCAGAACGCGGTCGCGTTGCTTGGTATAGGCGCCGTCGGACTTGGCAAGCCAAGCCGACGAGGACTTCATCGAGGCCATGTAGCTGTCGTAAACCCGCTTGTAGATGTCGTCGCCCATATTCTCCTGGTGAACTTCGTCAGCGGCCTGGCCAAACGCGTCCCAGACCGAATCGGGGAATTCAAGCGTGTTGACGCCGCTCGACTGAAGCCGGCTCAGCGCGGCAGAGTTGTTCGACAGGAATTGTGCAAGGTTCCACTGGTGCGCCTCGGCACAGGCGGTTTCGACCATCTTCTGCTGCGCCGGGGTCAGGCTGTCGAAGACTTCGCGGTTCATCCCGATGGACAGGCCTGCGCCCGGCTCGTGGAAGCCGGCGGTGTAGTAGGTCTTCGTGATCTCTTGGAAGCCTGCCTTTTCGTCCGCCCAAGGGCCAATCCATTCGGTGCCATCAATCGCTCCCGAGGCCAGCGCCTGGTAGACTTCAGCACCCGGCAGGTTCTGAACCGATGCGCCCAACTTGCCCAAGGCCTTGCCGCCCAGACCGGGCATCCGGAATTTCAGGCCGTTGAAATCTTCGGGGCCGTTGATCTCTTTCGAGAACCAACCACCCGCCTGAGCGCCGGTGTTGCCCGCGAGGAAAGATTTAAGGCCGAAGATCTGGCCCAACTCGTCGTGGAAGCCCATGCCGTCGCCGTGATAATACCAGTTCACCAGTTCCTGCGCCGTCATGCCGAACGGAACCGAGGTGAAAAAGGCATAGGCCGGATGCTGCCCCACGAAATAGTAGTCGGCGCCATGGTACATGTCAGCCTGCCCGGCGGTCACGGCATCGAACACCTCGAACGCGCCGACCAGTTCGCCCGCGCCCTTGACGTCGATGGTCAGTGCGCCGTCAGCCATGCCGTTGATGTTGTCTGCGGCGCGCTGTGCTGCATCGAAAACACCGGCGAGGCCCCGGCCCCAGGTTGTGACCATGGTCAACGTGCGGTTGCCTTGGGCATAGGCCGGTGCGGCCAGCGTCGTGGCGGCGGCGGCCGACCCACCCAATGCCGTATTCTTCAGGAATGAACGACGATCCATGTGATTTATCCTCCCAATTGATGATGCGCGAAAACCCGTCCCTGGCAGCTTCCGCGCGGACCGTTGCAGGTGCCGGGACACTATCGTGTGCATTTTGCGATGGGAATACCGAGTAGTGCGTAGGATCTGCATTCCGACCCATCAAAAAGTGCAAAACCGGACCAGATGCAGCGGCGCGCGCACAATCCAAACGTGTATTGACGTGCCACCTGACGCAGGGCTTTTGATGCGATTCGCATTATCAATTCACGAGAGGAGAATCGATGATCGTCCCCTGCGTGACCTACAGCCGGGAACTGTTCCTGACAGCCACGCCGCTGCTGATCGTAGCGGTAGAAACCATCTCCGCGCTGGTCACGCTTCAATCGCGCAAAGTCGCGGAGCGCAATATCCGCAACCTCGAGCAAAAACTGATCTCGGCGAAACGCGACGAGCACAAGAACTGGATGTTTTTGGCATGACCTGCGGTTGTCAACATCTACGGCCGCGTCGTGCCCGAAGACGACGCGGCAATGTTGTCCCTCACGCAGTCCTTTAAGGCATGGCAGCGCCGAATACATCAGTTCCGCATTGGGCACGGTGCTATGGGATCCGTGCTGGAAGACGTGCCCGCATTGAAGATCAATTGCGCGATCGACGAGGCCATCAAAGCCCAGTGTTACCTGTGCACCAGGGCGCAGGAACCACTGGTGCCGGATAGCCGCGAAGGGCGCGTTCGATTGACTGACCGCGAACAGATGACCTTGTTTCAACTGGCACAGCGTTAGTCGAAAAAGGCGGGGCTCAGGTTTTGGACATCTCGGTGCGCACCGTGGAAAAGCATCGCAAAATCATCAAGCGCAAGCTGCTTATCAGTGCTACCGTCGGCCTGACCCGCTATGTAATGGAACACGGTGTACTCCAGGGTCACAGCACTCATCTGGTCAACTTTGCGGCATATGATGCCGCGGCGCAGAAATTTTTTCGCTGCACCCCTTCCATAAACTGAATTTTGTGTCATCGTTGTGTCATTCATTGTCATGGGGGACACCATGCAGGATGTACAAGAGGACTACGGCGAAAGCACGGTCGAGTTCGCCGATTTCACCTTCGACCGCCAGAAAGCCGTATGTTACGGCCTACAGAACAACGCTGGTGGCACCACAACGATCATCAACTTCGCCTCAGAACGGCTGGCTGACAGGTTTCGCGTCGCTTATCTCCGGGACCTGAACATCCGGATTATCCAAAACGAGGCACAGCTGATCTGTTTTGCCGATTACGACACGGTGATGCGCACGTCGCAGGACGATCCCCGCGTGCAGGCGCTGCACTATAACCGAGACTACATGATGGGCACGCTGGGTCACATGATGTAGGGCGTTTCGCCCAAGATTCTTCGTACGAAGAATCTTGGGCTCGCTATTTTGCACGAATTTTCGCCATCCCAGCGGCGCACCGTCGTCGCGCTTGCCGGTCACCATTGCAGAACGCGGAAGCTTGCCTTCGCCGCCGGAGAATGGCGCGGCTGGGTGCCGAATACCCATGATCTTTGTGCGCCGGTCGGTCGACCATGTCAGCCCCGTCAGATCGGACCCTTTCGGCCTAGTCAGAAAGCATGAGATTCCGCCCCTGACCGTATCGCACGCAAACAACTGGCGGACAGGCGGTTGAGGTCGACATCTTTCATGGCGGGTCTGCGGATGGTGGTGGCAATAGATCCCCTAGATTGTCACACGAGTTTGACAGCCCTCGGACGGGTCCGCGACATCCTCCAAACCTGCGCGTTTCTGCCGCGCCGCATTCCGCGCAACAAATGCAAAGAATCCGCCCCCTCGCGCGACATTTTTCGCGGAAAGCCTGTTGACGCTCCTGACCCTCACACATAATGTCCCCGAACGCAGCAAGGAGTCGCCGCACATGGCATCGCTAATCGTAGTCGTAGGTAAATGGCGCATGGGCCGGTAACGGACACCATAAAGGTACCCCATGCGCCCTCGGAACCCTCCGGGGGCTTTTTTATGCGTAACGCAAAGAGACACATGTCATGAATGGAGCAATGAGATGACACGTCAGATGACCGGAGCGAAAATGGTGGTCCAGGCCTTGAAGGATCAGGGTGTGGACGTCGTATTCGGATATCCCGGCGGCGCCGTGCTACCGATTTATGACGAGATCTTTCAGCAGAATGACATTCGGCACATCCTCGTCCGGCATGAGCAAGGCGCGGTCCATGCCGCCGAAGGCTATGCCCGGTCGACCGGGAAGCCCGGCGTCGTTCTGGTGACCTCGGGGCCCGGGGCGACCAACGCCGTGACTGGCTTGACCGACGCGCTGATGGACTCGATCCCGCTGATCGTTCTGACCGGCCAAGTACCAACATTCATGATCGGCTCCGACGCGTTTCAGGAGGCCGACACGGTCGGCATTACCCGCCCCTGCACCAAGCACAACTGGCTGGTCAAGGAAACCGAGCGTCTGGCCCAGACCATCCACGAGGCGTTTCACGTGGCCACGTCGGGCCGACCAGGACCGGTGCTGGTGGACATTCCGAAAGACGTGCAGTTCGCATCGGCCAAGTACCTGGAGCCTGCGCAGACCAAGACCTCGCATTACCAGCCGCAGACCACGGGCGACATCGACACGATCACCGAACTGGTCGAGGCGCTGGAGCAGGCCGAGCGGCCCGTCTTCTACACGGGCGGCGGCGTCATCAATTCCGGCGACGAGGCGACCGCGCTTCTGCGCGAGCTGGTCGAGGCGACGGGTATTCCGATCACATCGACCTTGATGGGCCTCGGCTGCTATCCGGCGTCGGGCAAGAACTGGTTGGGTATGCTGGGCATGCACGGCCTCTACGAGGCGAACATGGCGATGCATGACTGCGACCTGATGATAAATATTGGGGCGCGGTTCGACGACCGGATTACAGGGCGGTTGGACGCGTTCTCGCCCGGATCGCAGCGGGCGCATATCGATATCGACCCGTCCTCGATCAACAAGGTGATCCGGACAGACTTCCCCATCGTAGGCGACGTAAAGGAGGTCCTGCGCCAGTTGATGTCGGTCTGGAAGGAGCGCGGCAGCAAGGTCAACCGTGAGGCCATTCGCAATTGGTGGGGTCGGATCGAGGAATGGAAAAAGATCAACTGCCTCGCTTTCACTCAACAAGGCAAGACGATCAAGCCCCAGCATGCGATGCATCGTCTTGAAGAACTGACCAAAGGCCATGATCGCTACATTTGCACCGAAGTGGGCCAGCACCAGATGTGGGCGGCGCAGTACCTTGGGTTCGAAGACCCCAACCGCTGGATGACGTCTGGCGGGCTGGGCACCATGGGATACGGCTTTCCGGCCTCTATTGGCGTTCAGGTGGCGCACCCAGAGGCGTTGGTGATCAATGTCGCGGGCGAGGCATCGTGGCTGATGAACATGCAGGAATTGGGAACGGCCGTTCAATACCGCCTTCCGGTCAAGCAGTTTATCCTCAACAATGAACGCCTTGGCATGGTGCGCCAGTGGCAGGAGTTGCTGCATGGAGAGCGTTATTCGCACTCGTGGTCCGACGCCCTGCCCGATTTCGTCAAGCTGGCCGAGGCGTTCGGGGCGAAAGGCATCCAGTGTTCGGACCCTGCCGATCTGGACGATGCGATCATGGAGATGCTGAACTACGATGGACCGGTGATTTTCGATTGCTTGGTTGAGAAGCATGAGAACTGCTTCCCGATGATCCCGTCGGGCAAGGCGCATAATGAGATGCTGCTGGGCGAGAATGCGTCCACCGCGGATGCCATCGACGCAGGCGGGGCGGTGCTGGTGTAGGCCACCCCCCGTCCCTGCCCTGCACGACACACTTCAAAGGATTAATCCCATGTCAGCCCTGAAAATCAAGAAAGGCGCGACCAGCCATTCCGCCTATAACTTGCGGCCCACGTTTTCCGACGCGGAAGAGCGTCACACTCTAGCCGTCATCGTGGATAACGAGCCCGGCGTTCTGGCCCGCGTGATCGGCCTCTTCTCGGGACGCGGTTATAACATCGACAGCCTGACCGTGGCCGAAGTGGATCATACCGGCCATATGTCCCGCATCACTATTGTCACCACGGGCACGCCTCAGATCATCGAGCAGATCAAGGCGCAACTTGGCCGGATCGTAGTGGTGCACGAAGTCCATGACCTGACGGTCGAGGGCCGCACGGTAGAGCGCGAACTGGCGCTGTTGCGCGTCACCGGCACCGGCGACAAGCGGGTCGAGGCCCTACGGCTTGCGGATATCTTCCGCGCCAGTGTGGTGGACAGCACGCTGGACAGCTTCGTCTTCGAGATTACCGGCACGTCGGAAAAGGTTGATGCGTTCGCTGACCTCATGCGTCCGCTGGGCCTGGAAGAGATCGCCCGAACAGGTGTTGCCGCGCTATCCCGAGGAAACTGATCCGCGGTACCGTTAAAATCTAGCGGGACAGATTGACCTTCCCAAGGCGAGCGCTGGGCTGCTGCGGCTGCGCGGCAGTTCGGACGTCCATGCCGGGCTGAACCGGAAACGGCAGAACCTTGCGCTCTTCGCTGTCCTGCGCAGCGGCGTATCCAGGATCACTGTCCGAGGTAGCGCAGCGCAGATCGGCCGCGAGGCAGGGGTATTCCTCGGTTGCAACGACCTCGACCTCGAAGGCAAGGCGCATGCCGCGACCGTCACGGATCTTGAACGCAACGAAGTCTCCCTCCTCGAATTTCGAAGCTTTGGTGGAGTCGCTCGGTTCACCTTCGAAGAACGCCAGTTCGCCATGATCTTCACACCAGATCAGCGCGCGGTTCGAACACCGATCAGCCCACAATACTGCACCGTACATAGCAACCTCGCTGTATCCTGAATTTAGGATAGGCCAGCGCAAGGTTGCGATCACTGGAAATCTGAAGCATCTGCGGCACCTATTTGTGTCAGCAGTCAACGAATCTGACGCTAAAGCGCGTCAACTTCTGGACAGAATCGTACATCTTCGTGTAGCGAGGGCAATAATTCCATTCGCGAGACTATGGACGACGTATGGGAGGACGGAGAATCGGTACTGTTTTGAACCGGAAAACCCAGTCAAACACCCCGCCTGCCTTGTCGCCCGATCCTGCGGTCCTTCGCGGTATATTTGGCCAGAACTTACAGATCCTTAGTGCACCGTACAAATCTGTCTCAGGCCTGTGCCGGGAGATTGGGATCAATCGCACGCAGTTCAACCGCTACCTCTCTGGCGAAAGCTTTCCACGGCCCGATCTGTTGTACAGGATCTGCCAGTTCTTCGATGTGGATGCCCGGATCCTTCTGGAACCGGTCGAGTCGATTTTCGCGACATCGCCCGAACTTCTGGGCCATTCTTTCCTGTCAGGCTTTTTCGGAGCGTCGCCCACCGCTGTGCCCGAAGAGATTTTTCCCAGCGGGTTCTACAGTTTCGTCCGGCGGTCCTTCATCGACGACACCCTTTTTACCATCGGCCTTGTCCACGTGCACCGCGAGGCGCCCTATACGTTTCTGCGCGGATTCGAGCCGCGTGATGCGATGCGCAGCCAGGGTCTGTCCACAGAGCCCGCGAGCAGGGAATTCCGCGGCCTGATCATGCGGCAGGAGGAAGGCGTGGCGGCGCTGGTCACGCATCGCAACTCGCTCGCCTGTTCGTTCAACTTCCTGACCCCCGAAACCTCTTTCCAATCCAATATCTGGGAAGGCTACGCGACACGCACCGTGCGTGAGAAAGTGACCGGGAGGCGCGCGGCCCGGATGGTCTATGAATACCTTGGTCCGGGGCTGACCAAGGCGCTGCCGGTGGCGCGGCAAGCCGGGCTGGTAACACTGGAAGAGGTTCCGGTATTTCATGCGCGACTGCTGCGCCTGAAAGAGGAATTCCGCTAGGCCGCAGGCCTCACCTGCGTTTAGACAGTCGCTTTGCGGAAATTCGTGTCGTGAATCGTCGGTTTTTCCGGCGCGGTTTCAGGCAATCGGTGAACATCACCAGCCAAGGGGATGTGTTACCGATGTCTGCAACGATCACCGATCTCTCCGCCGTTCGCACCAGTGTCGAAAAGGCCAATGGCCTTCCCAACGCCCACTACATCGACCCCGCCATCTACGCCGAGGAACGCCAAGCGCTGCTCTATACGCAGTGGGCCGGGCTGTCTGTCGCGGCCGACGTGCCGGAGCCGGGTGACGCCAAACCGATCGAGTTCCTGGGGATGCCCCTGCTGCTTTTGCGCGACAAGGATGGCGACGTCCGGGTGTTTCAGAACATCTGCCGTCACCGGGGCATGATCCTTGTGGAAGAGCCACGCAAGATCGAGGGTGCGATCCGCTGCCCCTATCATTCGTGGTGCTATTCCACCAAGGGCAAGCTGGTCTCGACCCCGCATGTGGGCGGACCGGGTCACAATACGCACGACGCGATCAAGCGCGACAACCTGGGCCTGATCGAGGTGCGCAGCCACGTGTGGCGCGATGTCGTGTGGATCAACGTCTCGGGCGATGCGCCGGTCTTCGAGGAGGCCATGAAGGACGTCATCGCGCGCTGGTCGGAATTTGAATTGCCGGTCTATCACGGCGGATTCGACAGCAAGATCGAGTTCGAGGTCAACACCAACTGGAAGCTGGCGGTGGAGAACTATTGCGAGAGCTACCACCTGCCGTGGGTGCATCCGGGGCTCAACAGCTATTCCAAGCTGGAGGACCACTACAACATCGAAGAGCCCGGTGCATTCTCGGGTCAGGGCACGATGGTCTATCGCCAGCTGACCAACGAGAACGGCGAAAAATTCCCCGATTTTGAAGGAGTTGGCGCAAAGTGGAATGAACAGGCGGAGTACATCGCCGTCTACCCGAACGTCCTGCTGGGCGTACATCGCGACCATGCCTTCGCCATCATCCTGGAACCGAAAGGTCCCGAGAAAACGGTCGAACATATCCACCTCTACTATTCCGTGCCCGATAGTGACGAAGGGCTGCGGATGCGTAACACGCAGCTTTGGAAGACGGTCTTTGAAGAGGACATCTTCGTGGTCGAAGGCATGCAGCGCGGGCGGCACGCGGACCAGTTCGACGGGGGGCGTTTCTCGCCTGTGATGGACAGCCCGACCCATTGTTTTCACGCCTGGGTCGCCGGCAAGATCGAAACCTATCGTGGTATGGGAAAGGCGGCGGAATGAGTGCAGTTCTGGACAACGCGATGATCGCCGCGCACGAGGCGCATGACAGCTCCGCGCTGATACAGCTTTACACCAAAGCCGCGGATACGGCGAACGATCTGGATGCGTCGTGCTTCTACCTGACGCATGCGTATGTGTTCGCGTTGGAGGCCGGGGCGCCGGATGCGCGGCGGCTGCATGCGCGGCTGGTGCGACACGGTCGCGAGGCGTGAGGCGACTCAAAAGTTAATTTTTTCGAACGCCCGATTCCGGCGTCGGTATCGCGTCGGTATTCGGGTGGTATCGCGACGGTGCGGTTTTCAGCGGAGCCCGAGTTAACAGGACGTGCGGTGGAACGGCGCGATCGGAAAGACGTGAAGATAGGGTGAAGACGGCGCGCGGAGGTCGCGTGGGTTTTCACCCACCCTACGAATTCGGCAAGACGTTATCCCGGACCTGATCCGGGATCTCTGGCGGCAAGGGATCTTCGCCCCTGCCCGCAAATCGAACGATCAGCGGGCCAAAACCGCCTTAATGGAATGGCAGGAATTTCGCGCGACACTGAGCGGACCCCCCGTCGAGGCCACATGCAGAGCAGACCGGACAAATCCCTGATTCAACGCCACGCGCGGCTTTTCGAGCTTCTGCGGCAGGAGAATGCCGCGCGGCGGGTGCGTGACAGGTCAACACAAGTGCAGATCACTGACGGCAACGCGGCGCTGACGTTTCGGGAACTGGCGGAGTTGTCTTTCGACACCCGGCCCGCGGTGCTTTAGCCGCGGAACCCCGTGGCGATGACAAACTTCTCGGAACTGTCCGAGCGTGACGCGGGTGGCTTGACGTTGGCGACTTTGGCGAAGCGTTGCTTCAGCAATTTCTGCAAATCGCCCTCGGCCCCTCCGGCCAGCACCTTGGAGACAAAGGTGCCGCCCTCTTCCAGAACGTCGAAGGCGAGATAGGCCGCGGCCTCGCACAGTGCGATGATGCGCAGGTGGTCGGTCTGTTTGTGGCCCGAGGAGGAGGCCGCCATGTCGGACATGACCACGTCCGCCTTTCCGCCCAGCCATTCCTTGACCTTGTCGTCGGCGTCGTCTTCCATGAAGTCGAGCACGTGCAACTCGCAGCCCGCGATGGGTTCGACCTCTTGCAGGTCGATACCGAGGATATAGCCCTGCGCCTTGCCGGATTTCTCGCCCAGTGCGTTTACGCGCGGCACGGCCACCTGGCACCAGCCGCCGGGGGCACAGCCGAGGTCTACGACGCGCGCGCCGGGGACGAGAAAACGGAACTTGTCGTCCAGTTCCATGATCTTGTAGGCGGCACGGCCACGATAGCCTTCGGCCTGGGCGCGTTTCACGTAAGGGTCATTGAGCTGCCGTTGCAGCCAGCGGGTGGAACTGCTGCGCCGGCCCTTGGCGGTCTTGACCTTGACGGTCAGGTCGCGCTGGCCGCGGCCGGACGTGTTCTTGCCCGTGGGGCCCTTGCCGGTTGGTTTCTTCGCCATCAGTCCTGTCCTTCGATCAATACGCCGTCGGCGGCCATCTGGGCGTAGAGCATCCCCTCGCGCAGGCCGCGGTCAGCGACCGACAGGCGGTCGGTGGGCCAGCAGCGCAGAAGCGCCTGAAGGATGGCTGCACCCGACATGATGAGCGCCTGACGGTCGAGCCCGATACGCGGGTCACGACGGCGTCCGGCGGGGCCCATGGCGAGGTAGTCGCGGATCACGCGGTCGATCTGATCGGACGTCATGCGGAGCCCGTCGACCTTGTTGCGGTCGTAGCGTTTGAGGCCGAGATGGCTCGCCGCGACGGTGGTGACAGTGCCCGAGGTACCGACGATCTGAAAGCCTGCGCGGGGCGGCTCGTCCTTGTAAGGGGCGAATTCAGCGAGGTTTTCCTCGAAGAACCAGCTCATGAGGGCAAAGCGGGCGGCGTCATCCTCGACATCGTTGAACTGGTCACGAAGCGTGGCCACGCCAAGCGGCACGCTGATCCAGTCGACCACGCGGGCCGACGGGCCATCGCCGCGTCGCGCGTCGGGAAACCCGCCATGCATCCGCATGATGGCCGAGGCCCGCTCGCGCGGGCGCACATTGGTCAGGTCGATCCACACAAGCTCGGTCGAGCCACCGCCGATATCGACGACCAGCAGTTGCTCGGTCTTCTTGCTGACCAGCGGGGCGCAGGACACGACGGCCAGCTGCGCCTCTTCCTGGGGTTCGATGATGTCGAGGCGCAGGCCGGTCTCCCGCTCGACCTTCTTCATGAAGGCGGCGCCGTTGGAGGCGCGGCGGCAGGCCTCGGTGGCCACCAGCCGCATGTTCTTGACCTTGTTGCGCTTGAGCTTTTGCTGGCAGACGCGCAGGGCCTGGATGGTGCGGTAGATCGAGGCGCGCGACAGCTTGCCGCTCTGTTCAAGCCCCTGCCCCAGCTGCACCGATTTCGAGAAGCTGTCCACAACTTTGAACTGAGCGCCGTCAGGTCGGGCGATCAGCATACGACAACTGTTCGTTCCCAGATCCAGCGCCGCATAAAGCGAGCCGGATTCGGGCGAGATCAGTGCGGGGCTTTCGACCTTTGGTCGTTCTGGTGAACGAGGGACCGCGCCCGCACTTTCGGGACGCTTGGGCGCCATAACTCACGCCCTCCATTTCGAGTTACCTAGAAGGTAGTGGTTGCTTGGGCTTCGCGCAAGCTTTGAGCCGCGCACGGGATAAACTTGAATCATTTTCCAGTGCCTTGCGATGGCCTCGAAACGGCATGGCGGATAAGGTGACGTCGCTGGATGACGTCGTTAAGTCGAAAAACGACCCTGTCGGAGGCAACGGGTGAATTAGAGAGAGTCAACCGAGGTAGAGGAATCAGCGATGGTTGATGTGACTGTGGTATACTGGCGGGACATCCCCGCGCAGGTGATCGTCGGCAAAGGCCGGCGCGGGTCCAAGCGCCCCCTGCCCGAGCGGTTCGAGCAGGCCATTGACCGCGCCGCGATGAAGATCGGCGCCGAGGATACCGATGCCTATCTCGCCGAGTGGCGCAAGGCCGCCCCCTACGAGGTGGAGGGCGATGCCGACGCGGTGGCCGAGGCCGAGGCCGCACGGCTGGACAAGGAATACGATCAGGCGCGCATCAAGCAGCTGATCGCGAATGACGGTTGGGCCGGCTCGTCGTGAGTTCTGGCCGCAAATCTTTCTGGGAGGCCGCGATGGCGCTTTTGAACTTCAAGAAACGTGAGACCCCGGGCGCGCGCACGGTCAACCCGCAGGTGGAGGCCTTCCTGGACGGCTATTCCATCGAGGTGATGCCGCGTACTGCCGAGAAGGTGGACAATTTCCGCGATCTGCTGCCCGAAGGCACGCGCGTCTACATCGCGCATATCGAGGGCACGCCGATCGAGGACATGGTCGTGACCGCCAAGCGCGTGGCCGCCGAAGGCTACAAGGTGATGCCGCACTTCCCCGCGCGGATCATCAAGGACCAGGCGACGCTGGAGGACTGGATCGCGCGCTACCAGGGAGAAGCGGGCGTCGAGCAGGCGCTGGTGCTGGCCGGTGGCGTCAAGGATCCGCATGGCGATTTCGACAGCTCGATACAACTGTTGCAAACCGGCGCGTTCGACCGGGCGGGATTCAAACGGCTGCACGTGGCGGGCCACCCCGAGGGCAACCGCGACATCGACCCAGATGGCAGCATGAAGAACGTCGAGGATGCCGTTCAGTGGAAGCAGAAATTCTCGGAGCGCACCGATGCCGAGATGGCTCTGGCCACGCAGTTCGCCTTTGACGCCGACCCGATCATCAAGTGGGCCGACGACCTGGCCGCGGCCGGTGTGACCCTGCCCATCCATATCGGCATCGCGGGGCCCGCGAAACTGCAGACGCTGATAAAGTTCGCCATCGCCTGTGGCGTGGGCCCGTCGCTGAAGGTGCTGCAAAAGCGCGCGATGGACGTGTCTAAGCTGCTGTTGCCCTACGAGCCCACGGACGTGCTGACCAAGCTGGCGGCGCACAAGGCGGCCAACCCGGACTTCAACATCACCAACGTTCACTTCTTCCCGCTGGGCGGCATCAAGACCAATGCCGAGTGGGCGATCGAAAACGGTGGCGCGTCGACCGTGCCCGCCGCCAAGCAAGGATAAGTCATGACGCGTACCATCGTCGAAAGCAAAACCAAGACCGCCATCATCGGGTTCGACCAGCCGTTCTGCGTGATCGGTGAGCGGATCAACCCGACCGGCCGCAAGAAGCTTGCCGCCGAGCTGGAAGCGGGCGATTTCTCGACCGTGGAGGCCGATGCCATCGCGCAAGTCGCGGCCGGCGCGACGGTTCTGGATATCAACGCGGGCGTTGTCTACAACTCGAACCCCGATCCCAACCAGACCGAACCGCCGCTGATGCGCAAGGTCGTGGAACTGGTGCAGGGGCTGGTCGATGTGCCGCTGTGCATCGACAGTTCGGTGCCCGGCGCGCTGGAAGCGGGGCTTGAGACCTGCGAGGGCCGTCCGCTGCTGAACTCGGTCACCGGCGAGGAAGAGCGGCTGGAACTGGTTCTGCCGCTGGTCAAGAAATACAACGTTCCGGTGGTGGCGATCTCGAATGACGACACCGGGATTTCCGAAGACCCCGACGTGCGCTTTGCCGTCGCCAAGAAGATCGTGGAACGGGCCGCCGATTTCGGCATTCCGGCGCATGACATCGTGGTCGATCCGCTGGTCATGCCGATCGGCGCGATGGGCACAGCCGGTTTGCAGGTCTTCACGCTGGTGCGGCGCCTGCGGGAAGAACTGGGCGTGAACACCACCTGCGGCGCATCGAACATCAGCTTCGGGCTGCCCAACCGGCATGGCATCAACAACGCGTTCCTGCCGATGGCGATGGGTGCGGGCATGACCAGCGCGATCATGAACCCGATCGCCCTGCCCGTGAAGGAAGCCGACAAGGCCGCCAAGCGGGCCGAGGCCGAGGCCGCGGGGATCATCATCCCCGAGGACATGGACGACGAGACCTTCTGCAAGCTTTTTGAACTGGGCAGCACCAAGCCGCGTGCCGGCAAGGAAATGGAAGCCATTCGCGCGGCCAACTTCCTGACCAACAACGACCCGCATGGCGGCGAGTGGATCAAGTTCAACAAGGCCCCGCCGAAAGCCGGCGAGGAAGAGGCCGGACGTGGCGGACGCGGTGGACGGCGGCGTCGCCGGGCCTGAGGAACAGGACAGTGAAATGGGAAAGCCCCGGTTTCGGCCGGGGCTTTCCTGCGTTCAGAGGCGGAGACGCGGCTCAGCTAGGGGTGGTCGTATCGCCGTCGGCCTGAGTCTCGATCTCGGCGTTCAGCTTGGCGCCGAGCAGCACGATGAAGGCCGAGAGCCACAGCCATGTCAGCAGGATGATGACACCGCCCAATGTGCCGTAGGTCTCGTTGTAGCTGCCGAAATTCTGTGTGTAGACGGAAAAGGCGACCGTACCGACCAGCCACAGGGCCGTAGCGGCCACTGCGCCGGGGCTGATCCAGCGCCAGCGGGCGCGCGGACGGGACGGGCCGAACCGATAGAGCACCGCAAGGCCGAGGATGGCGAAGAACGCCAGGATCGGCCATTGCAGCCACAGGATCGCAGTTTCCAGCCCCTCCGGCAGGCCGAGAAAGCCGATCATGTTCGGCAGGACGATCATCGCGCCCAGGGACACCAACAGGCCAGCTATGATGAACAGCGTCAGCGCGATGCCGGTGGCGTAAAGGGCGACGAAACCGCGGCACTCCTCCTCGTTATAGGCGATGTTCATACCTTCCATCAGCGTCATCATCCCCTTGGTCGCTCCGTAAAGCGCCAGTAAAAGACCGATGATGGCCGCCAGTCCCGTGGCGCCTTCGTCGCCGCCGGTGACCTGAAGCACCTGATCGCGGATGATCTCGGCCGCGTTCTGGGGCAGGATGGCGACGATCTCCTTGAGCTGCGTGGCGACATCACCGGGGTCCAGCAGGACACCCGCGATGGAGATCAGGGCGACCGCGGCAGGGAAGATCGCCAGAAGCCCGAAGAAGGCGACGCCGGCGGAGACCACCGACATGTGGTCTGCGACGATGCCGGACTTGATCCGAAGTGCGATGTCCCACCAGCCGCGACGCGGGATGCGGGCCGGGTGATCTGCGATGTGTTCGCTTGCGTCGTTCTGCATGGCGTCCTGTCCCCTAGCCTGTCGTGTTTCGGGCTCAACGCATGACCGGGCCAAAAGATCGGGCCGAGGACCGTGAAAAATACGGTGTCCGCGCGGGAGGTCCCGTGTCGGGGCCCGGAACGGGGTCTTGGAAACACGTCGGTACAGGACCTGATTCCGGTGCCAGAAGGAGCCCTGCGCCGGCCTCACGGGCGCAAGGCCGGGCCCCTTGTGACACGATATCAAGGCCTGAGCACACTCCGGAAGCGAAACGAGCGGTGCTTCGCCCACATCTTTGCGAAGTATTTGATACCGATCCCAAGCCACTGATATCATGATGGTTTCTGGTGGAACACTCCTGCATTTCGGTGTTCAAACCGCAAGCGTTTCAGAACAGTTGTCTTCGGCGGTCGAACATTCTACGCAACCAATGGTATATTTTGGTTGATATTTGGTGTGTGGGATGCCAGCCTACCACGGCGGGCAAAAGATGACGCGAACCAGGAAGTGCACAGCGTTTCATACTGCCTTGGAAAACAAGAGTTTGCCCGACGCATGTCGCGGACATCCGATGGCCCGAGGCCCATCGGGCACCGTTCCTGCCGAGGGCATGTTTTATGTCTGGGAGGACAAGAGTTGAGTGACATTTCGATACCCTTGGGTGGAAAGGACGCCGACAAGGGCGCGTCCGACGCATCGGAGAGCGAGACAATCTATTTGGATGCGCCGGGAACGACGCTGAAAGACACCTGGAAGAACGCAGGCCCCGGCATCGCCGCCGCGATGACCGGTATCGGCGCCAGCCATATTATGCACGGGCCTACGGCCGGCGCGCAGTTCGGCTATGCCCTGCTGTGGATTATCCCGGTGGCCTATATCCTGAAATACTGCTGTTTCGAATTCGCCCACCGCTACACGATGGTGAAGGGCGAAAGCATCATGAACGCCTATGCCCGGGTCGGCCAGTGGCCGTTCTGGTATCTTGGCTTCCAGTCGCTGGCCAACACGTTTGGCATCGCTGGGCGGGCGCTGGGGTGTGGCGCGCTACTCTGGGCCGCCTTCCCGTTCATGCCGCTCGAGATGTGGTCGATGTCAGTCCTGCTGATCAGCGTCGCCATCCTGTGGCTGGGCAAGTACGAGGTGTTCGAAGGCATCGTCAAGGTCGCGATCATCGTCTTCGCGCTGTCGTCCTTTGTCGCCTTCGCGCTTCAGGCGCCGCCTGCGGGTGAATACCTGTCGCGGCTGCTGCCGAGCCTGCCGCCTGCCGGCGCCATGATCCTTTTCGGGTCGATGTTCGGGTACTTCCCGACCACGACCGAGGTCTCGGCGATGCAGTCCAACTGGGCCGTCGACAAGAAAAGCGGCATGGTCTACGTGCGGGAGATGCGGGAGAAAGGCCACAAGGTCGACGTGCATCCCGACTACATGAAGAACTCGATGATCCTCTATCGCCGTGACATGAATGTGTCCTACATCGTCGCGGCGCTGACCGGCATGGTGTTCCTGATCGTCGGTGCCGTCGTGCTGAACCCGATCGGCCTTGTTCCCTCGGGGCGTGAAATGGGCGTAACGATCGCACGCATCTACACCGACACGTTCGGCGCGTGGGTCTTCCCGATCATCATCGCCGGCGGTATCGCGGCGCTCTTTTCGACCGTATTCACCTATTTCGACGGTCAGGCCCGGGTGTTCGAGGAATGCTGTGTCCGGCTCAAGACAAGCTGGGACAAGCCTACGACACGCAAGCTGATCAACCGCGGTTTTCAGGTGTTGTGGGTCGTCGGCGGCGCTGCCGTGATGTTCGGTATGCCGAAGCCGATCCTGGTGGTGCAGGTCGCCTCGATCCTCGCACTGGTCTTCTCGCCGGTTATCTACTGGCTGACGATCAAGGCGGTCACCGACGGCTTTCAGACGCCCGAGGAGCGCGAGCATATGCCCGGCCGCTTCATGATGGGGCTGGCGTGGACCGGTACGGTGGGGCTTGCCCTTGTCTCGGTCTACGTCCTGTTCATGATGGCCACGGCGTAGCACCAAACAGGACCTTGCAAGCGCAGGCCGCGCCACGGGAAACCGTGGCGCGGTTTTTTGACCGGACCGCTCTTTCGTTTCAGGTCACGCGGTGAGCCACCAACGCTCCATGTAGCGTTCGCCGTCGAGATCCCAGTTGGTAGCAATGGTCTCGGGCGTGCCGACGTCGTCGCCCACCCCGAAGACATAGGATGCGAACATCGGGATGGCCGAGCCGCCCTCTTCGTTTAGGATCTTCTGCATTTCGAAATACATGTCGCGGCGCTTGGTCTCGTCGAGTTCCGCGCGGGCCTCGACCAGAAGCTTGTCGAAACGCTCGTTCGACCAGTGTGACTCGTTCCACGACACGCCGGTCTGGTAGGTGGTCGAAAACATCTGGTCCTCCACCGGACGCCCGCTCCAGTAACTGGTGATGAAGGGGGATTTCATCCAGTGGTCGGCCCAGAAGCCGTCATTGGGCTGGCGGTTGACGTTGAGATCGATGTTTGCGCCCTTGGCGGAGTTCTGGATCAGGATGGCCGCGTCGACCGCTCCGGCGAAGGCGGCCTCGGAGGCCATTATCTCGATCTGGAGCGAGTCGAGGCCCGCCTCCTTGAGGTGGAACTTGGCACGGTCGGGGTCATAGGTGCGCTGTTCCAACTCGTCGTTGTAGAAGCGCTGGCCCGAGCCGATGGGATGGTCGTTGCCGACCTCGCCGTAGCCGAAGAGGATCTTGTCCACCAGTTCCTGCCGGTCGATGGCGTATTTCACTGCGAGCCGGATGTTGTTGTCGGTATAGGGATCGACATCGCAGAGCATCGGCAGCGAATAGTGCAGCGTGCCGGTGGTGGTCTTGAGGTTGACCCCGTCGCGGCGGCCCAGCAGGGCGGCGGTCTTGAGATCGACCCGGTCGATGACGTGAACGTCGCCCGAGACCAGCGCCGAGGTGCGGGCGTTCTGGTCGATGATCGACAACACCTCGACCGTGTCGAAAAAGGCCACGTCGTCGTTCCAGTGGTTGGCGTGGCGGGAAAGCTGCGAGCTGACGCCGGCATCGTAATTGTCGAGGACGTAGGAGCCGCAGCCGATGTAATCCTGCCAGTTCATCGTGCCGTCATCGTTGGCGGGCATCACCGGCAGGTGGTAGTCGGTCATGATGAAAGGGAAGTCGGCGTTGCCGCTCTCCAGCTCGACCACCACGACGAGGTCGCCATCGGCGGTGATCTCGGTCACCGGTGCGACGAGCGGCCCGGCAGCAGAGGTGTTGCCCTCGCCCCGGTGGTGGTTGATCGAGGCGATGACGTCGCTGGCCTTGACCGTGCGGCCATTGTGGAATTCCAGACCGTCGCGCAGCTTGAACGTCCAGGTCTTGGCGTCGGGCGAGGATTCCCAGCTTTCGGCGAGCGAGGGCGCGAGGCTGCCGTCGGGCGCGATTTCGGTCAGGTAGCCCTGGTAGCCACCCAAGGAGAGGCCAATCGTGTAGCCGTTCTCGATGACGCCGGGATCGAGCTTGTCGGTGGTCGCGCCGTGGCCACGGGCGACGCGAAAATGACCGCCTTTCCGTGGGGTCTGGGCGTGAACCATGTCGGCGGTCAGGGACAGGGCCGAGACAGTCGCGCCGGCGGCCAGCCCCTGTTGCATGAAGCGGCGGCGCGAGATCCGTCGCGTGCGCAGGTCGCGCGTCAGTTTGTCGAGGAAATCCATTCTCTTCTCCTTGTTGGACCGGCCTTTTGGTGGCCGTTTCTTGTTTTTGCCGGGATGCGACGCATGTCTTGCCGCTTCCGCAGCGCAAGCATAGCGCGGTTATTCGCGGCCTGTCTCTCGGTTGTTGGCGCGATGCGCGGGTTCCCTCTGGCAAGCGACTGGTTTTTCAGCGCCCTGCCCGTCCCAGCGGCGCTGCGAAAGGCAGGGGCGCATTGAGGGTCGATGAAAGGACGGCAGCCGGTGAGGTACGGTGGGTTTTCACCCACCCTACGCGGCGGACGCCATCCCGGGACAGGCCCGGGACCGGAGCGCCGAGGCGCGGTCAGGCGACCGCGGTGCGTACGCCTTCGGTCTCGAAGAGCCGCCCCGGGCCCCATCCGCGCGCATCTATCCCGGCGCGGCCCAGAATGTGCCACAGCAGCGCCTGGTTGGAGCTGATGACCGGCAGGCCCAACTCGGATTCGAGGGGGTCGATCACGCCGAAGGTGCGTAGGTTGGTGCAGGAGGTGAAGATGGCCTGCACGCCCTTGGCCTTGGCGGCCTCGGTGACGGCGGCGTGGGTGGAGCCTTCGGTGATGCGCGCGACGCGACGGTCGTCGGTTTCGCCGAAGCTGAGGTTGTGCACGACCTCGATGCCGCGTGATTCCAGAAAGCTGCGCATGGGGGCGATGACCTGCGCCGAGTATGGCGTGACCATCGCGATGCGCGACGCCCCGAGCGCGCGGAGACCGGCGACCACGGCGCTGATCGGGTTGGTGACGGGGACGCCGGGATGGGCCAGTTGCACCTGCCCCTCGACCAGCTCGGGGCCCATCAGCGCCGAGGCGGAGGTACAGCCATAGCCCACGGCATCGAGCCCGTCCGGCAGAAGCGAGGCGGAGGCGGCCATGCGTTCCTGCATGGAAACGAGGTTTTCGGCCGTGACCTCGTTGTCCGAGAAGATGCGGGTGTGATGCACGGCCACGTCGCGGCCCGCGAGGATGCTGCGCGCCTCGGTTTCCAGCGTCTCGTCGGTGCTCAGGACCACGAGACCGATGCGCGTTCCCATACCGTTGTCCAGGTCGTATTTCATCGCGTGCTCCCGTCCGGCCAACTGACAGTGCCGCCTGCCACTGCCGCCGCGACGCCGGTTGTCGCGGGGCAGGATGTTGGCAGGCCGCGTAGCACGCGCACGGCAAGATGGCCGAAGGCCTGTGCTTCCAGCATATCACCATCAAGGCCCACCGCCTCGACCGGGTCCACCACGGCGTCGAGTGCGGCGCGCAGCATGGACATCATGACGGGGTTCTTGCGCCCGCCGCCGCAGACCAGCAGGCGTTCGGGCGGGGATGGGCAATGCTCCATCGCCTGCAGAACCGCCGCGGCGCTCATCGCCGTGAGGGTGGCCGCGGCGTCGGCGTCACCGAGTTCGTGCACGAGGGTGTAGAGGTCGGAAAACGCGTCGCGGTCGAGGCTTTTCGGGGGGATCTTGCGAAAATACGGCTCGTCGAGGAAAAGCTCGAGCGCGCCTTGCGCCACGGTGCCTTGCAGAGCGAATGCGCCGTCACGGTCGCAGGGCTCGCCCCTGCGCTGCATCATCAGGTCGTTGACGGGGGCATTTGCAGGGCCGGTGTCAAAGGCCAACAGCGCGCCGTCCTGATCGGGGCGGTCGCGGCTGGGGTCGATCCAGGTGATGTTGCCCACGCCCCCCAGATTTAGGAACGCGAGCGGGCGTTCGGCCCCCATCCACTTGGCGCAGGCGAAGTGGAAGAACGGGGCGAGCGGCGCGCCCTCGCCACCAAGGCGCACATCGGCCGAGCGGAAATCCCAAATCACCGGGAGGTCGAGATGCATGGCCAGCGCCGCACCATCACCCAGCTGGTGCGTTCCGCGCCCCTGTGGATCATGCGCCAAGGTCTGGCCGTGGAAGCCGACGATCTGCGCGCCTTCAAAGCGCGACAGCACGTCGACATGGGCCTGTTGGACGAGCGGCAGGACCTCCTGCCCCACCTCGTCGGGCCATTTGCCAAGGGCGTCGCGCAAAACGGCTTCTTCCGTGGAAGAATACTCGCGATAGCCGCTGTCGCCGAAGGCAAAGATCGCCTCGCCATCGGTCTGGACCATGGCGGCATCGACCCCGTCGAGAGAGGTGCCCGACATCGCCCCGAGCGCCCAGACCGGGCCGCTCTTCAAACCGGCCTTCAACATGGCCTTTTCCTTCGCCTGAACCATCCCTATACATGCCGCGCAAAACCAGCTGGGACAAGCGATATGACCTACCACGCCAAATCGGATTTCATGGCCACGATGATCGAGCGCGGCTTTCTGGCCGACTGCACCGATTACCAGGGGCTGGACGACGCCCTGAGCGCGGGCGTGGTGCCGACCTATATCGGTTATGACGCCACGGCGCAGTCGCTGCATGTGGGGCACCTGCTGAACATCATGATGCTGCGCTGGTTGCAGAAAACCGGGCACAAGCCGATCACGCTGATGGGTGGCGGGACCACGAAGGTGGGTGACCCGAGCTTTCGGTCGGACGAGCGGCCCTTGCTGGGGCCCGAGCAGATCGAGAGCAATATCAACGGGATGCAGCAGGTCTTTGCGCGATACCTGGCCTATGGCGACGGGCCCACGGATGCGCTGATGCTGAACAATGCCGAATGGCTGGACGGGCTGAATTACCTGGAGTTCCTGCGCGATATCGGGCGGCATTTCTCGGTCAACCGGATGCTGTCTTTCGAGAGCGTCAAGTCGCGGCTGGACCGGGAGCAGTCGCTGAGCTTTCTCGAGTTCAACTACATGATCCTTCAGGCCTATGACTTTCTGGAGCTGAACCGGCGCTATGGCTGCCTGTTGCAGATGGGCGGGTCGGACCAGTGGGGCAATATCGTCAACGGGATCGACCTGACGCGGCGGGTGCTGGACCACGAGATCTATGGCCTGACCTCGCCCCTGCTGGAGACCGCCGACGGGCGCAAGATGGGCAAGTCGGCGGATGGCGCGGTGTGGCTGAATGCGGATATGCGGTCGCCTTACGAGTTCTGGCAGTTCTGGCGGAACACGATGGATGCCGATGTGGGGCGGTTCCTGAAGCTTTACACCGAGTTGCCGGTGGACGAATGCAACCGGCTGGGCGCGCTGGCAGGGGCCGAGATCAACGAGGCCAAGGTGATCCTGGCGAACGAGGTGACGACCCTGCTGCACGGGGCCGATGCGGCGGCGAAGGCGCAAGCCACGGCGCGGGAAGTGTTCGAGAAAGGCGGTGTCGGGGACGATCTGCCGACGCTGGAACTGTCGCCGGCCGAGGTAGGCGACGGGATTTCCATCGTGCAACTGATCGTGAAATCCGGACTGGCCGGATCGGGCAAGGAGGCCAAGCGCCTGATTGCCGAGAACGGCGCCCGGATGGACGACCAGCCGCTGACCGATGCGGGGTTGATCGTGGATCAGGGTGCGCTGTCGTCACCGATCAAGCTGTCGGCGGGCAAGAAGCGGCACGCTTTGGTGAAGATCGCCGAATGAGGCATTGACGCCCCGGAATTATTGAAAAATTCCGGGGCGTTTTCCTTGCAAGACAACGAGCGCGTGGCGGCGTCAGGGTTTCAGCATGACCTTGCCATCACGACCGGGGGTCAGAGAAGCGGTCACGGCGTCGGTGACCTGATCGAGGGAATACGTGCCGTCCGCTGCCAGCGGCAGCTTGCCCTGCACCGCGAGTGTCACCAGTTCGGTCATCAGGCTTTCGCGGCGGTCGGGGTCCATCTCGGGCCCGACACGGGCGCCCCAGAAGCCCTTGACTGTGATCTGTTTCATGATGAGCGGACCAGAGGCAAGCGGCATTGGTGCGCCGGTTGCTGTGCCGAAGACGATCATTTCGCCGTCGCTCGACAGCAGGTCGACAAGATGTGCCGCGACCTCACCGCCAACGGAATCGATGGCCGAGACGCCCTTGCCGTCGCCGATGGTTTCACTGACTTGATCGGTCCAGTCGTCGTCAGAGGTGGAAATGACATTCGTGGTTCCTGAGTCGCGCAGGCCTTGCGCGGCTTCGTCCCGGCGCACGAGGTTGACGAGGTTGATGCCGCGTTCCTTTGCCAGAACGGCCATGATGCGGCCCACAGCCCCGTTGGCGGCAGTCTGGATGACCCAGTCGCCCTGCTCGGCCTTGAGGCTGTCGAGCAGGCAAATGGCCGAGAATGGCATGGCGATAAGCTGCGCGCCCTGCTCGTCGGAGATCTGCTCGGGCAAGGGCATGAGGCCGTTCGCGGGCGCGAGGAAATACTCGGCCCATGTGCCATGCACGCCCGCGACGGCGACGCGCTGGCCCTTGAGGCTGTCATCGACGCCTTCGCCCACGGCGTCGACGATGCCCGCCGCCTCGGAGCCGCCGATCGCACCGGGCAGTTCGGGCTTGTAGCCGTAGGTGCCGCGCACCGTCCAGAGGTCGTGGTTGTGGATGGGCGACAGGAGGGTCCGGATACGCACCTGCCCCTCGCCCGGTTCGGGCGTGTCGGTGTCGGTCGTGTAGAGGACCTTGGCGGGGTCGCCGAATGTATCGTGGATCGCGGCTTTCATGAAAATCGACCTTTCCTATTTGATGTGTGGCCGGACAACGGACCTATTCCCGGCGAAACGGGTGGCGATGCGCTTTGTTCCTGCGCCGCCGCGCTGCCGTCGCGGCAGCGGTTCAATGTTACACAGAGATCGCTTGCGTTCCACGCTAAATATCCATATTTCTCGATATATGGATAAGCCAAGCGCCCTTGCCGCCTTTCAGGCCCTGTCACAGGATACACGGCTGGACGTGTTTCGCCTGTTGATGCGGGCCGGCCCCGAGGGCATGGCGGCGGGCGAAATCGCGACAACTTGCGGCGTGCGGCAGAACACCATGTCGGCGCATCTGTCGATCCTGTCGCAGGCCGGGTTGGTCCGGGCCACGCGGGACGGTCGCTCGGTGCGCTATCGCGCCGAGATCGGGGGCCTCCGTGGGTTGCTGGCGTTTTTGATGGAGGATTGCTGTGGCGGAAATCCTGCGCGGTGCCAGTCGCTTATCGACGAAATTTCGCTGAAATGCTGACCCGGGCAGACGCGAAGGAAAGGCAAAGATGACGGACAGAACCGACACCCCGCAGGACAGCAGACTGGGCGTTTTCGAACGCTACCTGAGCGTCTGGATCGCGCTGGCGATCGTGCTGGGTATCGCGCTTGGCGTGATGGCGCCGGGGCTGGTGGAGGCCGTCGCGGCGGCAGAGGTGGCACGGATCAACCTCGTGGTGGCGGTGCTGATCTGGGCGATGATCTATCCGATGATGATCGGTGTGGACCTGAGCACCATTCCGGCGGTGGCGAAACAGCCGAAGGGGCTGGTGATCACGCTGATCGTCAACTGGCTGATCAAGCCGTTCACCATGGCGCTGCTGGCGGTGCTGTTTTTCGATTACGTTTTCGCGCCGTGGATCGCGCCAGAGGATGCGGCGCAGTACATTGCCGGGCTGATCCTGCTGGGCGCGGCGCCCTGCACGGCGATGGTCTTCGTGTGGTCACAACTGACGAAGGGCGACGAGACCTACACACTGGTGCAGGTGTCGGTGAACGATCTGATCATGGTCTTCGCATTTGCCCCCATCGTCGCGGTTCTGCTTGGGGTGACCGACATCACAGTGCCGTGGCAGACACTGGTGACGGCGACGGTCCTCTACGTGGTTCTGCCGCTGGTGGCGGGGCTGGTGACGCGGCGGATGCTGGGCTCGAAAGCGGCGATCGAGGCGTTCACGGCACGGGTGAAGCCGTGGTCGATCATCGGTTTGATCGCGACTGTGGCGATCCTGTTCGGCTTGCAGGGCAGCATCATCCTGGCGAATCCCTTCGTGATCGCGCTGATCGCGGTGCCGATCCTGATCCAGAGCTATGGGATTTTCGCGCTGGCCTATGGCGCGGCCTACATGATGCGCGTGCCGCACCGGGTGGCGGCGCCTTGTGCGATGATCGGGACCTCGAATTTCTTCGAGTTGGCGGTGGCTGTGGCCATCAGTCTCTTTGGTCTCAATTCGGGTGCGGCGCTGGCCACTGTGGTCGGTGTGCTGGTCGAGGTGCCGGTGATGCTGTCGCTGGTTGCGTTTGCAAACCGGACGCGGGCGCGGTTCGGTCAACGCCAAGAGGTGCGCGGATGAGTGATTTGCCCAACCTGAACGCGGACGCCCTGCCGGGCACAGACGAGGACCGCCTGTTCCCGGCGGAGCGGGCCCGCCATGCGCCGCAAATCCTGCTGCTCTATGGCAGCTTGCGGGAACGGTCGTTTTCGCGGCTGTTGAGCGAGGAAGCGGCGCGGGTGTTGCGCCATCTCGGTGCCGAGACGCGGACATTCGATCCGCATGGCCTGCCCCTGCCCGACGATGCCGAGACGAGCCATCCGAAGGTGGCGGAACTGCGTGAGTTGGTGCTGTGGTCGGAAGGTATGGTCTGGGTCAGTCCGGAGCGTCATGGCGCAATGACCGGCGTGATGAAGGCGATGATCGACTGGATCCCGCTGGCGCCCATCGGCGGCATCCGCCCGACGCAGGGCAAGACCTTGGCCGTGGCGCAGCTGAGTGGCGGGTCACAGAGCTTCAACGCGGTGAACCAGATGCGGATCCTGGGCCGGTGGATGCGGATGCTGACGATCCCGAACCAGTCGTCCGTGCCGAAAGCGTGGGACGAATTCGACGAGACAGACCGGATGAAGCCGGGGCCGCTATACGACCGGGTGGTGGACGTGATGGAGGAGTTGGTGAAGTTCACGCTGCTGACGCGCGATCAGGCGGCGTACCTGACCGATCGGTATTCCGAGCGGGTCGAGACGCTTGAGGAATTGTCGAAGCGGGTGAATACGTCAAAGGCGATCGGGACAGAGTGAATGGGTCGCGCGTGGGTTATCACCCACCCTACGCAGGTGGCGGCGGGACTCAGCGCGCGGCCAGTGCCTCGGACAGGACTTTGTGGACCACATCCATGTCCACGTCCTCGGCCACGAAGGCGTCTCCGATGCCGCGCGCGAGGATGAAGCGCAGCTTGCCGTCGACCACCTTCTTGTCCTGGCTCATGAGCTCGATAAGGCCGTCGGCATCCGGCAATTCTCCTGCAATATCCGACAGGTCCACCTTCATGTTCATGTCGCGCAGATGGGCGCGGACGCGGCTGGGGTCTTCCTGCGAACACAGGCCCAGACGGCTTGAGAGCTCGAACGCCAGCGCACAGCCGATGGCGACGCCCTCGCCGTGAAGCAGGCGGTCGCCGTATCCGGTGGCGGCCTCGAGCGCGTGGCAGAAGGTGTGACCAAGGTTCAGGAGCGCGCGGCGGCCGTGTTCCTTTTCATCCTCGATGACGATCTCGGCCTTCATTTCGACCGAGCGTTTGACCCCCGCGATCCGGCCAGCCATGTCGCCCTGCGCCATACTGGGACCGTGGGTTTCCAGCCAGTCGAAGAAGGCGGCGTCCCCAAGCAGGCCGTACTTTACCACTTCGCCATAACCGGCCAGGAAATCACGACTTTTCAGCGTTCCGAGTACATCCGTATCCGCCAGAACGAGGCTGGGCTGATGGAAGGCACCGATGAGGTTCTTGCCCTGGGGCGCGTTGATGCCGGTTTTGCCTCCCACGGAACTGTCGACCTGGGCAAGCAGGCTGGTGGGTACCTGCACGAACCGCACCCCGCGGCGCAGGACAGACGCGGCGAAGCCCACCAGATCGCCGATGACACCGCCGCCGAAAGCGATGACCACGTCGCTGCGTTCGACCTTTTCGGACAGGAGCCATTCGACACAACGCTCGAACTGCGGCCAGCCCTTGGTGCCTTCGCCGGGGGGCAGCGCGAGGGCGGTGCTGTCGATGCCGCCCGCCTTCAGTCCCGCCTGAAGCGTGGCGAGATGCAACGCTCCGACTGTTTCGTCCGTGACGATGGCCACGCGGGGGCGGCGCAGCAGCGGCGCGATCAGCGCCCCGGCCTGTCCGAGAAGCCCGGGGCCGATATGGATGTCATAGGCCCGGTCGCCCAGCCCCACGTGAACGCGTTCTGTCATGTCACCTTCTCCAGCACATCGGGCCGCTGTTGAAGCGCCTCGCACACCTTGATGGCCATCTGGTCGATCGTGTAGGACGCATGGGCGGGCACCGCGAGATCGGCCATTTCGTAATACGGCAGCCGCGCCTCATAGAGGTCCTTTAACGTCTTGTAAGGATCAGCCGTGCGCAGCAAAGGCCTGGTATCTTTATGCTTTACGCGATTCCACAAAAGCTTCAGGTCGGCCTGAAGCCAGACCGAGACGCCCTTTGCCCCGATAAGATCGCGGTTGCGCTCGGAGAGGAAAGCGCCGCCTCCGGCCGACAGAATGCAACGATGGCCGTCGAGCAGCCGGTCGATCACCTGCGTTTCGCGGTCACGGAAAAACGCCTCGCCGTCGCGGGAAAAAATTTCGGCGATCGTCATGTTCGCCGCGGCCTCGATCTCGACATCGGAGTCGAGCAAAGGAACATCAAGCATGGCCGCCAACGCCTTGCCCACGGCGGTTTTTCCGGCGCCCATCATACCCACCAGCACGACGGTTTTCTTCAACTGCCAATGTCCCGAGGCCGCCACTTTCGGCGCTCCTATGCCAATCTCTTCTTTTCAGCCACTGAATGACGTGATCTTGATGAAATTGCCAGTTATAAAGTGGTAAAAGACGGTAAGAAACGGGCAGGCACGTTATGTTCAGACTTCTCAAATGGCTGATCTATCTTGGCATTCTGGCGTTCCTGGCGCTGGTCGGCTATGCCTATATCGGCCCGTTCTTCGGGGCGGATTTCTCGCCCGAGCGAGAAGAAATTCGACAGGAAATCATACTTGAAGACACTTGAAACCATTTGTTTCTCAATAATTTTTGCCACGCCGGTGCTGGCGCAGGAACCGCTGGCGGCCATCGACTGGTTGAAAGATCCCGCGCCGATCAGCGTGGCCAGACCGCTGGAAGAGGCGCTGAAACCGCCCGCGGCGGACGACGTGGAAGGCGCCGTGGTGCCGGACGTCGAGGTGATGCCGCTGGACGGAGCACAACCCGATGCGGCGGGGCTCTTGCCCGGCAGCACCACGGGGCTGCCGCCGAACTTGTGGGCGGGCAGCAGCACCGACACCCTTGTGTCGCAATTCTCGCGCCTGCCGCCGGATCCGTTACCGGCGATCCAGGCGCTGTATTACACGTTATTATTGGCCGAAGCCGAGGCGCCCGCTGACGCGGGACGCGACGCGCGGTTTCTGCGGGCACGGCTGGCCGCGCTGCGCAAGATGGGGGCCGTGGATCCGGCGCTGGCGCTGGTGCAGCAGGCGGGAAGTTATGATGCCAATCTGTTCGATCAGTGGTTCGACCTGTCGCTCCTGACCGGCACCGAGGAAGAGGCCTGTGCCGCGCTGAGCCGGGAACCCGAGTTGAGCGAACGATACGACGCACGGATCTATTGCGGGGCGCGCGCCGGGGACTGGCAGACTGCGGCGCTGACTTACGAGACGGCCACGGCGGTGGGAGTGCTGGACACCGCAAGCGCGCGACTTTTGGCGCAGTACCTAGACCCCGAGACGATCGGGGCCGAGGTGTCGCTGGCCCCGTCGACGCAGATGACGCCGCTTCTGTATCGCCTGTACGAGGCGGCGGGCACGCCCCTGCCCACTCGCAATCTGGCGCGGGAATACGCGGTGGCGGACCTGCGCGGGCTGACCGGGCTGAAGGCCGAGATCGAGGCGGCAGAGCGGTTGACCCGCACCGGCGCCCTGCCCGCCAATCGCCTGCTGGGACTTTACACAGACCAGCGCCCGGCGGCCTCGGGCGGGGTGTGGGACCGCGTGGCGGGCGTGCAGAATTTGGAACAGGCGATTGCCGATACCGACCCGCAGGCGGTGGCGCGCCATCTGCCGGGGCTATGGCGGGACATGAAACGCGAAGGCCTTGCGGTGGCCTTTGCCACGCTGTTCGCGCAGTCCCTGTCGACGCTGGAGCTGGACGGGCGGGCACGGGACGCGGCGTTCGAGGTGGCACTTTTGTCACAGGATTACGAGACGCTGGCACCGAAGCTTGCCGGGAGCGACGCACGGGCGCAGTTCCTGTTGGGGGTGGCGCGGGGCGCACCGGATGCCACGCTGGCCAGCGAGACTCCGCAGGTCGCCATAGCCGAGGCCTTTGCCGCAACAGCCGCGCACACCGACCACGCAGACATGTTGGAAGCCGGGCGGCTGGGCCAGGCGATTCTGACCGCGGCGTTGCAGCTGGACACTGCCGGACCGAACCAAGCAAGCGACATCGTGGCGGGCCTCGCGACACTGCGCTCCGTGGGGTTGGAGGACACCGCGCGACAGGCGGCGTTGCAGATCCTGCTACTGAAGGCGGACACGTGAGCACGGCGCACTGGCTGGCGAATTTCCTCGACGCGCAGGCGGCCGAGGCCGGGGCGGCGAAAAACACGTTGCAGGCCTATGCCCGAGACCTGACGGATTTCACCGAGTGGCTGGAACGGACCGGCCAGGATGCCGCCAGCGCGGGCCAGGCGGATATCGAGGCCTACCTGGTGCATTGCGACGCGCAAGGTCTGGCGCGCTCGACACGGGCGCGGCGGCTGTCGGCGATCAAGCAGCTCTATCGGTTCGTTTTCGACGAAGGGCTGCGTAGCGACAATCCGGCGATCCAGATCAAGGGGCCGGGCCGGGATCAACGCCTGCCCAAGACGCTGGAGCTGGACGAGGTGGACCGGCTGCTGGAGGCCGCACGGGCCACGGGCCGGAGCGAGGCCGACAAGCTGCGCAACACCTGCCTGATGGAGCTGCTATACGCCACGGGGATGCGGGTGACCGAGCTGGTGTCGCTGCCGGTGGCGTCCTGCCGGGGCGATCCGCAGATGTTGTTGGTGCGCGGCAAGGGCGGCAAGGAGCGGCTGGTGCCCATGTCGCCGCCTGCAAGGCAGGCGCTGGCGGCGTGGCTGGAGAGACGCGATGCCGCCGAGGAGGCCGCGAAAGCCAAGGGCAAGCCGGTGTCGGCCTTCCTGTTTCCCTCGGGCGGCAAGGCGGGCCACCTGACGCGCAATCGCTTTTTCCTTTTGGTCAAGGAGTTCGCCGTGGCGGCGGGAATCAGCCCCGAGCGGGTGTCGCCCCACACGCTGCGCCATGCCTTTGCCACGCATCTGCTGGCCGGGGGCGCCGACCTGCGCACCATCCAGACGATGCTGGGTCATGCCGATGTGGGCACGACAGAGATCTACACCCATGTGCTCGAGGACCGCCTGCGCGAACTGGTGTTCGACGCGCACCCGCTGGCTCAGGAGGAACGGCGCAACGATGCGGGCAGCATGTCTTCGGACGGCCAGTAGCCGGTGCGAAGCGCGTTGTCGTAGCCTTGGGTCAGGCCTGCCGACTGCATGTCCGCATGGGCAGCGGCATGATCGTAGTCCAGTTTGTGGAACGTGACCGCGCCGTCCCGCAATAGCGCGTACTCGGTGCGCGGCGTGCCGTCATTGGGCGGCATGCCGATCACACCGGCATTGACCCAGTCAACCTGCCCGATGCGGCGCTGGAAGGCGATGCCGGAATGACCCGCGAAGACGATATCGACGGGCCCGCCCTGCGTCTCGATCAGGGCGATTTCGCTGGCGAAGGCAGACGCGGGGCTGCTGGACCAAAGAAAGCGGCTGATATCGCTGAGACCGCCATGGATGACGGCGCAGCGCAGGCCGTGATGGGTGAAGCGGATCATGTCGGGCAGACCGTCCATCCATGCGCGGGCGTTCGCACCGATGGCCGCGTCGGCATGGGCATACCAGCCCGCCGACAAGAGGTCGCAGACGCTTCCGTTCTCGAATCCGCAGCCGCAATCCATCTGGTACGCGGCCAGCTGTTTCTCGCAATTGCCGGCCACGACGGGCAGACCCGCCGCCCGGATCAGCGCCACGGTCTGTGCCGGCGCCCCGCAATAGGCCACCAGATCGCCGGTGCAGATGGTATCGCGCGGGGCAATGCCGAGGCGCACCGTCAGGGCCAGCAGAGTCTGCGTCGCGTGCAGGTTCGAATACGGCCCGCCGAAGACCGCGAGCGGAGTGTCCCGCGCGCCCAAATCGACAAGTTTCATCGCCTGTTTCCTTGAATGACCGGCGTCCACGCCCCATAACCCCTGCAACGCATAACGTGACTATTGGACAATGGACCCCGCCTTAACAACCTTTGACACTGCCTTCTGGATCTCCGCCGGTGCGATCCTGCTGCTTCTTGTTCTGTCCGCCTGCTTCTCGGGCAGTGAAACCGCGCTGACCGCCGCATCGCGCGGCAAGCTGCGGGCTCGCGCCGACAAGGGGTCGAAAGGCGCCGAGCGGGCGCTGCAGATCACCGAGGACAACGAGCGTCTGATCGGCTCGGTCCTGCTGGGCAACAACCTTGTGAATATCCTGGCGACCTCGCTGGCGACGGCGCTGTTTACCCGCGCCTTCGGCGAGAGCGGCGTGGCGCTGGCGACGCTGGTGATGACGCTTCTGGTCCTGATCTTTGCCGAGGTGCTGCCCAAGACCTACGCGATCACCAATGCCGAGGCGGCGGCGTCGCATGCCGCTCCGGTCATTCGCTGGGTGATCGTCGTGTTCTCGCCCGTGGTATCGGCGGTGCGCCTGCTGGTGCGCGGCGTGCTGCGGGTGTTCGGGGTGAAGACCGACCCCGACAGCCAGATCCTGGCCGTGCGCGAGGAAATCGCCGGGGCTCTTTACCTTGGCCACTCCGAGGGCGTGGTGGAAAAGGAGGACCGTGACCGGATCCTTGGCGCGCTGGACCTGGGCGACCGCGCGGTCGAGGAGATCATGCTTCACCGCAGCCAGATCGAAATGATCGACGCGGCGCTGGAACCCGAGGCGATCCTGGACCAGTGCCTGAAATCCAACCACACGCGCCTGCCGATCTATCGCGACGATCCCGACAACATCATCGGGGTGGTGCACGCCAAGGACTTGCTGCGCGCCATGCACACGCTTGCCCTGCAGGCCGAGGGCGCGCGCGGCGCCTTGGCGACGTTCGATATCTGCGACGTCGCGATGGAGCCCTATTTCGTGCCGGAGACCACCACGCTCGATGACCAGATGCGGCAATTCCTGCGGATGCGGAGCCATTTTGCGCTGGTGGTGGACGAGTATGGTGACTTGCAGGGGCTGATTACGCTGGAAGATATCCTGGAAGAGATCGTGGGCGAGATCACCGACGAGTTCGACCCGGACGGCGACCACCCCGTGGGGCGCAGCGATGACGGGCAGTTCCTGGTGGACGGGGGCACGACGATTCGCGATCTGAACCGGGCGACGGACTGGACGCTCCCGGATGACGAGGCCAACACGGTGGCAGGTCTTGTGATCTACGAGGCGCAGATCATCCCGGAAGTGGGACAGGTGTTCAATTTTCACGGCTTCCGGTTCGAGGTGGTGGAGAAGGAAGACAACCGGCTGACCAAGTTGAAGGTGCGTAAATTGTAGCGCGGGTGTGGTGGGTTTTCACCCACCCTACGGAGGCATCGAGGTCCCGGGTCAAGCCCGGGACGGGATGCGCGTAATTCGGGGCGCAGTGGTGGGGTGCAACCCCACCCTACGGCAGCCGGCAGGTCCCGGCGCGATGTCGTGCGGACCCGTAGGGTGGGTGAAAACCCACGCGCGGACGCCGATGTGATCGCCCATCTCAAAACAACTCCATCTGGTCCCCGGCCCGTGCGGGCGGTTCAAACAGATCACATCGCAGCGGCGGCTGCTTGGCATCCAGCCCCAGCCGCCTTGCAGCCACCTTGAACCGCTGCGCCACCATCTCGGCGTAAGGGCCTGACCCGCGCATCCGGCGCCCCCAATCCGCGGCGTAATCCTTGCCGCCATGCATATCGCGCACATGGCCCATGACGCGGGCGGCCCGGTCGGGGCAGGTCGCGGCCAGCCATTCGCGGAACAGCGGCGAGACCTCCAGCGGCAGGCGCAGCATGATCCAACTCGCCGCCTCGGCCCCTGCCCCGGCAACGGATTTCAGTATCGGCTCAATCTCGTGGCAGGTCAGGCCCGGGATCACCGGCGACACCATGGCGCGTACGGGGACGCCCGCACTAGCCAGCCGCTCGATCACTTTCAGCCGCCGCGCCGGGGCCGGTGCGCGCGGCTCCATCGCGCGCGACAGCGCCGCGTCGAGCGTGGTGACGGAAATGCCCACCCGTGCCAGCCCGCGCTCGGCCATGTCCGACAGGATGTCGATGTCGCGCTCCACCAGGCTGCCCTTGGTGACGATGGCGACGGGGTGATTGAACTGTGACAGAACCTGGAGGCAGGCGCGCATAATGCCATGAGTCTTTTCGATGGGTTGGTACGGATCGGTATTGGTGCCGATGGCAATGGGCCGAACCTTGTAGCCGGGCTTGCGCAGTTCCGTGGCCAGCACCTCGGGGGCGTCGGGGCGGGCGACCAGCCGGGTTTCGAAATCAAGCCCCGCCGACAGGCCGAGCCAGGCGTGGCTGGGCCGGGCGAAGCAATAGATGCACCCATGCTCGCAGCCCCGGTAGGGGTTGATCGAGCGGTCGAAGGGCAGATCAGGCGAGCGATTGTACGTGATGATACTGCGCGGCCGCTCGATGCTAACGCGGGTGCCGAGGGCCGCCTCCTCGGGCGCGAGGTTCCAGCCGTCGTCCTCGAAACTTCGCGACTCGCGCTCGTAGCGGCCCACGGCGTTGCTGACCGCCCCCCGGCCCGGACGGCGCAAACGTGGATCAATGGTGTCGGAGGCATCGGACATAGCCGAATTATAGGAACATTAAGAGAACATATGCAACAAGCGCATAGTGAGCATGGAGATTTTCCACCGCTGGGGGCGTGAAACTGCGCCATCTGTCGGTGCAAGAACCGAGCATGTCGGAATTGGAAAGTCGTGTGCGACAAAATGGACGTAATCGCGGAGGCTAGACAACGGGCCACGCGCCACACCAAGGGATCAAGCACATGTCCGACGAAGAAGACGACATCATCCTCAGCGAACTGGACGACGAGGAGCTTGTCCAGCAGATGTTCGACGACCTCTATGATGGTCTGAAAGAAGAGATCGAGGAAGGCGTGAACATCCTGCTGGAGCGCGGCTGGCAACCCTACCAGGTGCTGACCGAGGCGCTGGTGGGCGGCATGACCATCGTCGGCAAGGATTTCCGCGACGGTATCCTGTTCGTCCCCGAGGTGCTGCTGGCCGCCAACGCGATGAAGGGCGGCATGGCCATCCTCAAACCGCTGCTGGCGGAAACCGGCGCGCCGCGCGTGGGCAAGATGGTCATCGGCACGGTCAAGGGCGACATCCACGACATCGGCAAGAACCTGGTGTCGATGATGATGGAAGGTGCGGGATTCGAGGTGGTCGATATCGGCATCAACAACCCGGTCGAGAACTACCTCGAGGCGCTGGAAACCGAAAAGCCGGACATCCTGGGCATGTCGGCGCTGCTGACCACCACGATGCCCTACATGAAGGTCGTCATCGACACGATGGTCGAACAGGGCCTGCGCGACGACTATATCGTGCTTGTGGGCGGTGCGCCGCTGAACGAGGAATTCGGCAAGGCCATCGGCGCCGACGCCTATTGCCGCGACGCCGCCGTGGCGGTGGAAACCGCAAAGGACCTGGTGGGTCGCAAGCACAACCAGGGTGCGACGGGCTGAGCCTTTGCCAATGGTGACCGAGAAAGCCCTGCCCGACCCGGCGGGGCTTTTTTCGTCAAAGCACTGCGCTTATGTCATTGCGGAAAGGAACACGCCCATGCCGCTCAACAAGCTGGTCATGCTGCTGATCGCGGTGATCGCCGCCGCTGGCGCCACGATCTTTGTGGCGACTTCCGCCTGGGGCCCCGAGACACTGTCGGAGAACTGGATGATCGCGGTGCCGCTGGTGCTGGTGGTCTATCTTGTGGTGCGCGCCATGGGCCTGCGCGGCGGCGGGCGCTGAGATGCTGCCGAGCGACAAAACCCTGACCGAGGACGGCTTTTCCGAACGCACGAAAGGCAACATCCTGCTGGTCGCCTGTGGCGCGCTGGCGCGCGAGATCCTGGCGTTGAAACAAGCCAATGGATGGGATCACATGGTCCTGCAATGCCTGCCGGCAAAGTACCACCTTTTTCCCGACAAGATCGTGACAGCGGTCGAACGAACGGTGGCCGAGAACCGCGATGCCTATGACCAGATATTCGTGGTCTACGCCGATTGCGGCACCGGCGGGCTCTTACAGGCGAAATGCCGCGAGGTGGGCGTCGAAATGGTCGAAGGACCGCATTGCTATTCCTTCTTCGAGGGCAACGAGACCTTCGCGGCCCGGGACGAGATCACCGCCTTCTACCTGACCGATTTCCTGGTCAAGCAGTTCGACGCCTTCGTCTGGAAGCCGATGGGCCTCGACCGGCATCCCGAACTGCGCGACATGATCTTCGGCAACTACACCACGCTGGTCTACCAGGCCCAGGTCGAGGACCCCGCCCTCAAGGCCAAGGCCCAGGACTGCGCCGACCGGCTCGGGCTCGACTTCGAATACCGTTTCACCGGCTATGGCGACCTCGAAACCGCGCTTGCCGCCCGCGCCTGAGCGGCCTTTTCCTCTGGCCAAAAATATCCCGGGGAGGAGGTCGAAACCAAAGTTTCGACCGGAGGGGCAGCGCCTCTCTTCATGAAAAAAAATCGAGCGTGGCGCAGCCACTCCACTGGGTTACGCGGCCTCCGACGCGACCACGCGAATGCGTTCGATCATCGCGCGAAGACCGTTGGAGCGTTGCGCCGACAAATGGTCGTTCAATCCCAGCCGGGCCAGTTCGCCGGGGGCATCCACCTGCCCCACCTGCCCCACCGGCAGATCATTGTAGAGCGCACGCAGCACCGCGATCAGGCCGCGCACGATCAAGGCGTCCGAATCGCCATCGAAGCGGAACGTGCCGGCCTCGGTCTGCGGGTGCAACCAGACCTGGCTGGCACAGCCATCGACCTTCGTCGCGGGTACCTTGAGCGCGTCGTCGAGCCCGTCCATGGCCTTTCCGCGGTCGATCACGTAGCGGTAGCGGTCTTCCCAGTCCTCCAGAAACTCGAAATCCTCGACGATCTCTTCGAATGCCTGCTGCGCCATGCAACGCGTCTCCTGTCTGTTTCTTGCCCCACAGTTAGGTGTGCAACACCTCGAGGTCCAGTGCGCCAAGTCCCTTTTCAAGCCAGCGCGGATGGGGTAGTCGAATAGAAACGAGGAAGGGGCGGTCGAAATGCGGGTTCTGCTTTCGGTGATGTTGATCTCAAGCATGACGCTGACAGCGTGCAGCGGCTGGCGCGATTCCGGCGCCAACCCGCGCAACTGGTTCGGCAACAGCAGGTCCACCCCGATCGTGAACACCACCAATACCGGCGAACGCCGTTCGCCCAGCGACCGGCAGACCGGCAACCCGCTGATCGACGATCAGAACGCCGAGCTGATCGTGCGCCGCAATGCCTCTTCGGCGCAGAAGGCGGGCATCTTTCGCCGCCGCGCCAAGGTCGAGATCTACGACGGCAGCCTGGTGGACCAGGTGACCAGCCTGGTGGTTGAGCCGCTGCCCACGGGCGCCATCGTGCGCGTGACCGGCCTGCCGCAGCGCGAGGGCGCGTTCGACGTGCGCCTGCTGCCGATCAACGAGGACGGACCGATCAACGGCGTCATGGAATACACGCTGAACGCCTATCAGCCGATCGAGACGCCGGTGGGCGCGCAAAGCACCCGCGAGGTGCGGGTGGGCGCGTTCCTGAGCAACAACGACCTCGAAGAGATCAACGAGATCCGCGTGCGCGGCGAGCTGAACGCTCTCAGCTCACGCCGCTGACGGATTAGAGGTCTATCGCCACGATCGACCCGCGACGCGCGGCCAGCGCCACCTTGCCGTCGCAGAGCCGCATCGCATCGTCACCGAAGACATCCCGCCGCCAGCCTCCAAGGGCCGGCACATCGCGTTCGCCTGCCGAGATGGCGTCCAGGTCGGCCGCCGAGGCTATGAGCTTGGAGGCGACCGAGTATTCCTCGGATTTCGCCTTGAGAAGAACGCGCAGAAGGTCGGCCAGCGCCGGGTTGATCTGAAGCCGCTCGCGGCTGCGGTCAGGTTTGGGCAGGTCGTCGTTGCCGCAATCGAGCCCCGCCTTGACCGCGGCGATGATACCGTCGGCGACGTCACCCCGTCGGGCCTCGCGCAGCAAGAGCCGCGAGCGTGACAGGTCGTTCGCCGATTTGGGCTTGGTCGAGGCCAGCTCGACCAGCGCATCATCCTTGAAGACCCGGTTGCGGGGGATGTTGCGCGTCTGGGCATAGTCTTCGCGAAAGCGCGCCAGCTCCCGCACGATGGCCAGGAACCGGCCCGACGCGTTGCGAGTCTTGACGCGCTGCCATGCCTCTTCGGGCCGGGTGATATAGGTTTCGGGGTCAGTCAGGACCTGCATTTCCTCCGCGACCCACTTGTCGCGGCCCGACTTTGCCAGCTTTCCGGCAAGAAACTCGTAGATGTCACGCAGGTGCGTCACGTCGGCAATGGCATAGGTCTTCTGAGCGTCGGTCAGCGGGCGGCGCGACCAGTCGGTGAAGCGCGAGGTCTTGTCGAGCGATTGCTTGGCGATCTTGCGCACCAGCGTCTCGTATCCCACCTGCTCGCCGAACCCGCAGACCATCGCCGCCACTTGGGTATCGAAGAGCGGGTCGGGAATGAGGCCCGCATCGACATAGAAAATTTCCAGGTCTTGCCGGGCGGCGTGAAAGACCTTGACCACCGAAGGGTCGCGAAAGAGGTCGTAGAGCGGTTCGAGCGACATGTCCTGCCCCTCGATGGGATCGACCAGCACGGCATCGTCCTCGCCGCGGGACGGCAGGGCCAGTTGGATCAGGCAGAGCTTGGAGTAATAGGTCCGCTCGCGCAGGAACTCGGTATCGACGGTGACATACTCGGACTCGGCCGCACGGGTGCAAAAGGCGGCGAGGTCTTCGGTGGTGGTGATGGTGTGCATTCCTGCTCCCGCGGATCAAACGTGGTAATCCAATCGCCTATACCGAGGCGCGGCGGAAAGCAAAGCGCAAGTGATGCATAGAGGCCGGCGATCGGATGAGAGGCCCACAAACGCATCACCGTTCGTGATGGTGCGCGCAACATTCATTCGTTTTAAAAATACATTGCCCGGGTCTATGTGACATGTAGTTCCAATAATGGAGACATGCCATGACGACCCTCGACCATATCCCCGCCCGCCCTGCCCCGCGGCTCGACCTGCGCACAGTGGCAATGACGCTGAGTGCTATCCTGCTGCTGGCGTTAGGCGCCGTCGCACTCACCGCCCCACCCGACCGTGTGTCGGCAGACTGGCACGGCAACGCTGCGACTTCGGCGCCGCGTTAAGACCATGAAAGGGCCCGCTTGCCCTGTCCTGTCAGGGCAGGTGCACCGGCGTGTGGTCGCCGGCGGCGAAACGGCGCAGGACGGCCGGGTAAAGCCGGTGTTCCTGTTCCAGCACGCGGGCGGCCAGCACCTCTGCTGTATCACCGGGACGCACGGGCACGCGGGCCTGACCGAGGATCGGGCCGTCATCGAGTTCCAGCGTGACCTCATGGACGGTACAGCCGGCCTCGGCCTCGCCCGCCTCGATGGCGCGGGCGTGGGTGTCGAGGCCGCGATACTTAGGCAGAAGCGAGGGGTGGATGTTGATCATCCGGCCCTGCCAGCGCGAGATGAAATCGTCGGTGAGGATGCGCATGAAGCCCGCAAAACAGATTATGTCGGGGGCGTAGCGATCCAGGGTCCGGGTCATCACGGCCTCGAAGGCCGGGCGGTCGCCCTTGAAATCCCGGTGATCGACAAGCTCGGTCGGCACGCCGCGCGCCTCGGCCTTGGCAAAACCGGGGGCATCGGGCGTGTTGCAAAGCGCCACCACGGGGCGTGCCGGGTGGTCGCCGGTCATGCTGTCGATCAGCGCCACCATGTTCGAGCCGCTGCCGGAAAACAGGATTGCGACGCGTTTGGTCACGCGAGATTGCCAGTGTAGCGCACGCCCTCACCCTCGGTGACATGGCCCAGGCGGACCACGGTCTCGCCGGTGCCAACCAGAAGGTCCGCAAGCGCGTCGGCGCGGGCCGCATCGACCGCCAGCACCATGCCCACGCCGCAGTTGAAGGTCTTGAGCATCTCGGTCTCGGCCATACCGCCCTGCGCCATCAGCCAGCGAAAGACGGGCGGCAGGTCGAAGCTGTCGAGGTCGATGTCGACGCCAAGGTCATCGGGCAGAACGCGCGGGATATTCTCGGTCAGGCCACCGCCGGTGATATGGGCGAGCGCATGGACGCCGCCAGCACGGATCGCTTCCAGCGCTTGGGTCACGTAGAGGCGCGTGGGGGTCAGCAGGGCCGCGCCGAGGGTGCCATCAGACCAGGGGCAGTCGGCATCCCAGCCGAGGCCCGACATCTCGACCAGCTTGCGCACGAGGGAATAGCCGTTGGAATGCACGCCGTTGGAGGCAAGGCCCAGCAGGACATCGCCCGAGGTCACGCCCGCCGGCAGGTCGCTGCCACGCTCCATGGCGCCGACGGCAAAGCCGGCGAGGTCGAAATCACCTTCGGGATACATTCCCGGCATTTCCGCCGTCTCACCGCCGATCAGCGCGGTGCCGGAGCGCACGCAGCCTTCGGCGATGCCTTCGATGATGCGGGCGGCCGTGTCGGTGTCGAGCTTGCCGGTTGCGAAGTAGTCGAGGAAGAAAAGCGGTTCGGCCCCCTGGCAGACAAGATCGTTGACGCACATGGCGACAAGGTCGATGCCCACGCCATCCACGTTGCCGGTGTCGATGGCGATGCGCAGCTTGGTGCCCACGCCGTCGGTGGCGGCCACCAGGATGGGGTCGGTATAGCCCGCGCCCTTGAGATCGAAAAGCGCGCCGAAGCCGCCCAGACCCGCCATGACGCCCGCGCGGTTGGTGCGCTTGGCGGCGGGCTTGATCCGGTCGACGAGCGCATTGCCCGCGTCGATATCAACGCCGGCATCGGCATAGGTGATCCCGTTCTTGGCGTCGGTCATGTGCGCTCTCCGCTCTGGCTTGGGGCTTCGGTTAATCCATCGCGCCCGCCCGTGCAATCGGGAAAGCCCCGAACCCTCTCAGAGCCCTTGACGCCCGCCCTGCCGCCGCCTATCCCGAGCAGAGGTCGGGCCTGTAGCTCAATTGGTTAGAGCAGAGCGCTCATAACGCTTTGGTTGGGGGTTCGAGTCCCTCCGGGCCTACCAATGATTTCAAAAGGTTAGAGAAATTCAAGTTTTGAGGAAAAGGGCCATAGAACCCATCCGCGTCGCCTCGAGACCTGATTTCCGGAATGACTTGGTCGGCCAATCAAAAGATCTACTGTTAGGCACGGTTCAATTACCGACTGTAAGGCGTCTGGTTTTCGAATTTTTCTCCCGGATCTCTTTGTGAATCCTCGAGAAAAAGCCGGTACAGTGCGCCCCTTTTTCGATTTGGCCCACGAACATGGCAGAGCCATAGCCAATGAGATGCTTCGGGTTGGCCCTCATTGTGTGCTGAGCGGACAGCGCGATTTCAACCGAAATGCGCTACGCGTTCCATTGAACGGTACCAATCCTGTCGATGTCGTAGCCGCCATAGGCGTTCGCCCGCATTCGGAAGGCATCCGTGGCACAGAAGTTCATAAGCGACTGGAATGGCGGCTCGAACCACGCCTTGCGGTCGACAAGCAAGGCGAACTCTTCCTCGATGACGTGTACAAACTCCAGCCCGTAGCTCCGCGCGACCGCTTCTAGCCCGAATGTCGTCTCGGCCGCGCCGCGCCGGACCGCCTCCACCGCTTCGTCTTCGGTCCGGGCGACGTCAGCGAGGTCGAGCGCCGCAAGATCCACCCCCTCGCGCTCGGCCAAGTGTCGGAATAGCGTGTCGGTGCCCGACCCCGCCTGCCGCGGAACAAGCCGGACCCCGTCAAGATCGTGAAGTCCCGCCGGCACGCGTCCTCCGGGCCGGACGACGAGCCCGCGCCGACGTATCGCGAACCGGACGAGAACCGCGTTCTGGCGCGAGGCCGCCTTCGATACGGCAGGCACATTCCAGCGGTTGGTGTCGGCGTCAAGAATATGCAGGCCGGCTGCGATGCCCTCGCCGCTCGTGAAACGTTCGAGCCCGTCGTTCGAGCCGTCATGCAGCGTGGCCAGTCCGCATCCCGACTGGCGGATCGCCCAATCCAGCAAGGGATCGTGACTGCCAAGCATGATAGGCGTGCGCGATTTGGACGCGTCGCCTTGAGCGTCTCCGCCGCCACCGGACTGCGCCTTTTCGATCCATGTGCGGATCTCGTTTGCCGGAAACAGCAGCTTTCCCGTGGCGCGCGAACACGGCACGGCACCCGACGCGGCAAGGTCATAGACCTTGCGTTCCTTCAGGCGCAAAAGCTCGGCCAGTTCCTTGACAGTCAGGTATTCGTGGTCGGGAAGGTCGAGCTCGGTCATGGCGCCTGGATTTGTGTCTCGGGACGGCGGGTGCACCGCCGCCCCGACACGTCTATCAGTTTTTCGGTGCGTTGGGGAAGAACAGTTGCTGGTCGGCCACCTTGTAGGACCCGATTGCCTCCTGCCCCTCGTCCGAGACCAGCCAGTCGGCAAAGGTCTGTGCGGCGTCCACGTTCACGCTGGGGCATTTCTCGGGATTGACCGGGATCACGCCGTACTGGTTGAACATGTCCTCGTCGCCCTCGACCTGGATCGCGTAATCCTGTTTGTTGTCGAAGCTGATCCAGGTGGCGCGGTCGGTCATGACATAGGCGCCCATGCCGATGCCGGCGTTGAGCGTCGCGCCCATGCCCGAGCCCGTCTCGCGGTACCAGTCGCCGCTGGCCGCGGTCGGATCGACGCCGGTGTCGGACCAGAGCGCCATTTCCTTCTTGTGCGTGCCGCTGTCGTCGCCGCGCGAGGCAAAGAGCGCGCCTTCTTCAGCAATTTTGGACATCGCGCCCTGCACGTCTTCCATGCCGCCCACGCCCGCCGGGTCCTCGCCCGGGCCGACGATGACGAAATCGTTATACATCAGGTCCGTGCGCGAGGTGCCGAAGCCCGCCTCGACGAATTTCTCCTCGGATGGCTTGGCATGCACCAGCAGCACGTCGCCATCACAATTCTCGGCATTCTTGATGGCTTGACCCGTTCCCACGGCGACGACGTTCACCTGGATGCCGGCCTTGTCCTGAAAGATCGGCAGCAGGTAGTCGTAAAGCCCTGAATTTGCCGTCGATGTCGTGGACTGTACGATGATCGACTGGTCCTGCGCCCAGGCTCCTCCGGCCATGAGCAGCGCGACAGTGGCCGCACCGAATGTGTTCAATTTCATGATGAATACTCCCTTTCTTGAAGTCTTTCAGACGACGAGCTTGCCGTTCAGGTAATCCCTTGCCGCCTTACTTTGCGGTTCGGGAAAGAAATCGGCGGCGCGGCTGTGTTCTGTTACGCCGCCGCCGCTGAGAAACAGGATGTCGTCGGCCATGCGCCGCGCCTGCCCCATGTCATGGGTGACGAAAACGATGCGCACGCCGCGCGCGCTGGCCTCCCTGACGATCTCCTCGATGGCCAGCACGGACGCCGGATCGAGGCTGGCGGTGGGTTCGTCGAGAAACAGCACCTCGGGGTCGGCGGCCAATGCGCGGGCCAGCGCCAGCCGCTGCGCCTCGCCGCCCGACAACAGGCGCGCCGGCTGGTCGGCCTTGTGGCCCAGCCCGACGTGATCCAGGAGTGTATCGCGCCGCGCACGATCCTTGCCACGCACCTTCAACACGAAGTCGACGTTGGCGGCCACCGACCGCCGCAAGAGAACCGGCTTCTGGAACACCAGTGCCTGCCGCGCGGTGATGTCCTGCGGCCCCTGTCCGCTCCAGTCGATTGTTCCCGAAGTCGGGGCCATCAGGCCATGGAGCAGCTTGAGTAGCAGGCTTTTGCCCGCCCCGTTCGGACCCATGACCATGGTGCAGCCTTCCGGCTGCAGGTCGAAGCTCACTCCGTCGAGTATCGTTGTCTGGCCGAAACGCAATTCCAGGTCACGCACCGCAAGCGGCAGGATCGGCGCGGTCCGGGCGCGGGGCACAACGTGATCGGCTGATGAGGCTGCCGTGTCAAACATAGGCTTGCCGCGCCGCTGTCATGCGGACCGATTGCACGGCGGCGTTGACGCCAAGCGCGATGACCAGAAGGATAATGCCGAGCGCCAGTGCCAGCGCCAGGTCGCCCTTGGACGTCTCCAGCGCGATGGCGGTGGTCATCACCCGCGTCAGGTGGTCGATATTGCCGCCGACGATGATGACAGCGCCCACCTCGGCCACCGCGCGGCCGAAACCGGCAAGCCCCACCGTCAGCAGGGAATATCGTGCATCCCACAAAAGCGCCTGCACGGTCTGCAGTTTCGTCAGGCAGAGCGAGCGAAACTGCTCGGCATATTCGGCGTGAAGGTCCTCCAGCACCTGCCGCGACAAAGCCGCGACGATGGGGGCGATCAGGATGGTCTGCGCGATGATCATCGCGGTGGGCGTGTAGAGCAGCCCGAGGAACCCCAAGGGGCCGGAGCGCGACAGGTGCAGGTAGACCAGCAGCCCCACCACCACCGGCGGCAAGCCCATCAGCGCATTCATCACGATCAGCACCGCGTTGCGCCCGGGAAACCGTCCGATGGCGATCAACGCCCCGATGGGCAGGCCGATCAGGCAGGCCAGCGCAGTGGCCGTCAGGCTCACGCGCAGCGACAGCAGCACGATTTCGATCAGATCCCCATCGCCCGAGGCGACGAGGTCGAGCGCGAGGCCGAAGGCTTCTCCCATGGACTGCAAAATTTCCCACCTTGCAAATCTTCCGTTCCCTCGCACACTATGCGATCCAACGGACAAAGTTCAAGCATCGCGGTGCCTGAAAAGAAATTCCACATACCAAGGAAAACCGATATGTTTCCTGCGCCCTGCTCGCGACTGCAAATTTTACGGACATGGCGATGAGTGGCAATACCCTGCGCCCCGGCGAGGTAAAAGTTGCGGCTCTACCGTCTGCCGATGCCGCGCTCCAGTTCATCGGGACCATCCGCACGCCCTGGACGCGGCGCGAGGACTGTCCACGTCAAGGCCGGCAGGACGGCCCCGAGTGCCGCATCGAACTGAATCCCGTATGGCACCCGGCACTGGAGGGGCTGGAAGACTATGAGACCATCGAGGTGCTCTACTGGCTGGATCGCAGCCGTCGCGATCTTGTGCGGCAAAGCCCGCGCAGCAACGGATCGACCATCGGCACCTTCGCCCTGCGCTCTCCCGTGCGACCCAATCCCATCGGCACGTCGCTTGTGCGGTTGGTGCGGATCGAGGGCGGCACGTTGATCGTGTGCGGGCTGGATTGCCTGGATGACACGCCGCTGATCGACCTCAAGCCCGACCGGTGCGCCTTTACCCCCATGGCACCGCCGAAACCCTGAGTATCCCGAATACAAAGAATGGAAGACAGACCATGCGACACGTATCCCTACTGGCAGCGGCCCTCGGCCTTGCGATGAGCGCCGCGCAAGCCCAAGACCTGTCCCTTCACGCTGCGGGCAGTCTCAAGGCCGCGCTGACGGACGTGGCCGCAGACTATGCCGAGGCCTACGACACGCCTGTCGCGACAAGCTTCGGCCCCTCCGGCCTGATGCGCGAGCGGATCGAGGCGGGCGAAACCGCCCATGTCTTCGCCTCTGCAAACATGCGCCACCCCCGGACACTGGAAAGCGCCGGCAAGGGCGGCCCCGTCGCGCTCTTTGCCCGCAATCGGCTTTGCGGGCTGGCGCGGCCCGAGGTGGAAGTGACGTCCGAAACGCTGCTCGACGTCATGCTGGACGAGAACACCCGCCTGGGCACGTCCACGCCCAAGGCGGATCCGTCAGGTGACTACGCGTTTCAACTGTTCGAAAAGTCCGGCCATGCCGAGGCGTTGAAGGCCAAGGCCCTGCAATTGACCGGCGGGCCGGACAGCGCCGCGCCGCCCGAGGGGCGCAACACCTATGCGTGGGTGCTGGACAGCGACCAGGCCGACCTGTTTCTGACATACTGCACCAACGCCGTGCTGGCCCGGAAAGAAGTGCCGGACTTGCAGATCGTGCAGATCCCGGAACCGCTGTCGGTGGGCGCGGATTACGGCCTGATCGTGCTCGACGGCGCGCCGCCCGAGGCATGGAAGCTGGCACTGCACATCCTGTCACCGGCAGGCCAGGCCGTATTGGCGGAGTACGGGTTCGACGCCGCCGCGGTGCCGAAAGGAGAGTGACGTGAGATATCTGCTGCTGATGCTGATGGTGTTGGCGCTGCCGGTTCAGGCGCGCACGATCACCGACAGCGCCGGGCGCGTCGTGGAGATCCCCGACGATGTGACCACCGTCTTCGCCGCCGGTCCACCCGCCGCCATCCTGCTCTACATCATGAAGCCCGAGGCGATGACGGGCTGGCCCCGCGCCCTGCGTCCAGAGGAGCGCGCCTATATCGCCGCGCCTTATCGCGATCTGCCCGAAACCGGCCGTCTGACCGGGCGCGGCGGCGAGGCGAACCTGGAGCGTGTGCTGCAGATCGAGCCCGACCTGATCCTCGATTTCGGCTCGGTCCGGGACACATATGTCGACCTTGCGGACCGTGTGCAGGACCAGACCGGCATCCCCTATATCCTGATCGACGGACGGTTCGAGAACACGCCCGCCGCACTGCGCCTTCTGGGTGAGGCACTGGGTGTGCCGGAGCGCGGCGCCGCCCTGGCGCAGGATGTGGAGGCGACGTTTGCCCGGATCGACGCCGTTCTCGAAGACGTCCCGGAAGAGGAGCGCCCCCGCGTCTACCTGGCCCGGGGTCCCGAGGGGCTGGAGACGGGCATGAAAGGGTCGATCAATACCGAGATCATCGAGCGCGCGGGCGGGCGCAACGTGGCGGATGATGGCGGCGCGACGCGCGGGCTGGTGCAGGCCTCGATGGAACAGGTGATCGTGGCCAACCCCGACACCATCGTGACGTGGGACCCGAACTTTTACGGCAAGGTTTTTGACGACCCGCTGTGGCAGGGGATCGACGCGGTCGAGGACGGGCGCGTCTTCCTGTCGCCCACCGCACCCTTCGGCTGGATCGACCGGCCGCCATCACTGAACCGGATGATGGGCCTGATTTGGATGGCCGGATTGTTGTATCCTGATCGGTGGGAGGGCGATCTGCGCGCGGAGACCCGCGACTTCTACGAACTCTATTATCATATCGACCTGAACGACGAAGACCTTGAGAGGCTGCTGGCATGGGCCGAGGGACGACCGCCGAACTGAGGGGCTCAAAGCCCGGCCTGACCTTGACCGGTGGCCTTGCCCTGTGCGTGGCCGCGCTGGCGTTCGGCGCGGTCATGATCGGGCCCTTTGGCCTGTCCCCGGGCCAAACGCTGGCGGCATTGCTGGGGCAAGGCGAGCGGCAGGCGGAGATCGTGGTGTGGAACATCCGCCTGCCCCGCGTCGCGGCGGCGCTTCTGGTGGGGGCGGCGCTGGCGGCGGCGGGGGCCAGCTACCAGGCGCTTTTCCGCAACCCGCTGGTGTCGCCGGATATCCTGGGCGTGTCGGCCGGTGCCGGGCTTGGCGCGGTTGCCGGGATTTTCCTGTCGCTGCCGGTGGCGGCGATCCAGGCGTCGGCCTTTGTCGGCGGCATGGCAGCGGTGGGCATCGTGACGCTGGTGGCGTCGATGGTGCGCAACACGGATCGCACGCTGACGCTGGTGCTGATCGGGGTGGTGATCGGCGCGCTGGCCGGGGCGGCGACGTCGTTGCTGAAAGTCACGGCCGACCCCTATGACCAGTTGCCAGCGATCACCTTCTGGCTTCTGGGCTCGCTCGCCGCGATCACCACGGAGGATATCGGGCCCGCCCTGCCCATGGTGCTGATCGGCCTCTTGCCGCTGGCCCTGCTGCGCTGGCGGATCAACGTCCTGAGCCTTGGCGACGAGGAGGCGCGCGCGCTGGGGGTCGAGGCCGGGCGCACGCGGTTCCTGGTGATCGCCGCCGCCACGCTGATCACCGCCAGCGTCACGGCGCTGGCCGGCGTGGTAGGCTGGGTCGGGCTGGTGATTCCGCATATCGCGCGAATGCTCGTCGGGCCCGGCTTTGGGCGGCTCTTGCCCGCCTCTGTGTTGATCGGCGCGGGGTATCTGCTGATCGTGGACACGGCGGCGCGGACAATGGCGCAGGCCGAGGTGCCGTTGGGCATCCTGACCGCCGTGATCGGCGCGCCCTTCTTCGTGTGGTTGCTGGCCCGTGGCCGGCGGGGATGGTCGTGATGCTGGAGGCGCGGGAGCTGGTGATCGGCTACGGACGCACGCAGGTCGGCGCGGATCTGGGCCTGTCGGTTCAGGCCGGAGACATCCTATGCCTGCTTGGCCCCAACGGCTGCGGCAAGACCACGCTCTTTCGCACCCTCCTGGGCCTGCTGCCTCAGCTGGCCGGTGAGGTGCGGCTTGGGGGCACCCCGATCACGGCACAGCGCCGGGCCGAGATTGCCCGGCGCATCGCCTATGTGCCTCAGGCTCATGCACCGCCATTTCCATTCGAGGCGCTGGAGGTCGTCCTGATGGGGCGCACCGCGCGGCTCGGGCCATTGGCACAACCTGGAAAGGCGGATCGTGATGCCGCGCGAAACGCGATGGATCAGCTTGGGATCCGCGACCTTGCCGCGCGCGATTATTCGCGCCTGTCCGGCGGTCAGCGACAGCTTGTCCTGATCGCGCGGGCGCTGGCGCAGGATACACCGCTGATCGTCATGGACGAACCGACCGCAAGCCTCGATTTCGGGAACCAGGCGCAGGTGTTGGCGCGGATCGCCCGGCTGGCGCAGGGCGCGTCGTCCGAGCGGCGTGGGATCATCCTGTCGACCCATGACCCGGACCAGGCCTTTGCGCTGGATGCCCGCGTCCTGTTGATGCACCAGTGCCGGATCATGGCGGATGGCCCGGCCAGCGAGGTGCTGACCGGGCACAACCTGAGCACGGTCTACGGCATCCCCGTGACCATCGAGACCACCGGGTCAGGCCGCAAGGTCTGCCTGCCGTCCCTTCACCTTCAGTCGGACCCGACGATCACGTCCGACGCCTTGACGATTGCGTAGGCCGTCTTGCCGACCTCCAGCCCCAACTCCTCGACCGACGCATTGGTGATCATCGCCGTCACGGTGGTGCCGCCGCCAAGGTCGATCTGCACCGTGGCGTTGACCGCGCCCTTATCGATGGCGGTCACGGTTCCGGGCATCTTGTTGCGTGCGCTGAGTTTCATGGCGGGTGTCTCCTGTCATCATGGTTTCCTTGCGTACGGTATGGTCAACAACCGCGATTTCAACTCTTTAAGACTAATTTCGCGTCGCGTTGGAAACGCGGAGGAATTGCGATGAGCCCGCATGCTCCAGATCGTTTTCGTTTTGACCTGCGCGAAGTGAACGGGGCCCTGGGGGACCTGGGCACGCTGCTGCCGCTGACCATCGGGGCCATCGCCCTTGTGGGGCTCTCGGCGACACAGGTGCTGCTGGGCTTCGGCCTGTTCTACATCGCCACCGGCCTGATCTACCGCCTGCCGGTCCCGGTCCAGCCGATGAAGGCCATCGTGGCCGTGGCGCTGGTGGCCGAGATCTCGCCCGCGTCCATCGCGCTGAGCGGGATGCTGATCGGCGCGGCGCTGCTTTTGCTGGGGGGAACGGGCCTCATAGACCGGATCGCGCGGCTGGTGCCGCAATCGGTGCTGACCGGGCTTCAGCTGGGGCTGGGCCTGGGGCTGGCCTGGATATCGCTCGGGCTGATGGCCGGGCAGCCACTGATCGGGGTGGTGTCCCTCGGGCTTGCGGCTGCGGCGTTGCGGCTGGGGACACACGCGGCATTCATGACGCTGGTTTTCGGCGTGGCGGCGGGCCACTTCATCGGCCACGAGGCCCTGCCCGATCTGTCGGGCGCTGCGGCCATGGGCTGGTTGGCGCCGGTTCCAGACCTTGAGGATATGCGGATCGCCATTGCCGACCTCGCCCTGCCGCAACTTGCCCTGACCCTGACCAACGCCGTTTTCCTGACCGCGCTTGTTGCGCAGGACAGTTATGGCGCGCGCGCCGCGCGGGTGACGCCCAGGCGCCTGTGCGTGACGTCGGGTGCAGCAAACCTGGTCCTGTCCCCTTTCGGAGCCTTGCCGATGTGCCACGGGGCCGGGGGCGTGGCGGCGCATCACCGTTTCGGCGCACGCAGCGGGGGCGCGCCGGTGATGCTGGGGGCCGCGCTTCTGGCGGTGGCTCTGCTGCCGCAAGACTTGCGGCACACGGCGTTGTTGGCCGTCCCGTCTGCAACGCTGGGAGCCTTGTTGCTGATTGCCGCGGTCGAACTTGCCGCCAATCGCCGGCTTTTCGATGCCAGACCCTCTTGCAGGCCCGTCATCGCGATCACCGCGCTCGCGACGCTTCTGGGCAACCCGCTGATCGGGCTGGTCCTCGGGACGCTTGCCGAGGCGGTCCGGAAGGCCATTCTTGCCCGTCTGTCGGGCCAAAAAGCGGATCAACCGGAATGACGACGCCACAGTTTCGGGTCCTGGTTTCGAGAACGCCGCGTCGGGAAGAACACCCATCATTCACGAATTCTATCAGGATGGCCGATTTCGATTGGCTTTATGCATATGATTGACAAGCTCGAAATGTTCATCGCCGTGGCCAAGGAAGGCCATTTCGGTCGCGCGGCCTCCGGCCTGGGCATCACCCAGCCGACCCTGTCGAACGGGATCAAGACGCTGGAGGATCACCTTGGCGTGCAGTTGATTTTTCGCGGGTCGCGATTTGGCGGGCTGACGCCGGAAGGCCAGACCGCGCTGGACTGGGCCAGGAAGATCGTCGGGGACACGCGGCAACTGCGCGAGGAAATGCGCGTCAAGCGGGATGGCTTGTCCGGGCAGTTGCGCATCGCCGTCATTCCGACGGCCCTGACGGTGGCGGCGCGGCTCTGTCAGCGCTTCAATGCCAAGCATCCGAAAGTGCATTTCACCATATTGTCGCGCACGTCGATCGAGATCATGTCGATGCTCGACAACCTGGAGATTGATGCAGGCATTTCCTATCTCGACAACGAACCGATGGGGCGGGTCAGCACCGAGCCGCTTTATGAGGAACGCTACATGCTCGTGTGCACGAACAACTCCCCCTTTGCGAACCGGCATGACGTGGCCTGGGAGGAGTTGTCGGGTAAAAAGCTTTGCCTGCTGACCCCGGACATGCAGAACCGGCGGATCATCAACAGGAATTTCTCCGCGGCGAACGTCTCGCCCGAGACATGTATCGAATCCAATTCGACGATCGTCCTGGTGGCCAATGTCGAATCCGGCGGTTACCTGACAGTGCTTCCCGAGGAGCTGGCACGCTTCCTCGTGGCCGGAAAGGCCCTGACCGTCGTGCCGCTGACAGGGCGCGAGCCGTCGCACGCGGTCGGCCTCGTGGCCCCTTACCGAGAGCCGCATACCCCTGTTCTGGATGCTCTTTTGCGCACGGCGAGGAAACTGTCGAAAGCGGTTTGATAGCCTATCCCTATCGGTCGACCGATCTGCGATATTGTTGTCGGCCCGCACCTTCTGTCTGCTTGAAACAATAACATGCAGGAGGTTAGCCCATGCCATCAGCCGCCCCCACACCCACCGAAGACGAGCTTGCCGCGCTCATCGACGCGAATGCCGGCCTGGAAGGCCCGTTACTGCCGATACTGCACGCGCTGCAGGAAAATTTCGGCCACATTCCGCAGCCGGCCATGCAGATGATCGCGGATCGTCTCAACATCACCAAGGCCGAGTTGCATGGTGTCATCAGCTTCTACCACGACTTCCGCAAAGCCCCTGCCGGGCGGCATGTTCTGAAGATCTGCCGCGCCGAGGCCTGCCAGGCTATGGGCGGCAACGCACTGGCCGAAGAGACGCTGGCAAAGCTGGGGCTGGACTGGCACGGCACCACGATCAACGGTGCCGTCACGGTCGAGCCGGTCTATTGCCTTGGCCTCTGTGCCTGCGGCCCGGCCGCGATGATGGACGACCGATGCGTGGGCCGGGTGGACCGCAGCCGCATGGATGCGCTGCTGGCGGAGGCGGGCGCATGAAGATCTATGTTCCCATGGACAGCGCCGCCAAGGCGCTTGGCGCCGACGAGGTTGTCGCGGCCCTGAAACAGGCCGCGCCCGAGGCGCAGATCATCCGCACCGGCACCCGTGGCATGATCTGGTTGGAACCGCTTGTCGAGGTCGAGATCGAGGGCATCCGCCACGGTTTCGGCCCCGCGACGCCGCAGGACGCGGCGGCCATTCTCGATGGCAGCAGCGCCAAGGCGCTCGGCCCGGTGGACGAGCTCGACTGGATGAAGCGCCAGACACGGCTGACCTTTGCCCGCGTCGGCGTGATCGACCCGCTGTCGCTGGACGCCTACGAGGCGCATGGCGGCCTCGCCGGGCTAAAACGTGCTCTATCGATGACCGGCCAGCAGGTCGTGGACGAGGTCAAGACCTCCGGCCTGCGCGGCCGCGGCGGCGCTGGGTTCCCGACGGGGATCAAGTGGCAGACCGTGCACGACGCGGACGCGCCGCAGAAATACATTGTCTGCAATGCCGACGAGGGCGACAGCGGCACCTTTGCCGACCGCATGATCATGGAGGGCGACCCCTTCACCCTGATCGAGGGCATGGCCATCGCCGGACTGGGGGTCGGCGCAACCAAGGGATATGTCTATCTGCGCTCCGAATACCCGGATGCCATCGCGGTGATGACCCGCGCGGTCGAGATAGCCCGCGCCGAAGGCGTCCTAGGCGAGAATATCCTCGGGTCGCCGCACAGCTTTGACATGGAGATCCGCAAGGGTGCCGGCGCTTATGTCTGCGGCGAGGAAACCTCGCTGCTGAACTCGCTCGAAGGCAAGCGCGGGGTCGTCCGCGCCAAGCCGCCGCTTCCGGCGCTCGAAGGGTTCCTGGGCCGGCCCACTGTCGTGAACAACGTCATCAGCCTGGCCACCGTGCCGGTGATCTTCGAGAAAGGCGCCGAGCATCACGCCAGCTTCGGCATCGGCAAATCGCGCGGCACCATCACGCTTCAGATCGCGGGCAACGTGGCGCGCGGCGGCCTGTTCGAGACCGGATTCGGCGTGACGCTGGGCGAGGTTATCGACGACCTTGCCGGCGGCACGGCCACCGGTCGCCCGTTCAAGGCGGTGCAGGTCGGCGGGCCGCTCGGCGCCTACATGCCGCAGTCGAAATTCGACGCGCCCATGGGATACGAGGAATTCGGCGCCGAGGGCGGGCTCATTGGCCATGCCGGGCTGGTGGTGTTCGACGACACCGCCGACATGCTGGGCATGGCGCGCTTCGCGATGGAATTCTGCGCCGTGGAAAGCTGCGGCAAGTGCACCCCCTGCCGGATCGGCGCGGTGCGCGGGGTGGAAACCATCGACCGCATCGCGCGCGGCGACGCCGACGCCGTGACCATCCTCACCGATCTTTGCGAGACGATGACCGACGGGTCGCTTTGCGCGCTGGGCGGCTTCACGCCCTACCCTGTCATGTCCGCGCTCACCCACTTCCCCGATGAATTCTCGACCACGAAGGAGGCCGCAGAATGAAAGACCTGATCATTCCCGACGACCGCGACATGGGCACCCCCGCCAAGACGGGCGAGCCCGTGACCCTGACCATCGACGGCTTCGAGGTGACCGTGCCCGAAGGCACCAGCGTGATGCGCGCGGCGGTCGAGGCAGGCATCCAGGTGCCCAAGCTTTGTGCCACCGACAGCCTTGACGCGTTCGGCTCCTGCCGCCTCTGCGTGGTGGAGATCGAAGGCCGGCGCGGCACGCCCGCCTCCTGCACCACGCCCGTCGCCCCCGGCATGGCCGTGCACACGCAGTCAAAGAAAGTGCGCAAGATTCGCACCGGGGTGATGGAGCTTTATATCTCGGACCACCCGCTGGATTGCCTGACCTGCTCGGCCAATGGCGATTGCGAGTTGCAGGACATGGCCGGCGCCGTGGGGCTGCGCGACCAGCGCTACGAGGCCGGGCGCAACCACTACGACGCCAAGGGCGGCACGCTGGCGCAGGGCGATACCCGGGCCCGTGCCCCGGAGGGCGACAAGGGCAATCCCGAGTATATCCCGGCGGACACGTCGAACCCCTATTTCAGCTATGACCCCAGCAAGTGCATCGTCTGCAACCGTTGCGTCCGCGCCTGCGAAGAGGTGCAGGGCACCTTTGCCCTGACGATCGAGGGTCGCGGTTTCGAGTCCCGTGTCAGCGCGGGCACCGCTGAGGACGATTTCCTCGCCTCGGATTGCGTCAGCTGCGGCGCCTGCGTGCAGGCCTGCCCCACCGCGACGCTGCAGGAAAAATCCGTGATCGAGATGGGCACGCCAGACCGCTCGGTCGTGACCACCTGCGCCTATTGCGGCGTCGGCTGTTCCTTCAAGGCCGAAATGCAGGGCGATGAGCTGGTCCGCATGGTGCCCTACAAGCACGGCAAGGCGAACCGGGGGCATTCCTGCGTCAAGGGGCGCTTTGCCTATGGGTATGCCCATCACAGCGACCGCATCCTGAACCCGATGATCCGCGACCGGGTGGACGAGCCCTGGCGCCAGGTCAGTTGGGATGAGGCGCTGGACTTTGCCGCGTCGAAAATGCTGGGGTTGCAAGAGACATACGGCAAGAAATCCATCGGCGTCATTACCTCCAGCCGCTGCACCAACGAGGAAACCTACCTGGTGCAGAAACTGGCGCGCTCGGTCTTCGGCAACAACAACACCGATACCTGCGCCCGCGTCTGCCACTCTCCCACCGGCTACGGGCTGGGCCAGACCTTCGGCACCTCCGCCGGCACGCAGGATTTCGACAGCGTCGAAGACACCGACGTGATCATCGTCATCGGCGCCAACCCGACCGACGGCCACCCCGTCTTTGCCAGCCGCATGAAAAAACGCCTGCGCCAGGGGGCCAAGCTGATCGTGATCGATCCGCGCCGGATCGACCTGGTGAAGTCGGCCCATATCGAGGCCGCGCATCACCTGCCCCTGCGGCCCGGCACCAATGTCGCCGTGGTCACTGCGCTGGCGCATGTCATCGTGACCGAGGGGCTTATGGATCAGGACTTCATTCGCAGCCGCTGCGACTGGGAAGAGTTCCAGGAATACGCGGCCTTCGTATCGGACCCACGCCACAGCCCCGAGGCGACCGCGCTGCTGACCGGCGTAGATCCGCAGGCATTGCGTGCGGCGGCGCATCTCTACGCTACCGGCGGCAACGGCTCGATCTATTACGGCCTCGGCGTCACCGAGCACAGTCAGGGTTCGACCACCGTGATGGGCATCGCCAACCTCGCCATGCTGACTGGCAATCTTGGCCGGCGCGGCGTGGGCGTGAACCCCTTGCGCGGACAGAACAACGTGCAGGGCGCCTGCGACATGGGGTCCTTTCCGCACGAACTGCCGGGCTATCGCCACGTCAAGAACGCCGACGTGCGCGAGATGTTCGAGGCGCTCTGGGGAACCGAAGTCGACCCCGAGCCGGGCCTGCGTATCCCCAACATGCTAGACTGCGCGGTCGACGGCACCTTCAAGGGCCTCTACTGTCAGGGCGAGGACATCCTGCAATCGGATCCTGACACCAAGCATGTCGCGGCGGGCCTTGCGGCGATGGAATGCGTTATCGTGCATGACCTCTTCCTGAACGAGACGGCCAACTACGCGCATGTGTTCCTGCCCGGCTCCACCTTCCTGGAAAAGGAAGGCACCTTCACCAATGCCGAGCGCCGCATCAACCGTGTGCGCGAAGTGATGAAACCGCTCAACGGCTATGCCGACTGGGAGGTGACGCAGCTGCTGGCCAACACGATGCTGAAGAAATCCGGGCGTGCGGAATGGACCTATACCCATCCCGCCCGCATCATGGAGGAAATCGCGGCCACCACGCCCTCTTTCGCCGGGGTCGATTACGCCCTGCTGGAAACCAGGGGCAGCGTGCAATGGCCCTGCAACGAGGAGCACCCCGAGGGCACGCCGCTGATGCACGTGGACAGCTTCATGCGCGGCAAGGGCAAGTTCATCATCACCGAGTACGTGGCGACCGATGAAAGAACCGGCCCGCGCTTCCCGCTGTTGCTGACCACCGGGCGCATCCTGTCGCAATACAACGTGGGCGCCCAGACAAGGCGCACGGACAACACCATCTGGCACGAGGCCGATGTGCTGGAGATCCACCCGCATGACGCCGAGAACCGCGGCGTGAACGAAGGCGACTGGGTCAAGCTGGCCAGCCGTTCGGGCGAGACGGCGCTGCGGGCGACGATCACGGACAGGGTCAGCCCCGGCGTGGTCTACACCACCTTCCACCACCCCGACACCCAGGCCAACGTCATCACCACGGATTTCTCGGACTGGGCCACGAACTGTCCCGAGTTCAAGGTAACGGCGGTGCAGGTCAGCCCCTCGAACGGGCCGACCGACTGGCAGGAGGACTACGCGGCACAGGCCGCGCAGGCCCGCCGCATCCTTCCGGCGGCGGAATGATGGCCTTGGGTTTTTCTCCCTGCCAAAGCCGCTCGGGATTGTCTGTACAGGCAGAGGGCGCGCACATGGTCAGGCGCGCTCTTCCCGAGGAACTGCCAGTCGCGCTGGTCTTCGACGGTTCGACACAGGCGGTGATGATGGCCACACCGGAGGATATCGCGGATTTCGCCCATGGATTCGCCGTGACCGAGGGAATCGTGACAGACCTCGCCCAGATCGAAAGCTTCGAGGTCGCCAGCCATGAGCGCGGCATCGAGGCCCGTTTCTGGCTGCGGGCGGACCGACGCGAGGCGCTGGCGGCACGCCGCCGTTTCATGGCCGGGCCGGTGGGCTGCGGGCTGTGCGGAATCGACTCGCTGGATCAGGCGGTACGCGACGTACCATGCGTGGCACATGTCGGCCCGACCTTCAGCCGGGACGACATTGCCCATGCCGCCGACGCGCTGGCCAATATCCAGCCCCTGCACCGCCGCACCCGCGCGACCCATGCGGCGGGCTTCGTCCTGCCGGGCAAGGGCGTTGTCATGGCGCGCGAGGATGTTGGCCGCCACAACGCGCTCGACAAGCTGATCGGTGCGCTCTGGCGGGCGGGGCGTGACCCGTCGGCGGGCGCTTTCGTCATGACCAGCCGCCTTTCGGTCGAGCTGGTGCAGAAATGCGCCATGGCCGGCTGCGGCACGCTGATCGCCGTCTCCGCCCCCACGGCCCATGCCATGCGCCTGGCCGATACGGCCGGTATCACGCTGGCCGCCTTTGCCCGCGGCGGCGGTTTCGACCTGTATTCCAACCCACACCGCATTACCCACGAGGTACCTGATGTCGCCTGATAAACTGGTCATGATGGCCAACCAGATTGCCACGTTCTTCAAGTCCCAGCCCGGTAACGACCAGGCCGAACGGGTCGCGAACCACCTGCAGGATTTCTGGGACCCGCGAATGCGTCGCCAATTCTGCGAGTACGTGGAAAACGGTGGCGAGAACGTCGATGATATAGCGAGAAAGGCGGCAGGGCTGATCACTTGAGTCGAGCTCAAGATGTCTCATTGGTCTCGCACGAAGAGCGCGGCGGTGTACTGGCTGGACGTTATACCGCCGTTTGAATTTCCCCAGCGGTGAGCGGCAGGGGCAATTCCGAATTGCGCCAGATGCACTTTTTGCTGCGCCAGCCTTTACTAAATGGATTGAAAGTTAAATAGTCCGCTCGGACACACGTCCCTCATAACGCTTTGGCTGGGGGGTCGAGCCCCGCCGGGCCTACCAGTACAACCCCGACGAGAGGCACCATGCGCACCCCCCTGACGATCCTTGCAGCCCTAGGTTTTCTTTCCGCCTGTGCCGACACCACGCCGGTCACGGCATTCACCTCGGACATCTACGAGGTCTACGGGGTGGAAGACGGCGACATGCTGAAGCTGCGCGGTGGACCGGGCCTGGGGTTCGAAACGCGCGTGGGGCTGCCCAACGGAACGTTGGTGCGGGTGCGTGACTGTAATCGGGTCGGTGGCACGCGCTGGTGCGAGGTGGCGCTGGACCGGGCGCCCGGTCTGACGGGATACGCATCGGAGACATATCTGCGGCCACGCTCGTAATCGCTGAAGCACTGGCGCCGGCGCAGTGTTCGGCGCAAAAAAGACTAGACAATACGTATTTTCCATTCCGGAAACTCCAAAAGTTTCCGGGCGGTTTTCCTTTGAAGAAGGCGGCTTACCTCGCTGCACCCATGGCGAGCAAAACTAAACTGTTGGTTTCACTTTTCACCTGCATTATGTGACGGCCCAACTGCCCGTCCGTTGCCAGGAGCCTGTTCATGCGCCGTCCACTGCCTGCTTTTCTTTCCTGCCTGCTGTCGCTGCTGATCGCCACGGCCGTCGCCGCGCAGGACGAAGACCCGTCCAAACAAGCAGACGCACCACCCAAGCCGGTCAAGCTGATGACGCTGTCGAGCGAGCCCGTTACGGTGCGCCGGCAGTTTTTCGGTCAGGTGGCGGCGCGGCAGACCGTCGATCTTGCCTTCCAGGTGCCTGGCAAGCTCGAGATGCTGGAGGCGGAGGAAGGCGCGCGCAAGGCTGAAGGCGCCGAGATCGCGCAGCTGGACCTGTCGGGATACCGGCGCGCCGTGGCCGAGGCGGAGGCCAATTTCGAGAAGGCGCAGCGCGATGCCGATCGGCTGGAGACGCTGCGCGGACAGGCGGTGAGCGAGGTGCAGGTCCAGGATGCGCAGACCCAGCTGCGGCTGGCCGAGATCGCGCTCAACAGCGCCCGGGAAGACCTGGAGCACGCGACGCTGCGCGCGCCCTTCGACGCGCTGATCGCCAAGCGGCTGGTGGCCAATTTCCAGACGGTTCAGGCCGGCACACCGGTGGTCCGGCTGCATGACGTGTCGGAAATTCGGGTCGATATCCAGGTGCCGGAAATTCTGTTCCGGAAGGCCGGGGCCGATGACGATGTCGCGTTCTTCGCCGAGCTCCCGGGGGACGGACGCCGCTATGACCTTGCGTTGCGGGAATTCGAGACCGAGACTTCGGCCACCGGGCAGACCTATACGATCACGCTGGCCTTTATCGAGAATCCCGGCGCCTTCGTCTTTCCGGGCGCGTCGGTCACGGTCTACACCGCCGTCGAGGGGCCGGGGAAGACAGGCGTCATCCTGCCGGAGACCGCGCTGGTCTACGACCCTGAAGGCAATGCCGAGGTCATGGTCTTCGAGGACGGAAAGGTCACGGCGCACGCCGTCGAGATCGAGGTGCACGAGGACAGCCGCATCTACATGACCGAAGGCCCCGCCGACGGCACCCGGATCGTCGAGACCGGCGCCGCGCAACTGCGCGACGGCCAGAGCGCCCGTCCCTTTACCCGCATCGGGGAGTAGGCCCATGTCCATCGCACGCGCCTCGATCGACAGGTCGTTGATCACGTGGATCCTGATGCTGACCTGTCTGATGGGCGGGATCTGGGGATTTGCCACGATCGGCCGGCTGGAAGACCCGGCCTTCACCATCAAGAACGCCATCGTGATCACGCAGTATCCCGGCGCCTCGGCCGAACAGGTGGCGCGAGAGGTCAGCGAACCGATCGAGTCCGAGATCCAGAAGATGGGCGAGATCGACTTCATCACCTCGTCCAACAAGCCGGGAATCAGCCGGATCTCGGTGAACATCGAGAGCACCTATGACGGCACGGAACTGCCCGCGATCTGGACCAAGCTGCGCAACCGGGTCCAGGACGCCACGCGCAACCTGCCGTCCGAGGCCGCGCGTCCGATCGTCAACGACAATTTCGGCGACGTGTTCGGGGTGTTCTATGCCTTTACCGCCCCCGGCTTTTCCGATGCGGAAGTGCACGAGATATCGGAGTACCTGAGGCGCGAATTGCTGGCTGTGGAGGGCGTGGCCGACGTGGCGCTGGCGGGCCTGCCGTCGGAGGCGGTTTACGTTAACGCGCGGACCTCGATCATCAGCAACCTGGGCGTCAGCCCCGACGCCATCGCCGGTGCCCTGTCGCAGGCCGACACCCGCACGCCCGCCGGCAGTTTCCGGCAGAACGGGCAGGATATCCGCATCCAGGCGCCCGTGGGGTCGGACACCGTGGACGAGATCGCCAACCTGACCATTGGAGTGGGCGGCGACGTGATCGACCTTTTGGACCTCGCGCAGGTCGAGCGTGACCGGGTCGCGGAACCGACCGAGATTATCCGGTTCCAAGGCACGGAGGCGTTCACGCTGGGGGTCGCTGGCAAGGCGGATCTCAATATTGTGGACGTCGGCAAGCGGGTGGATGCGCGGCTGGCCGAACTGATGCGCGACGTACCTGCCGGGGTGGAACTGCACCCGATCTACCAGCAGCACGTGGTGGTGGACGAGGCATCGAACGATTTCCTGCTGAACCTGGCCATGTCGGTGACGATCGTGGTGCTGGTGCTGGCGGTCTTCATGGGCTGGCGCTCGGCCGTGGTGGTGGGATCGACACTGCTTCTGACGGTGGTGGGCACGGTGTTCCTGATGGCCATCTTCGGGATCGAGATGGAGCGGATTTCGCTGGGGGCGCTGATCATCGCGATGGGGATGCTGGTGGACAACGCCATCGTGGTGGCCGAGGGGATGCAGGGCGACATGGCGGGCGGCAAGTCCGCACGCGATGCGGCCGAGGACGTGGCCGGCAAGACCCAGACGCCCCTGTTGGGTGCGACGGTGATCGGGATCATGGCCTTTGCAGGCATTGGCCTGAGCCCCGACGCCACGGGCGAGTTCCTGTTCTCGCTTTTCGCGGTGATCGGAATGTCGCTGCTCTTGTCCTGGGTGCTGGCGATCACCGCGACGCCGCTTCTGGGGCATTACTTCTTCAAGGTGGGCAGTGGCGACGCTCATGACCCCTATGCCGGGCCGCTCTTCCGCGCCTACCGCGCGGTGCTGTCCGGCGCGCTGCGGGTGCGCTACCTGGTGATCCTGGCGCTGATCGGGGTGACGGTGGTGTGCTACATGGAATTTGCGCAGGTCAAGCAGCAGTTCTTTCCCGATTCCAACACGCCGCTGTTCTACGTGCATTACAAGCTGCCCCAGGGCGCCAGTATCCATCGCGTGTCGGAGGACATGGCCCAGGTCGAGGCGTGGCTGGCCGAGCGCGACGACGTGGTGTCGGTGGCCACCTTCATCGGTGGCGGCGCGACGAGGTTCATGCTGACCTACGCCCCCGAGGAGGCGCTGCCGACCTATGGCCACCTGATCATCCGCACCGAGACCCTGGAGCAGATCCCGTCGCTGCGGGCGGATGTCGAGGAATTTGGCCGGACCGCCCTGCCCGAGGGCGAGTTCCGCACGGAGCGGCTGGCCTTCGGCCCCGGTGGCGGGGCGCCTATCGAGGCGCGGTTCTCGGGGCCCGACCCCGATGTGCTGCGGCAGCTGGCCGATGAGGCGGCAGGAGTCATGGTCGGTGCGTCAGACCGGCTGGTAGATCTGCGCACCAACTGGCGCGAGCGGGAACTGACGCTGGTGCCGCGATTCGCCGATGAGCGGGCCAAGGCGGCGGGTGTTGCGCGCGACGACCTGGCCCAGGCGCTTCAGTTCGGGACCGAGGGCGTGCAGGTGGGGTTCTACCGCGAGCAGGACCGGCTGATCCCGATCATCATGCGGGCCGACAGCGCCGGGGGTGAGGGCGCGGAACACCTGGCCGACCTGCCGGTCTATTCCGACGCGGCGCAAGCCTATATCCCGGTGGCGCAGATCACCGACGGGTTCGGGTGGGAAGCACAGAACACGTTCCTTGTGCGGCGCGACAGGGTCCCGACGATATCGGTTCAGGCCGGGGTGCCCGCGGGCGAGAATGCCGCCAGCGTCTTTGGTCAGCTGCGCGGCGCGGTCGAAGCGATGGATCTGCCCGAGGGCTATGCGCTGGAATGGGGCGGCGAATACGAAAGCTCGACCGAAGCGCAGACGGCATTGGGCAAACAGTTGCCGATATCGTTGATCATCATGGTGCTGATCTCGGTTCTGCTGTTCGGCAAGATCCGCCAGCCGGTGATCATCTGGCTGCTGGTGCCGATGAGCGTCAACGGCGTGGTGATCGGCCTGTTGGGCACCGGCCTGCCGTTTTCGTTCACGGCGCTGCTGGGGCTGCTGAGCCTGTCGGGGATGCTGATCAAGAATGGCATCGTACTGGTCGAGGAGATCGACCTTGTACGTGCCGACGGCGTGCCTTTCCGGCAGGCCGTGCTGGATGCGTCAACCTCGCGCCTGCGGCCCGTGGTGCTGGCGGCGGCGACGACGATCCTGGGGATGATCCCGCTCTTGTGGGACGCGTTCTTTGCCTCGATGGCGGTGACGATCATGGGCGGGCTGGGATTCGCCTCGGTGCTGACGCTGGTGGCCGCGCCGGTCTTTTATTACAGCTTCTTTCCCAAGGAGCGAAAGGCCGACGCCGCCGCAACAGCCTGACACCGGGCCCCTGCCCCCGGCCCTGATCGTGGCCCGACGCCTGTCAGCGCCCGATCACCAGGTCGACTTGCAACCCGCCAAGGCGCTCGCTGCTTCCCAGGCGCAGCGTGCCGCCATGGGCGCGGGCGATATCCATCGCGATGGCCAGGCCCAGCCCGACCCCGGTGCCGAGGTTCTGGTTGCGGGCCTCGTCCAGCCTGGCGAAGGGTTTGAGCGCCTCTTCGCGCTGCGACTGCGGGATGCCGGGGCCGTCATCCTCGACACGAATGCGCAGGGCACGGTCGGTCAGCTGGACCGACACCTCGGCCCTTTTGCCGTAGCGCACGGCGTTTCCGATCAAATTCTCGACCGCGCGCCGCACTCCGCCGGGGCGCAGTGCCACATCGCCCTGCCCTTCGCAGGGGCCAAGCTCGACGGCCTTTCCGGCACGCTGGAACTCCTCGACGATCCGCGCGACGAGGGCCTGCGGATCGGTGGGCTCGGGTGTCGTTTCCTGCGCACCGCGGGCGAAATCGAGGAATTCGGTGATCAGGCGTTCCATGTCGGACACGTCCTTTTCCATCGGGCCGCGATCCTCGGCGTCGAGCATCGAAAGGGCCAGTTTCAGACGCGTGATTGGCGTGCGCAGATCGTGGCTGACCCCCGACAACATCAAGGTGCGCTGTTCGATCTGGCGCTCTATACGGGCGCGCATGTCAAGGAAGGCTGCCCCCGCCGCGCGCACCTCGGTCGAGCCCGACGGCCGATAAGCGACGTGGCGGCCGCGACCGAACGCCTCGGCCGCGCTGGCCAGGCGTGTGATCGGGCGCAGCTGATTGCGCAGGTAGAAATAGGCGATGATCGTCATCAGCGCGGCGAAGAAGAACATGTAAACCAGCAGTTGATGCGGGTTGGAGGCCGACACGCGCCGACGGTCGAAGGTCAGCCGCACACCCTCGTTCTGCATGGCGAAATACAGGTGCACGACCTGGTCATCGGGCAGCTCGAGCGCGTGCAGCATCGGCAGAAGCCGGTTAAACTCGGCAATCACGTAGCCGCCTGTGAAGTCGTACCAGCGGCGGCTGTCGCCTTCGGGGAGCGCGTCGAGCGGCATTTCCTCGACCGAGATACGCAGGTTCCGCGCCAACCGCGAGTCGCCGATTTCGGACGGTGGCAGATCGGCGTCGAGCAGAACCACGACCTCGCGGCTGGCGGTGCGGGTCATCTGCTTGGTCACACCTTCGAAATGGCGCTGCACGAAGACGATCGAGACCACCAGCATCAAGGTGATCACCGGCAGCAGCAGGATCGCGATGGCGCGACCGTAAAGCGACCGGGGCATATAGGGTTTGAGCCAGCGAAAGGACATGCGCTAAACCTATCCGCGACGATCAGGATCGGAAAGAGCCAAGCATATGGATGAAGACCGCCCCACACCCGGCGTCGCCGAGGAACTTTCGCCGGGCCTGCGACGGGTACTCGCCGACAACCCCTCGCCGATGACCTACTGGGGGACGAATACCTACCTGGTGGGTACGCGCGACATCGCGGTGATAGACCCCGGACCCGACGATGCGGCACATCTGGCCGCCATACTGGGCGCGTTGACCCCGGGACAAAAGGTGAGCCACGTGCTGGTCACGCACAGCCACGTCGATCATTCGCCGCTGGCGCATCGGCTGGCGCGCGAGACGGGCGCGCAGGTGCACGGCTTCGGACCGTCGGGAGCTGGGCGCAGCGCCATCATGAAGCGGCTGGCCGCATCAGGACTCGAGGATGCCGGCGAAGGCGTGGAGGCCGGCTTCGCCCCGGACGTCGCGTTGAGCGATGGCACGGTGATCGAAGCCGAGGGTTGGGCGCTGGAGGCACTCTGGACCCCTGGGCATCTTGGCAACCACATGGCCTTTGCCCTGGGCGACATTGTGTTTTGCGGTGACCTGGTAATGGGCTGGTCCAGTTCGCTGGTGGCGCCGCCGGACGGAGACCTGACGGATTTCATGGCCTCCTGCCGTCGATTGAGAGCCCGCGGTGCAAAGGTGTTTCATTCGGGTCACGGCGCGCCGATCAAGGACCCGATGGAGCGGCTCGACTGGCTGCTCGCGCACCGCGAGGGGCGCGAAGCGTCGATCCTAGGTGCGCTGCGCGACGGCCCGGCAGACGCACAAACCCTGGCGCGGCGTATCTACACCGACACGCCCGTCGCGCTACTTGGCGCGGCCGCAAGAAACGTTCTGGCGCATCTCATTGATCTTCATGGAAGAAACCTGGTTGTCCCGGATGGAAACCTGACCGCGACCTCGCGTTTCGAATTATTGTGAAGGCGGCGAAATTTTTGTCACAATCCCTCTGGACGCCGCCAGACGAGGTTGCTATATCCGCCCCCGGTATTCCGGCGTAGCTCAGCGGTAGAGCAGTTGACTGTTAATCAATTGGTCGTAGGTTCGATCCCTACCGCCGGAGCCAAAATTCCACTATCGACCAGACGCTTAACGCGCTTGTGGGACCCGGCAATTCCGGACGCCACTCGCCTGAGTCCCAGGGTGGGTCCCAAAGTTGTGACTTTTGGTGCCTCGCGCTATGCACGGCGCGCGCAGAATATCGGATGATTTTATTCAGCGCGGCGGGTTTTACGTCACGGTGAAGCTGAGATTTGAAATCAGCGCGAATAAAGATGTTTCCATGAGAAAGGTTGATGCGCCTCATTTGAGCACGCGTTGACCGCCACACCCCCGTCCCTAAGCCAAATCAAAATTGCTGCAATCATTCGGAGCGGCAAACAAAACCTTGAACGTCTGATGTTTTTGACTGTGCTGTCAAACGATACGACTATTGGCAAAAAAAGCATTGCTGGATCTGATGAGCGCCTTCGCGCACACTCAAAAAGTTCTAAAGAAACAGCATACAGTGCAATGGGCGGACTCCCGACCTTCGCTGCGACCATGTTGAATGGCTGATGTGCGCAGAAAGCGGCCGCGCCCGGTCGAGTTGGTGCACCTTTTTCTACAGGCGCACCCGATATACTGGCCGTCCAAGAATTGTCGCCGACCCTGCGCCACAGCTTCAGGAAAGCGGTCATTCTTCCAACGCGAAGCGCGTTCTAAGGGCAGAGATCCAGTTCGCGGAGAAGGCGCACATCTCACCTGGTGGCAGCGCAACGGCGATGTGGACGATGCGGGTGTGGGCAACAGCGCGATGATTGCGTGACCGAGCGCGCCTGTGGCTCGATTTGTCAGCCGGATCCATTCGGACCGAAGCGCTACGCCCGCCGGACAGTCTCGGAGTGATCTGGCGTCGCTCGTTCGGGCAATGCTGGGCGCGGACCGTCGGGCTGGCCATTCGACGTCCGGACCACCGAAATGAAACAGGGTGCGGCCCGGCAGGCCGCACCCCGTCTTGAATCGCCCGGCTTCAGGCGAGGTTCTGGCTGAAGAACGACTCGAGCCTGTCGAAGGGGATGATGTCCACCTGGTCATACAGATCGACGTGATCGGCGCCGTCGATGATCATCAGTTCCTTCGGTTCTGCCGCCGCCGCGACCGCCTCCTCGCTGAAATAGCGCGAGTGTGCCTCGGAGCCGGCGATCACCAGCATGGGGCGCGGTGCGATCTCGTCGATGTAGGTCAGCAGCGGCATGTTCATGAAGGACAGCGGGTTGGTCACGGTCCAGCCGTCGTTCGAGTTCACCGACCGGGGGTGATAGCCGCGCTCGGGATCCTTGTAATAGGCGAAATACATCTGGATCACCGGGTCGTCGATGCCGTCGAGGCTGTCGGGCAGGCCACCAGCCAGAGCGGGGCTGTCGGACGCAGCATCATCCCAGCGTTGACGGCTCATGGCGGCGAGGTTTTCGGCGCGCTGTTCGTCGGTGAGGCTGTCGTAATAACCCTTCGCCATCACGCGGGACATGTCATACATCGAGGTCGTCGCGACGGCCTTCACCCGCTTGTCGGCGGCCACCGCGTTCAGCGCCATGCCGCCAAAGCCGCAGATCCCGATGATGCCGAGCCTTTCGCGGTCCACCGCATCATGCAGGCCGAGGAAGTCGATGGCGGCCATGAAGTCCTCGGTGTTGATGTCCGGCGAGGCCACCGAGCGCGGCTGGCCGCCGCTTTCACCGACATAGGACGGATCAAAGGCCAGGGTCACGAAACCACGCTCGGCCATGATCTGCGCGTAAAGACCGGCGGCCTGTTCCTTGACCGCGCCAAACGGGCCAGCAACGGCCAGCGCTGGCATGACGCCTTCGGAGCGCTCGGCGGGCATGTAGAGATCGCCCACGAGGGTGATGCCATAGCGGTTGGTGAACTCGACCTTGGAATGCTCGACCGCATCGCTTTGCGGAAAGGTCTTGTCCCAGTCGCTGCTCTGGGCGCGCAGCGGGTTGCCGAAGGAGGCGGCGGCGATGGTGGCGGCGCTCACGCCTGCCATCTTGAGCAGGTTGCGGCGGCCCTGATCGGTGACGTCGGTTGCGGCGGGGGTTTGCGGTATTTCGGTCATCTTTGATCCCTTTCTTGCTTTATCTGCACTCAAGATGGGGGCGGGAAACCATACGATTAGACCGCAAAGTCCGGATGTCGCTATGAGGATCATTCATCAATGGGCGCGCTGCAGGTGCGGCTTTGATCCATTCCGCGCATGACTGCATGCCGGAATCCCGCATAAACGCGCGCGCTCCGAACGGATAGAAGAGGCCGAAGGCAGACAGACGGAGCAGACCTTGACGGACATTCCCCTCGAACAGCCAGACGAGACGACCCACGGGGCCTGGGCCGCCGTCTGGTCCATGTCGCTTTGCGTGGCGATGCTGATCGCGTCGGAGTTCATGCCGGTCAGCCTGTTGACGCCGATGGCCGAGGGGCTTGGCGCCACGACCGGGCAGACAGGGCAGGCGATCTCGATCAGCGGGCTTTTTGCGGTGGCCACCAGCCTTGCAATCACCACCATCGCGGGGCGGATCAACCGCAAGACGGTGCTGGTGGTGCTGACGGCGCTGATGCTGATCTCGCTGGTGGTGGTGGCGCTGGCGCCGTCTTTTGCGGTGCTGATGGCGGGTCGGGCACTGCTGGGGGTCTGCGTCGGCGGGTTCTGGTCGCTGGCGACCTCTATCCTGATGCGCCTGGTGCCAGAGGCCGACGTGCCCCGCGCGCTCGGGCTGATGTATGGCGGACAGGCGATCGCGGCGGCCTTTGCCGCGCCGCTGGGCAGCTACCTTGGCGACATCGTCGGCTGGCGCGGTGTGTTCTGGGCGCTGACGCCGGTGGTGGCGCTGAACCTCGTGTGGCACCTCGTGGCGCTGCCCTCGCTACCGGTGACGACGCGGGCCAGCCTTGCCACCTTCGGCACGCTGCTGCGGCGTCGCCATTTCCGGCGCGGGCTGATCGCGATCACCTTCACTTGGGGCTCGGCCTTTACCATGTTCACCTACCTGCGGCCTTTCCTCGAACAGGTCACCGGCGTCGGTGTCGACCTGTTGTCAGTGCTGCTGCTGGTGCTGGGCGGGGCCGGGTTCGTCGGCTCGTCGCTCTCGGGGCGCATGGTCGGAGGCCGGGTCGAGCGGCTGCTCTGCCTGCCGGCGCTGGTGATAGGCGTTTGCACGGCGGCGCTGCTGATCGTTGGGGGATCGGTGGTCGCTGCGGGGCTGCTGCTGGCGATCTGGGGCGCGATGAACACCGCCATGTCGGTGATCTGGATGAGCTGGATGTCGCGCAACGTCGATGACCTTCCCGAGGCGGCGGGCGGGCTGATAGTCGCGGTGATCCAGGCGTCGATCTTGCTGGGCGGCGTCATCGGGGGCTTCCTGCTGGACCTGTGGTCGGTCGAAGCCACCTTTGCCGGAAGCGTTCTTCTGGCCATCGTGGCGCTTGCGATCACCGGCACGGGCCATAATCTGTTGAAACCGAAGACGGAGAGCTGAGACATGACGACCCGACTTAACCGCCGCGCCATCCTTGCGGGTGGCGCCGCCGCCCTGATGATCCCCGCCGTGGCCCGCGCGCAGTCGATGCAGATGCGCGTAGGTTTCGACGACCAGCAGGCGGTCTATCAGTTGTTCGACAACCCGACCACGCGCGACCTTGTCTCAATGCTGCCCGCCGAGCTGGAGATCCGGGACTTCTCGACCAACGAGAAGATCGTGCATCTGCCGCGTCGCCTCGACGAAGGTGGCTTCGAGGCGTTCAGTGACGAGACGCCGGGGGATCTGTGCTACTTTCTCGGCTGGGGTAACCTCGCGCTGTTCCACGACGATTACACATTCCGCGATGACCTGATCCGGCTGGGCCATATCGAGGGCGAAGTGGCGCCCCTGCTGCACAAGGGCACCTTCCCCGTCCGCATCGAGATGATCTGATTAGGGCACAGGAACGCCCGTCATCTCCGCGAACCGGTTCAGCACTTCGTCCTGAAAGCTGGGGTCCTCGACCTTGGGATCGGGGCGCTGGCGGCGCATGTGGTGCCAGTAGCCGCCCGTCTCCTCCCCGGCACCGGTCGCCAGCCAGCACTGGGTGATATGCGCTTGATCCAATGGATCGCTGGCCGAGGCACCGCCCATCCGCGTCGGCACCCAGCCGGGATCGACCGTGTGGCAGATAGCATCGAGCCTGCGCGCAAAAGCCGCCGACAGGGCCGTGACCAGCAGCTTGCTCTCGCCATAGGCGCTGCTCGCCGACCAGCGGCGGCGGGTCCAGTCCATGTCGTCCAGCGCCCCGTCGTGGCCCCGGTGCATCAAACTGCCGGTAAAGATCAGCCGCGCGGGGCGATCCTCCAGCAGGCTGAGCATATAGGGCGCCAGCGCGTTGACCATCAGCACCCGAAGCAGACCATCCGGCGTTTCCGCCCGCTCATCGTCAATGATCCCCGCATTGTGGAGGTTCGCGTCCATCGACCTGATGGCGTTCAGATCCTCGGCCAGCTGCCGGACCTCAGTCAGATCGCCCAGATCCCCTGTCAACACTTGGGCCCTGTCTGCCAGCGCCCCGAGACTTTCGGCGCGTTCGGCATTGCGTGCGTGGAGGATGACCTCGTGCCCCTCCTCGAGGAGGGACTTCGCGGCATTATGCCCGACCCCCGTCGTCGAACCGGTTACGAAAATGCGAGCCATATCGTGCCTTTCTGTCTGTCTTGCTGATTATCCACAAATCGGATGTAATCGCATTTGATCAATCGACCATCCTGAATGAAAGACAGACCGTGCCCCGCGAAAACCTCAACGACCTCCGGGCCTTTCTGGCCGTGGCGCAGGAAAGCAACTTCACCCGCGCTGCCGCCCGCCTCGGCGTGTCGCAATCGGCGCTGAGCCACACGATCCGCCAGCTGGAGGAACGGCTCGGCCTGCGCCTGCTGACCCGGACCACGCGCGCCGTCGCCACGACCGAGGCCGGGCAGCGCCTGCTTGACGGCATCAGCCACCATATCGGCCAGATCGATGCGCAGCTCGACGAGCTTGGTAGCTTGCGCGAAACACCTGCGGGCACGGTCCGACTCGTGTCCTCCGAGCTTGGCATCAGCCAGGTGCTCTGGCCCAAGTTGCAGCCTCTGCTACAGGCAAACCCGGACATCAAGGTCGAGATCACGCAGGACAACGGGTTCAACGACATCGTGGCCGAAGGCTTTGACGCGGGCGTGCGGCGGGGCGAGCACCTCGCCAAGGACATGATCTCGGCCCGGATCGGCGAACCCCTGCGCTACATCGTCGTGGCCGCGCCGCAGGTGTTCGAGGCGCACCCCAAGCCGACCCACCCGCGCGACCTGGCTGACCTGCCTTGCGTCAACTTCCTCCTGCAATCGGCCAAGCGCACCTTCCCCTGGGAATTCCGCGAGGACGGACATGATCTGCGGGTCCGGGTCGACGGGCCACTGGCGTTCAACAACATCTTTCTGGTTCTCGACGCGGCGCTCGCCGGTTTCGGCTGCGCCTACATGTCGGTGGATCTGGCCGACCCCCATCTGAAGGCGGGACGCCTGGTGCAGGTGCTGGATGACTACTGTCCGTTCTTCGATCCCTTCCACCTCTACTACCCCAACCGGCGCCAGCCTTCGCCAGCGTTCAGGGCCGTCCTGGAGGCGTTACGTCACAAGGGCTGAGCTGCGCAGAGGCGGCGCCGTGCTAAACAGGGGCACCGCTGTCATGCGAAGAGGCAAGCCATCGTCCTTGCTTCCGATGGCACTGTATGGCGGAATTGCGAAATCTCCGCAGAGTAAGTGAGCAGTTTCGGCTACGGGATCGCTTTCGCGCCTCTCATCGACGAAGTTGGGGTTCGGCCGACACGCTTGATTGAAAGCCAGCTTGCGCCGCCGACCCAATAATCGCCCGCTTGCACAGCGAACATCCGCTCCGCGCTCCGTGCCAAGGTGTGATGGCCGACGCGACAAGAAGGGCCATTCTGGGCTGACACCGGTCATCCGCTGCGCCAAGCGCGAAGGTCGGCTTTGGGCCGAGAGCAGACAAGCGCGACTGATTGGGTCAGGGTCTGCTACGCGGACTTTTCCGCCTTTCACCCTAGACAAGTCATCCACCGCTTTCGGCCCTCAGTAGTGCCTTGTCGAAAGAGAAGCGAGCGACCCGTTGACCGCCTTACTTGCCGTTCTGATCCTTTCTCAATCCCTCTCAACACCCTTGACCTCTTCGAAGACCAGTTCAGGCAAAACGACTTCCCAATTGGCGCGTTTCAGCAGATGGTGGAAGCGCTCATCTGCATCCTCTTTACTCCGATGTATAATGGCCGCGATCTCGCCGGCGACAAAACTCGTGCCAGATGGCGGTGCGAAGGCTTTTGACATCCGCCCGAGGGACCGCCCTCGAGCATCCTCGATCTGCCAGCGATCGCAGACAGTGGAGAGCCTGACCGGATCGCCGACCTGTGCTTCGGCGATCGCGTCATGAACGATGTGCCGATCACCTTGGCGTCCTGCGAATGACAGGTCGACCATCTTCATTTCAGGCGATTGAAAGAACCGGCGTGGGCCGGGGACTGTCGTCAAGTCGGGCACCACGTGTCGCGTGACCACGGCAGGCGACTCGGTGGGAAGGTATTCGTGATTGTCATTGCTCATGACGATCAAATTGCGCCGCGCGCGCGTCATGGCGACATAGAACAATCGCCTCGGCGCGTCCTGATCTTCTTTTCGCGAGGGCCGCTCCCAACCACCATCCATGATCACGACATCGTCGAATTCGAGACCCTTCGCGCGGTGAGCCGTCAACAATTTGAGGCCGCGCTGCACCCCCCAAGAATCCTTCGACCATTCAGCAAACCATTCCACCACATCAGGGGTCGGAAGCGCCTTGCCATCAACTTCTCGCGCAAGCTGGCCAAGGCCCTCGCCAATCCGGTCAGTCCAACAGCTTGCGGGTATCGCGTTCAGAATTTCGGTCAGGTCGCCCAAGCTGACCATGGCCCCCTGCCTGTCGCGCAGACTGCCGACAAATCTCTGCATCTCACGGGTGCGCCACACACTTGGCAAGTTCTCGTTCGCCATCTCGACTGGAATTCCATGCGCCTCAGCAAAGTCGCGGACCGGTAGAAGCTTGCGCCAATCACGAGAAATGATTGCCGCACCTTTCCAACTCCAATCCGGGATCAGTTTTGACAGTCGGACCATCTCGTTGACCGCAGCAAGGGCCTGAGCGTCATTCCCGGCTGGGCAGCCAAGAATTTGAACCCGCCCTTGCGCAACCGGGTCCAGGCTTTCCATGATCCCTCCGGCCGGGTCTTTCTGCCGCGATTGGTCGACGGTAATTCCGTGCCCCGTTTTCATTCGCTCGCGCGATCCTTCGATCACGGCGTTCGCCGCCGCGATGATGTTCCTCGACGAGCGGTAATTGTCGGTCAGAAAGACCGGCTTGGCGGAGTAATCCTGCTCGAATTGCCGGATGTGGCGCACTGAAGCACCTGCAAACGCATAGATGTTTTGGTCGTCATCGCCGACCGCGAAGAGGCTGATCCTTTGGTCCGGGTCGTCGATGCTGCGCCCGGCCACGGTGGCGATCAAAGCGTATTCCTCAGGGCCTACGTCCTGATATTCGTCGACGAGTATCCAGCGGAACCCCTGGATCAAGGTCTCTCGCAAGGCTTCGGCCTCGACCTTGTCCAGCCCGTCGCCGCGCAACAGACGCGCTGCATCGGTCAGAAGCGTATCGAAATCAGGCGCATCTGCCCCTGCTCGACCGGCAAAACTCGCCCCGACCAGGCGCATGGCCAGGGCATGGATCGTCAGAACCGTCACGAACCGCGCGTCGTCGCCAATCAGCCGCCGCAAGCGCTCCCGGATCTCGGCCGCCGCGTGGCGATTATAGGCAAGAACCAGAATGCCGTTGGGATCCTCGCGCCTGATCCGGACCAAGTAGGCGACACGATGGACCAACACACGCGTCTTGCCCGAGCCCGGACCCGCAAGCACCAGCACATTGGTCTGTTCGCGGTCGTCACGCACGATATGCTCTTGGATCTTGTTGCCCAGATCATCGACAATCTCCGCATAGGATTGGGGCGTGGCCTGCCGCCTGAACTCTGACATCCGCCCCGGCATCCAAGCCTTCATGAAGTCGGATTGATCCAGTGCGAAATAATCATGCGCGAGCCGCTGGGCCTGATCGATATCGTCGATGCCTTTGGTCGCGTAGGCCGCCATCACGTGAGTCTGGACGGTTTGTTCGCTGTAGTGGTCTTCGAGTGGCGCGAAATGCTGGGTCGTAAAACCGCCGCCTTCCGGATTGATGTGCAACGTCATGGCTGAGCGAAACACGGACAAGCCCTTACCCAGAGTCACCACCTGCTGTTCGTGCAGCCACAGAAGCGCACGGTCCATCAGCTTCGACGGATCATTGACGGACGCTCGCAAGAACGCATCGCTACTGATCGCCGCCAGAAGGTCACCAAGGGTGGTCTCAACAGGAACGTCCTTGCCGCGCAGGCCGGCCTGAACCTGGTCGATCAAATGAGACACCAACCGCTCCGCCGCCTGCCTCCGAAGCTGAGCGGACTGCTCGACGACCGCCCACGATCTTTGTAGGCGCACCAAGAGGCTGCCTTTAGAGGCTTTGCGCAGGCCAATATTGCCCCGCCCGCCATCCATGTCGCGGCCGTCTTGCGCCATGCCGCGGAGCAGTCCCTCGACGATGTCAGGCCGCACAGAGGCGTGGCCCCGCTCCCGCAGGGCTTGCGCAACTGAGGTCAGATGACAGGACAAAACCTCGTCGATTTCCGCGTCGGGCGCCTGCTCTCTCACAATCGCGATCAGGTCGGCTTCCAGCCGGGATGCCGCATCGAAGCGTTTCGACGATGCATTCTCGACACGGACATGCACGAAGATGGTGATGTTCGTGTCGTCCTTTGCGATGCCGAGCGCCTCGAGGTCCACCAGAGCCTTTCGAACGCCCGACACCGTCAGCCCACTGACCCCGCATAACTCGTCCGTGGTGATGCCTTCTTCCTGCGGCGCGTTGATGATATGCTGCACGATAGCCGTCAGGTCCTCTCGCCGCCGCTCTGTGATCTCGGCAGATGCGAGGATTTCGCGAACCTCCTTCATGCTCTTGACCCGTAGCGACGCAGGAAACACCTGCACCCGATTTTCCTCGCGGTTCAGAAGGTGCGCTTCTTCCAGCCAGGCGACGGCCGTCTTCACCCGCGTATCATCAGTATTGCTGTCCCGCTGGAAATCCCGGTCTTTTTCTTCATGCACGATCTCACCCGGCGTGGCGACGATTTCACCGCCCTTTCCGGTTCGTGTGTCAAGCCGACGAAGTGCTTTCAGGATCGCGCCGATCTCGTGCCGCGCGAGTCGAGACCGCGCGCTGAGGTTGAACTGACGATCTACGTCTTCGGTATTGAACAGAAGTACGCAGTTTGCAGGCTCGCGGTCCCGTCCGGCGCGCCCGGCCTCTTGCAGGTAGTTTTCCAGCGACCCCGGCACGTCCCCGTGAACCACCAGACGAATGTCCGGCTTGTCGACCCCCATCCCAAAGGCGTTGGTGGCCGCGATTACGCGCAAATTGCCGACGCGGAAGTCCTCCTGGATCTCACGCTTGTCATCGGCGCTAAGGCCCGCATGATAACGTTCCGCCGCGATGCCGTGTTGTTTCAAGAACTCCGCCACGCGCTCGGTGGCGTTTCGGGTCGCACAATAGACGACCGCTCCTGACGCGCCCTCACGTGGAAGTCGGGCCTCGATTGTGTCGAGGATATCGGTCATCTTGGTTGCCCGCTGCGTTGGCAGCACCTGGAAGCTCAGGTTCGACCGCGATGCGCCACCGTCGATCAACGCCAGCTCGGACCCCAACCGCTCTTTGAAATGACTGCGTATGTCCTGCACGACGTCCGGCTTTGCCGTTGCGGTCAAGCAAAGTACCGGAGCGGGTTCATCGCCTGAGCTCTCCTTGATGAACCGCGAAACATAGCGATAGTCGGGTCGGAAATCGTGCCCCCATTTCGATACGCAATGTGCCTCGTCCAGCACCCACAGCCCTACCTCGCGCTGTGCCAAAACGGATCGAACTGTTGTGCTGCGTAATTGTTCGGGCGAAATCAATAGGATCGCAGCGTCCCCAAGCCGTACCTTGTCGAGCGCATCCTGACGCTCGGGCAAAGACAATAGCCCGTTGATCGTAACCGCCGAGGAAATTCCGGCCCGTACCAAGCCCTGAACCTGGTCCGCCATCAGCGCCACAAGCGGCGATATGACGACGGTCAAGGCCCCGGTTTTGTCGAACCGAGACAGCGCGGGGATCTGATAGCAGATGGATTTGCCCGTGCCCGTCGGCAGGATGCCCAAAAGGTTGTCACCTTCCATGGCCGTCGCCACGATCTTTTCCTGAAGCGGGCGTCCGTCTTCGTCGACCGGGTCTGGACGGAAACTTGGGAAGCCGAACCAGCGCTCGAGCGCACGGGCAGGATCGTTATGCTCTACGCAATAGCCACATTGCGGATTACGACAATTCGTATCCCTCAGGGCTTTGACGAGACGTGCTGCGTCACGGAACTGCGCCCGCACCCAAGGCGGCATGACAGAATCCCCACCAGCGACCGAAATCCAGGCAAGGGCATATGCCATCGGCCAACCCAGCTCAGTGTCCGAGAGCCGCTCGAGCACAGCGTTCACCTGTGCGCCACAGGCCACGTCTTTTAGCAGCGTCTGAATGGCCTCATGCGCTTCCGCTTGCGTCGGGATGGACGCCCCGCGTACATCGCTGAACAACCGATCAAACCCGTCGCTACCGGGACCTCGGCAGCACAGCCAGTGATAGGCCATCATCGTTTCTGGCGACAACGTGTTCAGCGATACGAAGGCGTCGATCTGGTTGCGAAGAACCTCGAACACGAGCCGCGCGTCGAACTCAGGATCATTGACGTGACCACTTTGCAGCCGCCCATCGCGGTAGTGTTTCACCAGATTGTGGTAGGGATTGCGCGGGAATGCCAGTGGGTTGAGCCACAGCGTGTCAATCGGTCCCTCTGCGAGCTTTGAGAAGCGCGGCGAGACCGCCATGAGATGCGGCAGGTCATGGCGCAGAATATTGTGCCCAATGACATGAGCGAAACCCGCGCAAAACAGGTCGAGTTTTTCAAGCGCGACTTTCGGGTCACCTTTCCGATGAACGATTCCTCCTCCATCGCTCTCTGGCACGGCGGCAAAGGCGAATATCCGGGCTTCTTTCGGATCGACCTCCAGATCAATTGACAAACAGCGCGACAGGATTTCGGATTGGCCTCGCGTCATTTGAATCTTGTCAATTACCGGCGGGTCAGCCTTTGGCATTTCGGACTGGAATGGTCGGCTACGGCCAAGGGCTTTCGTTATGCCGCGGGAAATTATTTTTTTCATACTGGCAGGTTAGTGTTTAATCCCAAGGAGCGGGACCTTCGGAAGCCATTTGACCAAAGATATTCTCTCGATGCCATGCCAGATTTGCCGGATGGGGCCAGTTTCTCTTGTCTTTGGGCTTCCAGCGACAACCTAGCCGGACGTCCGGATTACCACGTCCTGGTAAAGTCGCTTGTTTGTGTTGTCCGTCATTCGGTTCCCGAACTTGAAGGAATGGACAATCAGGTGGAGAGACTATTGGCGCGTGTCTTACCACTTCGAACCGGGTGAGACTGAATGAAGTTTTCCTGTCTGACATGGCTCGGCGAACCCGCAAGAAATTAGCTTATCGAAGCATAACCTGAACTGCCGCTGGTCGCGATTCTTCGGGTTATCGCCCGGTGAGGCGTGACGGCTAATTTTTGAGCGTTAAATTTATTAAGCCTTTATAGGTATTTGAGAGAGACATTGCGCGATTTCATGAAAATTCCGCACACAAAGGTTGAATACGCTTCAGTTGAAAAGGTACGCAATGGGACATTAAAGGCCGGCGAAAACTTCTATAAACGAAATTTTCCGGCTGGGCGGCGAGGTCCAAACCGATCCGACCGCCAGTGATCACAGGGATCTGCCCACGCAACGACGTGCGGACTGAACAACGACAACCCTGACGGTACCGCCTCTGTGTTCCGCACCGCGGAATCCGGAAGCCCGGTTGCGGCCAAGTGCGGGCTGCCGTCACCAGATAACGGAGAGAGACATGACCAGCGATGTCGCCGGCAACGCCGAACTGACGATGACCAAGCAGACCTACAGTAAGGATCCGCTGGCAGACCGCGAAACGGGACATTATCGCAAGGAATACGTCACCAGCTTCGTCGACAAATGGGACGAGTTGATCGACTGGGACGGTCGCGCCCAGAGCGAGGGTCAGTTCTTCATCGACATCCTGAAGGCGCGCGGCAAGGAACGCGTGCTGGACGTGGCCTGCGGGACCGGCTTTCACTCGGTGCGCCTGACCGAAGCGGGTTTCGACGTCACCGCTGCCGACGGCAACGCGGCCATGGTCGCCAAGGCGTTCGAGAACGGCCAGAGCCGCGGCCTGATCCTGAAGACGGCCCAGGCGGACTGGCGCTGGCTGAACCGGGATATTCACGGCAAGTACGATGCGATCATCTGCCTGGGCAACTCTTTCACCCACCTTCACGAAGAACAGGACCGCCGCCGCGCCCTGGCCGAGTTCTACGCCGCGCTCACGCATGACGGCGTGCTGATCCTCGACCAGCGGAACTATGATGCCATGCTCGACCACGGCTTTTCGAGCAAGCACAAGTTCTATTATTGCGGCGACGATGTCACCGCCGAGCCGGACCATATCGACGACGGGCTTTGCCGGATGCGCTACAGCTTCCCCGACGGGTCGTCCTACACGCTGAACATGGCCCCGATCCGCAAGGATTACATGCGCCGCCTGTTCCGCGAGGCCGGGTTCGAGCGCGTGCGCACCTATGGCGATTTCCAGGATACGTATGCCGAGGAGGAGCCCGACTTTTTCATCCACGTCGCCGAGAAATCGGCCGAGCACGTGGCCCGCTGGGGCGGTAACGGCGCCGATGGAAACGCGGATATCCGCGATGTCGCGGAAACCTACTATGACAGCGACGATGCCGATACGTTCTACTCCACCATCTGGGGGGGCGAGGACCTCCATATCGGGCGCTACGCGACCACCAAGAACATCCGCGAAGCCAGCGACCTGACGATCGAAAGCATGATCGAGGCGCTGCCCGACCTGAAAGCCGGATCCCGGGTTCTGGACCTTGGTGCGGGCTATGGCGGCGCGATGCGCACCGTCGTGAAGAAGACCGGCTGCGAGGCTGTCTGCCTTAACATCTCCGAGACGCAGAACGAGTATAACCTTGGCAAGGTTCGCGCCGCGCGGCTGGCCGACAAGATCAGCATTCGCCACGGCGTATTCGAGGACGTGCCAGAGGCCGACGAGAGCGTCGACGTGGTTTGGAGCCAGGACGCCTTCCTGCATTCCGACCAGCGCGACCAGATCCTGGCCGAGGCGTTCCGCGTGCTGAAGCCGGGCGGGCACCTGATATTCACCGACCCGATGCAGGCGGATGACGTGCCCCAGGGCGTGTTGCAACCCGTCTATGACCGGCTGCAACTCAACAGTCTCGGGTCGCCGGGGTTCTACCGCCAGACAGCCGAGGGGCTCGGCTTCGAGACCGTACAGCAGGAGGATGCGGTCGGAGATCTGCGGGCGCACTATGCCCGGGTCCGCGAAGAGCTTCTGGCGCATTACGACGAATTGCGCGAAAAGGGCTGCTCGGCCGAGTATCTCGACAAGATGGCGGTTGGCCTGCAGAACTGGGTGACGGCCGCAGATGACGGCCACCTCGCCTGGGGCATCCAGCATTTCCGCAAGCCCGTAAAACACTGAAGTCCACGACGGGGGCGCCGTGGCGCGCCCCCGCCCTTTCGCTCCCGACCACCGAGATGGAGACACGCACATGACAGGTACGTCCGACACGCCGTCGATTTCATTCGAGCTTTTTCCGCCCAAGTCGGAGGCCGGTGTGACCCGACTGCGCGATACCGTGGCGCAACTGAGTGCGGCCGACCCGGAGTATTTTTCGGTCACCTACGGCGCCGGAGGCACCACGAGGGACCGCACCGCGCGCATCGTCGAGATGGTGGGTAACCGCACGGGGCTGCCGGTGGCGCACCACTTCACCTGCGTCGGCGCCAGCCGGGCCGAGATCGACGCCCAGGCCGAGGCGTTCTGGGAGACCGGCATGCACAGTATCGTCGCGCTGCGCGGGGACCTGCCGGAGGGCCAAAGCCTGCCCGAGGATGGCTATAACGATGCCGCGGAACTGGTGGCGGCACTGCGCCGCAAAGGCGAGTTCGACATTTCGGTCGCCGCCTACCCAGAGGTGCACCCCGAGGCCCGCGATGCCGCTGCCGACATGGACCACCTCAAGCGCAAGATCGATAACGGCGCGGCGCGAGCGATCACGCAATATGCCTTTGACACCGACACCGTGCTGCGGTTCGTCGATCGCGCGCGGGCCGCGGGCATCGACGCGCCGATCGTTGCCGGGATCATGCCGGTCGCCAATTTCGAGGGGCTGAAGCGGTTTTCCGCAGGCTGTGGCGCCTCGGTGCCCGACTGGATGGGCCAGATGTTCGACGGGCTGGACGAAGCCCCTGAAACCCGCGCGATGGTGGCGACGGGCGTTGCCGCCGAGCAATGCCGCCGCCTGATGGAAGCCGGGATCACCGACTTTCACTTCTATACGCTCAACCAGCCGAAAGTCACGCTGGCTGTCTGCAGGACATTGGGGCTGACACCAAGTATTGTGGCCGAGAACGCCGCTTGAAGGATTGAAGAACGCATGACCAAGACCAACGACATAGCCGCCGCCAACGCCGACCGCATCCTGGTGCTGGACGGGGCGATGGGCACGATGATCCAACAGGAAAAGCCCGACGAGGCCGCCTATCGCGGCGCGCGGTTCAAGGATCATCCCAGCGACGTGGGCGGCAACAACGAGTTGCTGACCCTGACCCAGCCCGACATGATTCGCAAAATTCACGAGGATTTCCTGCATGCGGGCGCCGACATCCTGTGCACCAACACCTTCGGCGCGAACGCGATCAGCCAGGCCGATTACGACATGACCGACCTGGTGGTCGAGATGAACACCGAATCCGTCCGCCTTGCGCGGGAGGCCGCAGACGCGGTCGCCACGCCAGACCGGCCGCGCTGGGTTGCGGGGGGCATCGGCCCGACCAACCAGACGGCCAGCATCAGCCCGGACGTGAACGACCCCGGCTTCCGGGCGGTGACGTTCGACGACCTGGCCCGCGCCTATGGCGAGGCGGCGCGCGCGCTGATCGAGGCGGGCGCCGACCTGCTGCTTATCGAGACGATCTTTGACACGCTGAACGCCAAGGCCGCGCTTTTCGCCATCGACAGCCTGTCGGACGAGGGCCTGACCATTCCGCCGCTGATGATCTCGGGCACCATCACCGACCGTTCGGGGCGCACCCTGACCGGCCAGACGCCCGAGGCGTTCTGGGTGTCGATGAGCCACGCGCGGCCCTATTCCATCGGGCTCAACTGCGCGCTGGGCGCGGGCGAGATGCGCCAGCACGTGCGCACCCTGTCCGAGGTGGCCGATACACGGGTCAGCGCCTATCCCAACGCCGGCCTGCCGAACGAGATGGGCGGCTATGACGAAACGCCCGAGGAAACCGCCGAGCATCTTGAAGAGTGGGCGTCGTCGGGGCTGGTCAACATCGTGGGCGGCTGTTGCGGCACCACGCCCGAGCATATCCGCGCCATCGCGGAGGCGGTCGCGGGCAAGGCCCCGCGCAAGATCCCGCAGAAGGTCAAGCGCATGCGGCTGAGCGGCCTGGAGATGTTCGAGACACAAGGCGCGGACGTTAAGGAGGGCGCAGCATGAGCACCGGAGTTGCCAGTTTCATCAATATCGGCGAGCGGACCAACGTCACCGGCTCGGCCAAATTCAAGAACCTGATCATGGACGACGACTATGCCACCGCGCTCGACGTGGCCCGGCAGCAGGTCGAGAACGGCGCGCAGATCATCGACGTGAACATGGACGAAGGGTTGCTCGATTCAGAGCAGGCGATGAAGACCTTCCTGAACCTGATCGCGTCGGAGCCGGACATCAGCCGCGTGCCGGTGATGATCGACAGTTCCAAGTTCGAGGTGATCGAGGCCGGGCTGAAATGCGTGCAGGGCCGCGCCGTGGTCAATTCGATCTCGCTCAAGGAGGGCGAGGAGGCGTTCCTGGAACAGGCCCGCACCGTGCGGCGCTATGGTGCCGCCGTGGTCGTAATGGCGTTCGACGAGAACGGTCAGGCCGAAACCGCGAAGCACAAGTTCGACATCTGCAAGCGGTCCTACGATCTGCTGGTCGAGAAAGCCGGGTTCGAGCCCTGGGACATCATCTTCGATCCCAACATCTTTGCCGTGGCGACGGGGATCGAAGAGCATAACGACTATGCCAACGCCTTTTTCGAGGCGACCCGCCTGATCAAGGAGGCGATGCCGGACGTGCATGTCTCGGGCGGGCTGTCGAACGTGTCCTTCAGCTTTCGCGGCAACAACGCGGTGCGCGAGGCGATGCATTCGGCGTTCCTCTACCACGCGATCCCGCTGGGGCTGGACATGGCGATCGTCAACGCCGGGCAGATCACGGTCTACGACGACATCCCCGAAGAGCTGCGAGAGCATGTCGAGGACGTGCTTCTGAACCGCCGCGACGATGCCACCGAGCGCCTGCTGGAGATTGCCGACAAGTACAAGGGCACCGGTGAAGCCTCCAAAAAGGAAGACCCCAAGTGGCGCGAACTGCCGGTCGAGAAACGGCTGGAACACGCGTTGGTCCACGGCATCACCGACTATGTCGTCGACGATACCGAGGAATGCCGCCAGCGCGCCGAAAAGCCGCTCGATGTGATCGAGGGGCCGCTGATGGACGGCATGAACGTGGTGGGCGACCTCTTCGGGGCGGGCAAGATGTTCCTGCCGCAGGTGGTGAAATCCGCCCGCGTGATGAAGGCCGCCGTGGCGCACCTGCTGCCCTTCATGGAAGAGGAAAAACGCCTGTCGGGCGACACCTCGGCCAAGGGCAAGGTGATCATGGCGACGGTCAAGGGCGACGTGCACGATATCGGCAAGAACATCGTCGGCGTCGTGCTGCAGTGCAACAACTACGACGTGGTCGATCTTGGCGTGATGGTGCCGGCCGAGGATATTCTCGCGGCGGCGAAGAAGGAAAAGGCCGATATCATCGGGCTGTCCGGTCTGATCACCCCGTCGCTTGACCGGATGGTCGACGTGGCCGCCGAGATGAAACGGCAGGAGTTCGACCTCCCGCTGCTGATCGGCGGGGCGACCACCTCGAAAAAGCATACCGCGCTGAAGATCGCGCCGGAGTATGAGTATGGCGTGATCCATGTCGATGACGCGTCCAAAGCCGTCGGCGTGGTCTCGAGACTGCTGTCCAAGACAGCGCGGCCGGACTTTCTGGCCGATGTCGTCTCCGAGCAGGACAAGCTGCGCGACGGGATGAAAGGCGCCGGCGACCGGCCGACCGCTGCGCTGGCCGAGGCGCGTAAATCCAGGTTCGACGGCGGCTGGGAGAGCTACACGCCACCTGCCCCGCAGACGCCGGGCCTGACGGTCATCGACGACATGAACATCGCCAAGCTGCGGGAGTTCATCGACTGGACGCCGTTCTTCAACACCTGGGAGATGAAAGGCAAGTTCCCGAACATCTTCGACGATCCCGACAAGGGGCCCGCCGCGCGCGAACTGTACGACAACGCGCAGAAGATGCTGGACCGGATCGAGACCGAAGACTGGTTCAGTCCGCGCGGCGTGGTTGGCCTCTGGCCAGCAAATGCGCAGGGCGACGATATCGTCGTATGGGCGGACGAGGACCGCAAGACCGTGCGCGCCCGCATGCCGCAGCTGCGCCAGCAGCGCAGCAAATCGAACGGCCGGCCGCAGATGTGCCTTGCCGACTTCGTGGCGCCCGAGGGCACCGAGGACTGGGTGGGCGGCTTTACCGTGACCGCCGGGCGCGAGGTGCACGACATCGCCGACCGGCTGAAGGCCGAAGGCAACGATTACGACGCCATCATGGTGCAGGCGCTGGGCGACCGGATCGCCGAAGCCTTTGCCGAGGCATTGCACGCCCGCGTGCGGCGGAGCCTGTGGGGCTATGCCGCCGATGAAACGCTGGATAACGAGGCTCTGATCCGCGAGCAATATCGCGGCATCCGCCCTGCCCCGGGCTATCCGGCCAACCCGGACCACACCGAGAAGCGCACGCTGTTCGACCTTCTGGATGCGCCCGAGCATACCGGCGTCACCTTGACCGAAAGCTGCGCGATGTGGCCCGCATCGGCGGTTTCGGGGCTCTATTTCGCCCACCCTGACTCGGCCTATTTCGGCATTGGCCGCATCGGCCCCGACCAGGTGGCCGACTACGCCGAGCGCAAGAGCATGAAGATTGCCGAGGTGGAGGCGTGGCTGCAACCCAGCCTGTCCTACACGCCCGACAAGTCATCGGCCGATCGAAAGATCGCCTGACCCCTGCAAAAATCCAATTTTTGCCAAAAGCGACCCAACCCCACGACAGTGGAGAAAGGAACGATTATGAGCGACAAGTCATGGCTATTCACCAGTGAATCGGTGTCCGAGGGGCACCCCGATAAGGTCTGCGACCGGATTTCGGACGCGGTACTGGATGCCTACCTCGCCGCAGATCCGCAATCGCGCGTGGCCTGCGAAACGCTGGCCACAACCGATCACGTCACCATCGCCGGCGAAGTGCGCGGCCCGGAAAGCGTGCTGAAGGAGGTCGAGCAGATCGCCCGAGATGCAATCCGCGACATCGGTTACGAACAACATGGCTTTTCCTGGAAGGATGCAGAGATCGTCTGCCGCCTGCACGCCCAATCGGCCGATATCGCGATGGGCGTCGACGAGGGCGAAAAAGGCGAGGAAGGTGCCGGCGACCAGGGCATCATGTTCGGCTATGCTTGCAACGAGACCGAGGAGTTGATGCCGGCGCCGATCCAGTTCGCCCACAAGATCCTGCGCACGATGGCCGAGGACCGGAAATCCGGCAAGCAGCCGAATTTCGGGCCGGATGCCAAAAGCCAAGTGACGTTGAAATACCAGAACGGCAAACCGGTCGGCCTCGACACCGTGGTCGTCTCGACCCAACACGCCGAAGGACTGAGCCAGGACGACGTGCGCGCGCTGGTCGAGCCCTACATCACCGATTGTTTCAAGACCGAGGGCTGGAGCCTGCCGTCGCAGGACAAGATCATCGTCAACCCGACCGGCAATTTCGTCATCGGCGGCCCGGACGGTGATGCGGGCCTCACCGGCCGAAAGATCATCGTCGACACCTATGGCGGCGCGGCCCCGCATGGCGGCGGCGCGTTTTCCGGCAAGGACCCGACGAAGGTGGACCGCTCGGCGGCCTATATCTCGCGCTACATGGCCAAGAACGTGGTCGCCGCCGGGCTGGCCGACAAGTGCCAGATCCAGCTGGCCTATGCCATCGGCGTGCCCGAGCCGGTCGCCCTCTATGTCGACACGCTGGGCACGGGCCGGGTTGACGAGACCAAGTTGGCCAGCACCCTGCGCGAGATGGTCCGACTGACCCCGCGCGGCATCCGCGAGCATCTAGGCCTTCTGAAGCCGGTGTATGCACGCACCGCTGCCTATGGCCATTTCGGGCGCGTCCCGGACGATGACGGCGGCTTCAGCTGGGAACGCACGGATCTGGCCAGCGAACTGGCCCGCACCTTCGGCGTATCCGCCGCAGCAGAATGATCCGAAACATCAGAACGAAGAAAGGAGACGCGACATGAACAAGCCAGAGAGAGTCAGTCCCGCGGACAGCGCGATCCGTGACATCGCTCTTGCCGGTTTCGGCCGCAAGGAGCTGGACATCGCCGAGACCGAGATGCCGGGCCTTATGGCCCTGCGCGAGGAATACGGGTCTGAAAAGCCGCTCAAGGGCGCGCGCATCGCGGGGTCGTTGCACATGACGATCCAGACCGCCTGCCTGATCGAAACGCTGGTGGCGCTGGGCGCGGAGGTCCGCTGGGCCTCGTGCAACATCTTTTCCACCCAGGACCACGCCGCAGCCGTGATCGCCGAGGGCGGCACGCCGGTCTTCGCGGTCAAGGGCGAGACGCTGGAAGAATACTGGGATTATTGCGA